>JAJFFM010000239.1 GCA_021776675.1 Robiginitomaculum sp.
GCCCCTGGGGTTTGCCGCGGGCATGCTCGATCGCCTGGACACGTTGGCCGGGTATTTTGGCATCGGCACGAAAGTAAAAGGGAGCAGCGATCCGTTTGGGTTGCGCCGCAACGCGTTGGCCCTGATTACCCTTATTCGTGAAGCCGATCTGGACGTCGATCTCGAAGCATTGTTGCGCGCGGCGATCGCAGGCTATGGCGACATCGTCGGCGATGCGGAGGCCACGTTGCAGAATATGCTTGCGTTCATTACGGAGCGTCAGACCGTTATGCTGCGCGATGAAGGTTACCCGTACGATCACGTCGATGCGGTATTGGCCGTACACAGCGCGCATCCGATCCGCGCGCGCAAGTGTCTCGACGCGATGGCAAAGCTTGATGCGGTGCAAGTGCAGGATCTGGCTGAGCAAACCAAGCGCATGCAAAAGATTGTCAAAGAACCGGCCGCCGCCGTCGACGAATCGCTGCTCGACGAAAACGAACGCGCGTTGTTCGAGTTGTCCGGCGCCCCTGCACGCGCGGTACGCGATCAAGCCGACCAGCAATCGTTCGCCGAAGCGTTGAACGGTTCGTTGAGCTGGATTCCGGTGATTTCCAATTACTTCGAAAACGTAATGGTCAACGACAAGGACGATGCCGTGCGCGCCAACCGCCACGCGCTGGTCCGCGAGGTATTGACCGCCGCAACCGCCGCCGCTGATTTCACCCGCATCGAAAAACGTTAGCCGGCTTATTGTTCGACCCGGCGAAACGGGTGGCTTCAACGGGCCGGTCCGCAGCGGTCGCGCGAACGGGGCCTAAAACGTTATGCCAGTCCTATCAATCATCATGCCGTGTTGGAACGCCGCCGCTACGCTCGACGCGGCTGTCGCATCGATTGTCGGCCAAACGTTTGCGGATTGGGAACTCATTGCGATTGACGACGGATCGACCGACGCCACGTTGGATATGCTGACGTCCTGGCACAACCGCGACACTCGAATTAAGCCGGTGTCCATGCCGCATGCGGGTATTGTGGCGGCGTTGCAGCACGGGTGCGCCGAAGCACGCGGTGCATACTGGGCACGTATGGATGCCGACGACATTTGTATGCCTCAACGTATGGAACAGCAGCTTGCGTTGCTCTACGCCGAATTGCCGCTCACCTTGTGCAGTACGCAGGTCGAGACCATCGGTGACGACGTTCAATCGGGCCGGCGGCGGTATGAAGCGTGGCTGAATAGTTTGCTGAGCCACGAGGCCATGGCGCGGGAACGCTTCATCGAATGCCCGATCGCCCATCCAACGTTTATGGCGTCACGCGAATGTTTTGAACACGTCGGTTATTCCGGCAATGACGGTCCGGAGGACTACGACTTCGTACTACGGGCCTACGCGGCTGGAGTGCAACTTCGAAAGGTTCCGGAAAAACTCGTGCAGTGGCGCGATCACGCCTCGCGGCTTTGCATGAATGATGACCGCTACAGTCCGGAACGGTTCCGCGCACTTAAGCGCGACCACCTCGTCGATATGCTCAAGAGAACAGAAAAGCGGTTTTGGCAATGGGGGGCCGGCGAGGTCGGCAAGGTTTGGTTGCGCGAGTGGGATTTGCTTCGTCCTGAATTTGTGGTGGACGTGAATCCACGCAAATTCGGCAAGAAAATCCACGGGATCACGGTGGTCCCGCCGGACGATTTGCCGCCCGCCGGTGAGGTCGTTATCACGGTCGCGGTCGGTGCCCCGGGTGCCCGGAAGCAATTGCGCGAATGGTTTGGGAGCCGGGGATACCGGGAAGCCCAGGACTATTGGTTTGTTGCGTAACCCAGGCGAATAGAGCATCTTAGAGCAGTTATGACACGCGAATCCCAAACGCTCGCCGCCCAGCGTACGGAAGCCTTCGTTAACCTTTTCACGATACCCATCGTTGTTGAAGATGGGTCTGGAGCGTGGGATGGATAATGCATCGCGGAGCGATGACGAATTGGCAATCGCGCTCCAGACAGGTGATTTGAAAGCGTATGACGAGTTGGTGCGACGCCATCAGCAACGGGTGTATGCGGTCGCGTACCGCATCACCACGAACCGGGAAGATGCCCGTGATGTGGCGCAGGAATCGTTGATGCGCGCCTACCGCCGGATTCATCAATGGCGGCCGGGCGCTGGATTTGTGCCGTGGCTAATGCGGCTCACGGCCAACGCGTCAATCGATCACTTGCGCCGGGAAAAACGGCGTCCGCGTGGCGTGCCGGTCGGGCAAGACGAGGATGCACGGAATCAACTGCCCGCGCCCGCGGTCGAAAATCCCGCGGCGCGATCGCAGGCGGCGGAAATCGCTAGCCGTGTGGATGAGGCGATGTCCGTGTTGTCACCGTCGCAACGCGCCGTCTTCGCGATGCGGCATTACGAAGGCATGAAGTTGAATGAAATCGCCGTGGCGATGGAATGCAGTGTGGGTAGTGTCAAGGTGCACCTATTCCGTGCATTGCGAAAGTTGCAAACCGAATTGAAAGAATTTTGGGATGACGTCCAGTCCACGGATTCGTGATTGAGTTGTTCTCGATCGAATGTGTGGACGCAGTTGGAAGAACGTATGTGGCACCGTAAAGAATACATCGAAGGCCTAATCGCGAAATCGTTGTATGAGCCGTTGACCGCGCGCGAACGCCGCCGCCTGGACAAGGCAATCGCATCGGATTCGACGCTGGCTGAAACGGCCGCTCAAATGAAGGCCATGGTGGAGCGCCTCCCGCAGGATGTCGAACTAACCATCCCGGATTTACTGCCTGATCTGCGTATTGCCATCGCCGGAGACGAGCCGGAAGCGGCCTGGCAAGCGCCACTGGCCGGACGGACTAAATGGGTCGCCGCCGCGATGCTGATCGGTGTGTGTTTGCCCGCATTATACGCCTTAACGATGCTCAACCCGACGGATGAATTGCCAAACGGGGCCCGGGTCGCGCACGCGCCCGCCGCGTCGTTGATGCAACAGGCGATCCGGCAGTCGGAAGCGCTCATCTCGGAACATAAACCCGCTGAAGCGTTAAAAATGTTGGAGACGGCTCTTGTGGCGCAATCCATGGATCCGGACGTAGCCCAAGCGCGGTTGATGCTCGCGGACCTTTCGTTCGAAGAGAATCTATACCGCCCCGCGTTGGCCGCATACACGGCGGTACAGTCGAATCATCCGGATTACGTTCTTGCACTCGACGAGGACACGCGTGTACGCATTGCGGTAAGCGTTGAATTGTTGGATGT
>JAJFFM010000025.1 GCA_021776675.1 Robiginitomaculum sp.
GACACGACAGTATTAGGTCACCAATTAAAAACTTTGCGTGAAAACGGCATTGCAGAAATCTTTGTTGTTACTGGCTTTAAGGCACACCTCGTTGAGGAAGAAATTGCCAAGCAACCTGCTAACATGAAAATCGAAACCATTTTTAATCCTTTTTTCGAAGTCTCCGACAATCTTGCCAGTTGCTGGATGGCCAGGGATGTAATGGATGATAACCTATTGTTGATAAACGGCGATACGCTGTTCGAATCTGGTTTATTACGCCAAGTTTTAGCCTCCAAGCCTAATAAAATTCAAATCACAATTGACCATAAAGATCATTATGATTGGGACGATATGAAAGTAACCCTTGATGGTCAGAATTTAAAAGCAATCGGCAAAGATTTAAAGGCGCATAACACCCACGCCGAATCCATTGGAATGCTTAGGTTCATGAATGAAGGTGTTAATCAGTTTAAATCTGTTCTCGACCAAACAATGCGTACTCCAAAGGGTACCAGCGCCTGGTTTTTAAGTGCCATTGATTCCATAGCCAAAAGCGATTTTGAAGTTTCAACTTTTTCCATTGAAGGCTCCATTTGGGCAGAACTGGACACACAAGACGATTATAAAAACTGCAGTGCACTGTTCACTGCACCAATAGATAACAATGTGGAAACCGGTATGGAAACCAACCTTCAGCATGAGGTTGCTTAAGACATATTGATAAACCCAAAATATTGCAGACCCTAACTTTTTTGACATAATCACACAGCTCTGCTATGTCTAGCCCGTTAATAAACAACAGGGGTGCAATCATGAAATTTTTAAAACTAAACAACGTGCGCAATTTGCTCATTACTTCGTCGCTCTTGTGTGTGGGCATTGCTGCCTGCACTTCGGCGACCGGCGAGGAAACTGCAGCTCAAAAAATCGAACGAGCTATGTCTGCTGCTCCGTCTGACATTTCGGCAAATTCCACCATTATGGACTTGGACGGCACTATTTTACGCGAAGGTACAAACAGCTGGACATGCATGCCGGGTATTCCGCTTATTCCCAATGACGACCACCCCATGTGTAATGATGCGGCGTGGATGGCTTGGCTAGAGGCAGCAAAAGCAGGCGAAACATTTTCAACTGACGTTATTGGCGTTTCTTATATGCTACAGGGTGACGCGCTTGTGAATAATGACAATCCCGCCGCTACTGACCCTACTGACGGTGGTATGTGGGTGCAAGATGGCGCGCACCTGATGATGCTGTTCCCAAATGCTGCTATGATCGCCGATTTACCGCGCGACCCCTATGTCGGCGGCCCTTATGTCATGTGGGACAATACTCCTTTAGTACACGTAATGGTGCCAATTGATGCTAAAGTTAGACCTGCGGCTAAGCCTGAGACTGAATAGCCCATAGGGCATATTAGGCACCAAAGTGAGGAAGAAACCTCCTTATTTCGCCGCCTACCTATCAATGCCGTGATTTATGGCATATGAGCAGGTATGAAAAATTTATCTTACCCACGTTATTTCCTTGTCCTGCTTGCACTATTTACGCTTATTTTTGCGGGGCTGTCTTCCATGTCTCACGGGCCCAAGCCCCGAAATGCAAATATTCCGCTAGATCAATTTTCCGCCGAGCGAGCCTTTGTACATCTGTCCGACCTGATTGATGACGACCAAGCCCACGCCAGTGCATCTGCAAAAAACAAAGCCAATTTACAAATTATCAACAATAAATTCAGAATATTAGGGTATACTCCTGAAGTACAAAAAACATTGGGTTGCACCCTGCACTATCCGGGTTGCACACAGGTTCAAAATTTTATTGCCGTGCTAGAAGGCTCAGGTTCTGGCTCCAAAACTAACGATGCTATCTTGTTGACCACCCATTATGACAGTGTCCCTGCAGGCCCCGGCGCAGGTGATGCAGGCGCGGGCGTAGCAGCACTTATCGAAATCGCTCGCATCCTAAAAGACGCATCAGACCATAAACCTGGCTTTAAAAATGATGTAATATTCTTAATAACCGACGGTGAAGAAGGTGGTTTGCGCGGTGCACAGGGCTTTGCCAGCGAGCATATCTTGATGAAAAACGTCAAATTGGTCATTAATTTGGAGGCACGCGGTGCTTCCGGCCCCAGTACAATGTTCGAAACCAGTGACGGCAACCGCGCCCTCATCAAACAATACGGTAAAAACACCACATATCCTGTCGCAAATTCCCTGTCTTTTGAAATTTACAAACGCCTGCCCAATGATACGGATTATTCCATTTACAAACCCATGGGCGTAGCAGGTCTAAACTATGCGTTTACAGGCGATGTAGCCCTCTATCATTCCGCGCGAGATGACCTAGCACATCTTGACCAAGCCAGCTTGCAACACCACGGCGACAACGCACTGGACGCGGTTCGGGCCTTTGGAAATTTTGATTTAAATACCATAAACGGTAATGCCAATGCTACGTATTTTGATATATTTGGACGGTTTTTGGTGAACTGGCCCTCAAGCATAAACATACCGCTTTCCTTGCTCGCAATATTAGTGTTGGTATTTGCTATATTTAAGGCACGTATACAACCAAGGGCGCATATCATTTCAGTGGGTCTTGTTGTAAGTGTAATCCTGCTAACACCGGCAATCGGATGGCTGTTATCCTTCCCGCTTGGGCGTTGGCCACAATTGTTTTATCTAGACCACCCGCGCCCATGGTTTGGGCGGCTCGCCTTATTATTTGGTGCGGTTCTCGTGCCTTGGATAATAACGAAATTATCTGCCCACGCGAAGTCCGTCAGCTATAATTCTTTGGTCAGTTCGGTGGGAATATTATTTGCCCTACTGTCTCTGGTGGTTGCAATTGTCATGACCGGTGCCTCCTACCTGTTCCTTGCACCTGCCCTCGCTATGGCAGTTGGTACCATCATCGATATTTGGCGAAAACATGAGCGCTACACATGGGCGGCAAATATGGGTTTAGTCGCCGCAGCCTATATGGCGTTTTACCATTTCATAGCTATTGAGGTAATTCTGCATTACAAGCTCTCCCATTTTCGAATTTTACCGCTCATACTATTGGGGCTAACTTTATTACCCATTTTACACCGCGCCCAAGCAAATGCACCCAAAAGCCATAAAGTACTGGGCGCGTCATTGCTATCAGTAGTCTTATCCACGGCAATTATCAGCATATTCCTAACCGGTTTTAACGAGGCCCATCCGCGCGGTCAAAACCTGGTATATATTCAAGACAACGATAACGACGAAGCCGTTTGGGTATCCGAAACATCTGGCGGTCAAGACGCGGAATTCTTAAAAGCTGCAGGGTTTGAAAACCCGCAAAAAATCAAACCATTATACAGGCTAGCAGGCGGACACAGCGTTAGTAAGCCAACCTCTAACCTCAACATGTCTGCTGTCGACTATACCGTCCTATCTAACGATATAAACGCAGAGGGATTGCGCACAGTCGTCATTGAGGCCACGTCGAGCAACCAAGGTTATGAGCTCACCATAGCTTTCCCGGACGACAGTGTTCCAGACACCATCAATGTCAACGGCAAAATGGCAGCGGATTACAGCAAGAAAAAATACTGGCGGCCATTTAATCTACGCGGCCCTGGAGCAACTACATACAATATAGAGCTTGTCGGGCAGGCGGAGACATTTGTCGAGATTGCATTGGCAGACACACTCAGCCTCTCTCACGCCCAATTACAAGGCATGGCTGAACTACGTCCAAAGGATAGTGATCAACTGCACTCCGGTGACAGGGCGCACATTGTCACACGTATCAATTTACGATAAAATGTACTCGCATTTCTGTGACGTTTAGCTATAACAAGCCAAACTTATTTAGGAGCACACTATGCGTACCATGTCCAAACTCACCCTTACAACTGCCCTCACCGCTGTATTAGCGCTCGGCGGCACGTCGTGCGGCGATAAAGCCCCGACACAAACCGAAAGCCAAATGCTAATACAAGAAGTTGAAACTGGTAATGTGTTACTGGACAAATGGACGGGGCCATACGGCGGCGTCCCGCCGTGGGATAAGGCCGATGTTAGCACAATGAGCGCATCACTGATCACTGCCTTTGATATGGCGCGCGCAGAAATCACCAAAATTGCTGATAACGAAGCCGAAGCGAATTTTGACAACACGATTGTGGCGTTGGAAAAATCAGGCGCAGCCCTTAACCGTGTCGCTACAGTTTTTTTCGTCCACGCAGGCAATCTCAATAAAGGCGAAATTCCAAATATCTTGAAAGAAATGTCGCCAAAATTTGCCGAATTCGGAGACGAGATTAATCAAAACCCTGCCCTCTTTGCCCGCGTGAAATCCGTCTATGAAAATATGGACGAACTTAACATCGAGCAAAAACGTCTGGTCAAAGATTATTATGACGGTTTTGTTCGCCAAGGTGCGACCCTAAACGACGAAGACAAAGCGGCCATGAGCAAGATCAACTCTCGCCTCGCGACATTGACCAATCAGTTCGGCCAAAATGTACTGGAAGACGAGCAAGGCTATGTCAACTTCATCGAAGATGAATCTGGATTGGCTGGTCTACCTGACTGGCTGAAAACCTCTATGGCTTCTGCCGCCAAAAATAACGGCAAAGAGGGTCAAAATTCAGGAAAGTGGGCGATTACAAACACGCGTTCCTCAATGGATCCATTCCTGACTTATTCAGACGACCGTGCCATGCGAGAAGTGGTTTGGAATACTTATTACAACCGTGGTGACAATGGTGATGAGCGTGACAATAACGCAATCATCACTGAAATCCTACAGCTGCGCGACCAGCGTGCCAAACTGCTTGGCTTTAAAACCCACGCCCATTGGAAATTAGAAAACCAAATGGCACGTACACCGGAAAACGCTATTGCATTGATGGAAAAAGTATGGCCGCACGCCATAGGCCGCGCCCAAGAAGAAGTCGCCGAGATGCAAGCAATTGCCGACAGTGAAGGCGTGTTTATCAAGATCGCACCATGGGATTATCGTTACTACGCAGAGAAAGTTCGCAAAGATAAATACGATCTCGACCTCAATGAAGTGAAACCATATATGCAAATGGAAAAACTCCGCGAAGGCATGATGTGGGCAGCTGGCGAGGTTTACGGTTTTCAGTTCAACCAAGTTGAAGACGTGCCCGTATTTCATGAAGATGTTCGTGTATGGGAAGTCACCGACAAGGACGCTAATCATTTAGGACTTTGGTATTTCGACCCCTATGCCAGAACAGGCAAACGTTCCGGTGCCTGGATGAATGCTTACCGAACTCAACAAAAATTAGACGGTGTATCCACGACGGTTATCGTGTCCAACAACTCTAACTTCGTCAAAGGCGAAGGCGATAAGCCTGTGCTGATTTCATGGGATGATGCGGAAACTCTGTTCCATGAATTCGGTCATGCTCTACATGGTTTAAACTCCAAAGTGACCTATCCGACCTTATCTGGCACGGCCGTTTCACGAGACTATGTAGAATTTCCGTCACAAATACACGAACGTTGGTTGATGACACCGGAAGTCTTGAGCACATATGCTGTCCACTTTGAAACCGGTGAACCGATCCCACAAGAGCTTGTGGACAAGATCAAAAAAGCCTCCACGTTCAGGCAAGGTTTTGACACAACCGAATATCTGGCCTCTGCTTTAATTGATATGAAACTGCATATGGCCGGTGGTGATCCGATTGATCCGGACGCATTCGAGCGTGACACCTTAGAAGGCCTAGGCATGCCAAGCGAAATCGTCATGCGTCACCGCACACCACACTTTAACCACATCTTCTCTGGCGGATATCATGCAGGATATTATGCTTATTTGTGGGCAGACTCCCTATCTGCGGATGCCTCTGAGGCTTTTGTTGAAGCAGGTGGTTTTTATGACGCAGCAACGGCGAAATCTTTCCACGACAATATCATGTCCGTGGGTAACACCATTGATCCTGCAGACGGTTTCAAAGCTTTCCGTGGTCGCGACGTTGAAGTAGAAGCCCTGATGCGGGACCGCGGCTTTGCCGACAAAGAGTAAATCTACTTCACAAGAACAATCTATCGGAATCGGTGCATTAATTTCGCACCGATTTCGTGGTTTTTCGCCTTATGAGAATACATTAGAGGGCTTACGTGCCGCATTGGATTTCGGGGTGCTCAACCTTGAATTTGATGTACGCATCGCTAAATGCGGCACACCTATGATCTACCACGACGAATTTGCTTTGGACGGCAATGGCGACAAGCAATATCTGTGCGACCACAAAGCATCCGAATATGCCAAGCTAGGTGGCACATTTAGCCATATGCCAACTTTGGATGCCTTGTTCAGCACGGTAAAAGTCCATAAAAACAAAGATGCAAAGCTGCTGATTGACATTAAGGATTTAGGCTTCGAGCACGAAATCCATGCACTTGTCATGTTTTACCGCCTGCACCACAGAACCGTTTATGTATCGTGGGTGCCCGAAGTTCTTTACCGTATTCACGACCTAGCGCCCACTATCCCGCTTTGTCTTAGCCATTGGTGCGGTGATGTGAGCGCAGAAGTAGCCGCCAGTCATGATATGCATATCAGTGCGGACGGCACCATCCCGCGTATAAGCGACGAATATATGACGGGCGTGCGTTATGGTTGGGTATCAGAGCAGACCTTGCGGGGAGATATGTTGGATGTTTTAAAACGCTCAGGCGGCGGTATTTGTGTGCCGCAATTTTTGCTAACCCGCGAATTGAGCGATTTTTACCACAACCAAAACCTATTTGTCTCGACCTTCTCCTATACGGATTGGGACGCTATCAACACCCACAAATTTACATTAGGAATAGACTTATATTTCATTGATAATAAACAAGTTTTTGATGAATTAGTATAAATTTGGATCAGCGTCAGGATTATCGTTTGCTGGGATACTGGCCTCTCCGTCGCGCCCGGGAATTGCGTAATTTCCCTTGAGCCAACGACCGAGATCGACATCGGCGCACCGCTTGGAACAAAATGGTGCAAAATCATCAATCTGTAGTTTTTTACATATCTTGCAGGTCTTGCTCATGTCTCGTCCTTATAGACATCGATAGTTGCGCCGGACACAATCCGGAAACGCTCGCCAATTCGCATCGACAGAGCTTGGCGCCAGCCGATAGTATCAAACTCCAGCCAGTTAAATGCGGCTTCTGGCACCTGCAATACAAGGCGCATACCGCCTTCCACACTGGCTTCAGTGGTCAAACGACGTAATCCCCGAAGCGCAATAGTCTCGGTGGTAGGTTCACCGTTCTTATTCATCAT
>JAJFFM010000026.1 GCA_021776675.1 Robiginitomaculum sp.
TTTGACCTACCCTATTTCTTTTTACCGGCAATGGCCTTAGCGGGGCCTTTGCGGGTACGTGCATTAGTATGTGTACGCTGACCACGAACGGGCAGACCACGACGATGACGTAGACCACGGTAATTACCCATGTCCATCAAACGTTTGATATTCATAGATGTCTGGCGACGAAGGTCACCTTCCACAATATGATCATCAGAAATCGCATCGCGGATGTTCGCAATATCAGCATCGCTGAGGTCTTGCACACGACGTGTGTCTTCAACGCCGACCTTTGCGCAAATCTCTTCGGATTTCGCCGGGCCAATGCCGTGAATATATGTAAGCGCAATAATTACGCGCTTGTTAGTTGGTATGTTTACACCTGCAATACGTGCCACAACGGCTCTCCTTTAGTAATTCATTATTCACGGGAACCATCTTTGTCTCAAATGACTTCATTCAAATGACCACACGTCCCACATGACAAATCATATGGAGACCCGTATTTCGACAGATTCCGCGAAAGCGGGTAGTTATATCCTCTTAGCCGCCAAGGTCAACCTTACAATTGACCTTAATCGGCACTTTTTACTCTTATTCTCATGACTATTCCCCGGCCTAACTCTTGGCTGGGTTTAGCCTCCAAAAATCCTTTTCCACCACGGTTTTGCGGTTTTTTTAATATCGCTCTTTTGCATATCTAATATTTGGTCAATAGCGGATGCGACCGTATCTATTTCGGCGAGGCCGTCGACCTCAGTTAACTTACCCTGAGCCGCATAAAAGGGAAGCAATGGTGCGGTTTGTTCATGGTAATTACCAAGCCGTATTTTAAAACTTTCAGGGTTGTCGTCTTTGCGACCTTCTTCTTTAAAGCGCTTTTCAATCCGCGCTAAAAGAACATTGTCATCAACACAAAGGCGAATAACGCCGTCGACTTTTTGGTCGCGCAATTCTAACGAAGTGTCTAATGCTTTGGCTTGCTCTACCGTGCGCGGAAACCCGTCAAATATAAAACCCGGTGCACCTTTGTTGATGTCCAATTGTTCTTCGATAAGCGCGATAACAATTTCGTCTGAAACCAGATCGCCTCTATCCATAATACCGGCAACTTTTTTACCCAAATCTGAACCCGACGTTCTGGCTGCGCGCAGCATATCGCCAGTGGATAACTGTATCAATCCGCGCTGTGCGGTTAGGAGTTTTGCCTGTGTGCCTTTACCGGCCGCAGGAGGACCGAACATTACGATGTTCATAATATCATGTCCCAACTTGTTGTGTCATTAGTTTTTACGTCTTCGACCCATACGGGATTTTTTGATCAGACCTTCATATTGGTGTGCCACCAAATGAGATTGAACTTGGGCAACTGTATCAAGGGTTACAGAGACCACAATCAACAAGGACATACCACCGATGAGCATAGCCACGCTTGGCGGAATTTTACCGCCTGATTGGGCAATAGCAAATTCTGGCAAGACACAAACAAAAGCCACATAAATCGCGCCGATGAATGTCAGACGGTTCAGGACATATTGCAGATATTCCGCAGTCCGCGCGCCAGGGCGAATACCCGGCAAGAAACCACCGTGTTTGCGTAGGTTATCAGCCGTATCCTCAGGCTTAAATACATAAGGCACATAGAAGAAACAAAAGAAGATAATCAACAAAGTATAGAGCGCTAAATAGATCGGGGAACCATAACCGGTCTGCGAAAGAATTCCGCGTACCCAACCCGGCGCATCTTCTGCGATAAATGTACCAGCCGTCGCAGGTAAGAGCAAAATAGAAGAAGCAAAAATTGGCGGGATAACACCAGCCGCATTTAATTTAAGCGGTAGGAACGAACTGTCACCGCCAAACATTTTACCGCCAGCCACTTGGCGTTTCGGATATTGCACGAGAAGTCTGCGCTGTGCACGTTCAACATAGACAATTAAACCAACCAGACCGACTCCCATTAGAATGACCATCATCATCAAGCCAGCGGATAAAGAGCCAATGGCATTGAGATTAAAGACTTGAAAAATAGCTTTGGGAAGTTCAGCAATAATACCAGCCAAAATGATGAGGGAAACACCATTACCAATTCCGCGCGCAGTAATCTGCTCTCCCATCCACATCAGGAACATTGTACCACCGACAAGGGTAATGACCGCTGTGGTTTCAAAAAACATACCCGGATTATAGACAAATCCTTGGGATTCGAGAAGTCTGGCGATACCAAAAGCCTGAAACGCCGCTAAAAATACGGTTAAATAGCGTGTGTATTGGTTGATCTGTTTACGGCCTTGTTCCCCGTCTTTATCAAGGGCAACGAGGCTTGGGATAGACCCTTTCATCAGCGTCATAATAATAGACGCCGTAATATAAGGCATAACATTTAGGGCAAAAATTGCCATACGTTCCACGGCACCACCAGCAAACATATTCATGCGGGTCAACAAACCAGCGCCACCGCCTGCTTGACCACCTGTTGTAAAAACCTGAGAATAGGCCGACATATCGACACCCGGAACCGGAATAAATGTACCGATACGGTAGACAATAAGGATCAGAACAGTGAAAAGAAGGCGCTTTTGCAATTCTTTGGCTTTGCCAAATGTGCCAAAGCTAAGATTCTGTGCGAGCTGTTCTGATGCAGATGCCATTATTATTTCCCTTTTTGTAATAGCTCCATATATGGGGAGCGGCTTACAATTTTAAAGGCCTTCCTCTCATTATCCGGCTCGAAAACCGTGATCTAGAGTTCTCTATCGTCTTTTTACCTCAGATACTTATCTCTGAATTCAACCTATGCCTTATTTCTTAGGTGCAGGCTTTTTAGGAGCAGCTTTTTTTGCAGGTGCTTTTTTAGCTGTTGCTTTTGGAGCCGCTTTCTTAGTTGCTGCTTTCTTTGGTGCCGCTTTTTTTGCCGCAGGTTTTTCTGTCTTTGGTGCTGGCTTTGGCGCTGCTTTTGGGGCAGCTTTTTTTACAGCAGGCTTCTTAGCCTTTGGCGCTTCGGGTTTCTCTTCAGGTTTAATAGGCTTAGCTTCTGAAATCGTCACAGAACCTTTGGCTGCTTCAACGATTTTTTGCGCACCCGGTGTCGCATAAGAAACTGTCAACTTAACGGCTGCAGATAATTTACCTGTACCGAGCAAACGAACACCCGCGTGGGCGCGGCGGATAACACCCGCAGCAACCAATGCATTAGCATCAACGTCTTTTTTCAGATCCAGAACACCCGCTTCAATAGCTTGACCTAGGCGGCGGATTGAAACTTCTGCAAATTTCTTACGATTAGGCTTGTTAAAACCGCGCTTTGGCAACCGTTGGAATATTGGCATTTGACCGCCTTCATATCCACCAATGGTCACACCAGAGCGTGACTTTTGACCTTTGACACCCCGGCCAGCAGTTTTGCCTTTGCCAGAACCAATACCGCGACCAATACGACGACGTGCTTTTGTTGCACCTTGATTGTCATGTAGTTCATTTAAACGCATTTTCTTCTCCGTATGGATAACCTGTCTGGTTAACCTTCAACTATTTCTACCATATGTGCTACTTTGCGGATCATACCGCGCACTGATGGTGTATCTTCTAATGTTTTTTGTTTGCCAATTCGGCCCAGACCAAGGCCTACCAATGTGGCGTGCTGATCTTGTGGACGGCGGGTCGCGGACCCTGTCTGACGAACTGTGACTGTTGCTTGCTTTTTTGCTTTACTTGGGGCCATTATCTTACTCTTTACTTTTATGGAGGCCCTTAGGCGTCCGCGCTATCACCAGCGGTTGACGAATCGGCACCATCACGACGACGGCCAACAATATCTCCAACTTTCTTACCGCGTTTAGCAGCAATCATACGTGGATTTTCTTGGGCCTTCAGTGCGTCAAATGTTGCACGAACCATGTTGTACGGGTTTGAACTGCCTGTGGATTTCGCCACAACGTCTTGCATGCCAAGACTCTCTAATACGGCGCGCATTGGACCACCGGCAATAATACCAGTTCCAGGAGGCGCTGCACGGAGTAACACTTTACCAGCACCGTGACGGCCTTTGCAATCATGGTGTAAAGTACGACCTTCACGCATTGGAACCCGGATCAAGCTTTTGCGCGCAAGTTCCGTACCCTTGCGGATACATTCTGGAACTTCTTGGGCTTTACCCTTACCAAAACCAACCTGGCCTTTACCGTCTCCGACCACAACCAGAGCAGCAAAGCTCATATTGCGGCCACCTTTAACGGTTTTAGCTACCCGGTTAATGTGAACCAGTTTTTCAGCAAATTCGTCCTGCTCATCGCGGTCTCGTTTACCTCTTTTATCATCACGGCGTGCCATAACGTCTCCTAATTTCTTCTAAAACTTGAGGCCAGCTTCACGAGCGGCCTCTGCTAGAGCTTTAACACGGCCATGGTATAAATACCCGCCCCGGTCAAAGATTACTTGTTTAACACCAGCCTTCTGAGCCCGTTCACCGATCAACTTACCGATAACTGTTGCAGCAGCCACATCCGTACCTTTAGACTTTTGCAAATCTTTTTCCAAAGTCGATGCAGAGGCTAATGTTATGCCTTTTGCGTCGTCGATGATTTGGGCAGAGATATTTTTTGAACTGCGATATACGGACAGGCGCGGCTGACCATTTGCATTTTTCTTGAGGCGGCGACGAACACGTTCGGCACGGCGTTTCAATTTTTCTTGTGCTGTTTTCATCTTACTTCTTCTTACCCTCTTTCTGACGGACAAATTCGCCTACATAGCGAATACCTTTGCCCTTATAAGGCTCTGGCTTTCTATAGGAGCGTATTTCCGCAGCCACTTGACCAACCGCTTGCTTATTAATGCCCGTTACATTGATTTCCGTCGCTTTTGGAACGGCAATTGTAACGCCTTCCGGTGCTTCGTAATTTACGTCATGCGACAGACCAAGCTGCAGGTTCAAAGTCGAACCTTTCATTGCAGCCCTGTAACCAACACCGCGTAATTCTAGGCTTTTAGTGTAACCATTAGTTACGCCTTCGATCAAATTAGCGATCATAGTGCGGGACATACCCCACATAGAACTGCCCTCTTTGTCATTCTTAACAGCAACGACGGTAAATATATCACCATCCAATTTGCCAGTAACGGCAGACGGCATAGTAAATTCAAGTGTACCTTTAGAACCTTTAACGCTAACTTTTTGACCGTCTTGGGTCAAAGTAACGCCGGCAGGCACAGTAACAGGGTTTTTTCCAATACGTGACATATCGTACTCCTAAGATACCTGGCAGAGAATTTC
>JAJFFM010000027.1 GCA_021776675.1 Robiginitomaculum sp.
TGCTGGCCGGTCCTGCTCTTTGGTGGCAGAATATCAAACATATTTTTTCTCGTCTTTACCGCACCAAAGAGGAACAATGGAGCGACGACGAGGATTGGATAGACGGTAATAATGAACACTGGACGAAAGAAGTTGGCGCCAAAAATACTGCAAATATGTGAAACTCCATTAGCACCTAAAACTTAAATATGTCGCGACAAATTATGGGTTTATTCTTCTAAAGCCGTTGGTGCATAAACAACAGAATATTGGTAGCCGCCTCCGAGTAATTCGCGCCCAATTTGGATACGGCCAGCCAAATATTTTATTGCTATTTTTGAGTTTTTATCAACCTCAAGCAATGGTTGCGTACGCTCAAACGGTAATGTGAGGGTCACAGAGCTTACATCTGTGATAACTAATACCGCACTGATATTATATGCGCCAAGCGGCATAATACTGCCAAAAATCAAACTCCAACGACCTAGGCTGTCTACCCGGCTTTCACCCACTAAGGTATCCCCAGCGTAAATAAGAACCCTACCTGCTTGCTCAGATTTGCCTGAAAATATTACACCGCCAAAATCATCATAATCAATTGCCTCAAGTGCAAACCCATCCTTTTGCGGTAAGTTCGCATATGGAGTTTGCAATACTCTTGAATGCGCGCCCGGTGCAGTCAGCAATAATAAAGCTTTGTCTTTATCCGTATTTACTATTTCGGAAACATGTTGAGAATTGATGACTACCAACGATTGATCCGAACGGATTTCGTGACCATCAGAGGTCAATGTTACAACGTCTAAAGCAATTGGTTTACCACCTAAAGGGTATGAAAAATCTAATGACCAATTCCCCTCATTATCGACTTCTGTCCGTGTTAACTCATTGCCATCGCTGAGTAACAATAGGCTAGCACCTGACAAACCATTCCCCCGTAATGAAAGATCAGAACCGCTCTGTGCCGCAGATAAAATACTGGCTGGTGCATTGGCAGTTTGCACCAAAAAAGGTTTTACGGATTTTGGTATATCTAATGAGTTTTCCTGCTCGGCACTTATTTGGATAAGGTCTTCATCACCCGTATTTTTTTGTAAAACCTGAATAACAGCCCAAAACGCAAGAGCTAACAGCAAACCTGTTATCAATATCATTAATGGTTTGCTTTTAAACATTACTTACCTTTGCCTTGTAATCAGAGTAATGGTAAAATAACTACGTTGAATTGCTTTCTCTGACAACTGTCTATTTAAAGGTTCTTTATGGCATTAAGAAAGACTTCCGAAACAAGCACCCCGATGAAAAGTACCTCTGTGAAAAGCATTTGTGTTTTTTGTGGTGCTTCGCAACATGTTGCGCCCCATTATTTCAATCTCGCAAAAGAATGCGGTCAAGCTATAGCAAAAAATGGTCATAGAATGATTTACGGCGGCGGCGGTATTGGGCTCATGGGCACAGCTGCAATGGCCGCCCACGAAGCTGGCGGTTCTGTCCTTGGGGTTATTCCAAAGTTTTTGACCGAAATAGAAGAGGTCCTTGAAACAATTGAGCATACAATTGTCGACGATATGCATGAGCGCAAGCATCTGATGTATGAACAATCCGATGCATTTATTGTCTTGCCAGGCGGTATAGGCACACTAGAAGAAGCCATTGAGATCATGTCTTGGATGCGCCTACACCTCCACACCAAGCCAATGGTATTTGTAGATACTGATGGGTATTGGGCACCATTAATGGATTTATTGCACCATACTATTACTTCAAATTTTAGCCCTGCATGGGTTGAAGGGCATTTATTATACGAAAAATCACCCGCAACGGCACTCGCACTTATAGATGCCCAGTGGAAAAATCCGCCAACAAAAGGTGAAATTCAAATCAGCGAGCAAATTGATAAAGTATAGGTAAAACCTTAAACGCTTACAGTATCCAGTTTTTCGAGCAGGTAATCTGTATCCTCATTAGAAAACGTAATGGGCAAACTGAGCACACGTTCCAACATAATTGATTGATATTTCCGCCGGTTTATTTTTCCACCTGTACTTTCCATATCTCGGTAAATAGCAAGGCTAGCCCGCAAAATTGCAAAATCACGGGCACCCAACCCAGCCTGTGTACACAAAGTTTTTAACCCAAAGGGGCCACTATCATGTACCATGAGTGCTGATTTAAAGATACTAACCCCAGACTTTTGCGCCAACGCCAGTTCACAAAACCGCATCTGCCCACAGCACGCAGCGCGAATTATCAACGTGTTAGTCAGGCGGTCTTCTTCATCCAACCGTTGGATTAGAGAGCCAAGATCATTGCTCATCCAACTTTGGGAAATAAAATCAACACTGGCGAGCTCTCTGGACTGTCCAGCTATTTTCACGGCAATATCTAAGGGTATTTCATGGTTTTCATATAAACGCCTTGCAGTTTCCGAACTCACTATTGTCAGTAGTTTTTCAACCATCAAAGCCGGTAGGTCGCGGCGGGCAATAAAACTTTCTTTGATGAGATCATTATCATGATAAATATCCAACATCTGGTTGCCCAGTTCGGCACCTATTTCTGCGCCGTCATTGGCCGCCACAGAAGCAATAACCCGACTATCGCCGTAGCGTACAATCGCCTTAACAAGGTTGCCGCCAATATATGCTCGTTTTGAAACGGCCATCATCTTTGCAGCTGCTTTAGATTTAAAAACTTAAAGCAAGTCATCATCATCAAGAACCGGAGAAATCGTCAACACGGGAACTGCAACAGAGTCTACATCCCGAATTAGTCTTTGTGCGATTTTGCGCGGCAGGTTTTTTGAATTTTTCAAGGTTATAGCTAAGGCACGTCTTACCATTGTCGCGGCATCACGAGCAATAAACCACAAAATTTCTTCAACAACTTCTTTCTCGCGTGCGGATAACTCAAGTGAGTTAACTTCACGGCATACCTTTTGTGCCAACACCGCGCGGACATCCCTATCAGGATGTGAAACCAAGCGCTTCACATCTTGTGGATTAATTTTTAATTGTGTTGCCATAATTTTGATACCTGTCTGCGAATGAGAAAGTAGAATGTTATGGTGAATGAAGTGTTTGCAAATATGGTGAACAAAAAGTTTACACGGCAAGACTTAGGGATATTACCGAGAAGCCCGCAATATCCACGCCGCCGGTTTATCATCACCAGCTAAATAAAACTGCTCTGGTTTATAAGTCTTAAAACCCACCCCCTCAAACACAGCTAAGATATTACGGGCCTCATTTTCACTGAGAGCAGACTGCCGCATACTCTGCATGCGGCCTTTATATGCATCTATTTCGCTTTGCATCCCGTCGAGCCAATCAATTATATCATCCAACAAAAAAGCTTTGCGACGGGTAAACAAATCAATAGTACCTGAATATAAATGCTGTCCGAGAGTATGAATTTCACTGTCACTACCCTGCCTCGTATTTATCCACGCAATCAGCTTATCACGGGGTTCGGCCAGAGCTTGCGCAGCTTTTTCATAAGCGGTTTTAGTGGCTAAGCTTGGGAACTTTTCAGCAGCATCCAAAGCTAAAAATAGGGCTTTAGAGGCGGCGATAAACCCTGGTTTTGTCATATTTTTAATATCACGCAAATGGCCGCTAACTTCTTGTTCTATGCCGCCTTCTTTAATGTGACAAAGTGCGATGAACTGGCCTTTATTTGTTACCAAACGCGCCATTTCCCGTGCGGCTGTCAATACTTGTCGATTACTGCCTGCATATTCAAACCCGTATTGGCTTACTACGAGGTCATAACTTGCATCCAACAACCCTGTGCAATCAACCGGTGCGACAATACCTGCAGCATTTGGGAATTCCCTTTGCATAGCAGAAACCGCTTCATTTGATATGTCAACACCGCCTAAGTTCGTAAAACCATTGGCTTTGGCATGGCGTAGCACCGAGCCAGCACCACACGCCATATCTAGAATCTTGCTGTTTTTATTTAAACCCTCAAAACAGCTCGTCCAGAACTCTGCCAATTTTTTATTGTGCTCAATACCAACACCTACAAGTGCTTCTCCGGAATTATCCCCTGTCCGACTGTTACCTGTCCGGCCTTGCCAGTAATTACCCCAATCTTGTTTATTTTTATCTGTCATTAGGTTCTCTGGAACGGGTAAAAATCACTACCTAAACCCATAATACTGGTTAGCGCATCAAGGGCCGTAAAACTTTCATGCATTAGCTTAGGATCGCCAAGATCATCCGGGGCCATGTCTTCACGGTAATGTTTATTAATCCAAGTTGAAAGCTGCGCGAACAACATATCATCCAATAACATTTTGGGATTTGCAGCCGCCAATTCAGTGTCTGTCAACACTACCCGCAAACGTAAACAAGCAGGGCCGCCGCCGTTACGCATTGATTGGCGCACATCAACATATTTCACTTCGCCTATAGGACCATTTCCCGAGACCAATTTATCGCAATATGTTTTGGTATGAGGGTTATCTTGCGTTTCGGTTGGGGCAATGAGTGTAAGACGTTCCTGCCCCGGTAACTGCACCAACATTGAGTTAAACAAATAAGCAGAAATAGCATCTTTAATTGGTACTTCCTCGTTGGAAACTTCAACAAATTGTGGCGTGAACAATCCATCAGCCGCTTTGCTAATCTCTTCCAATGTCCGGGCAGTATCTTCGAACGCATTTTCATGGTAAAATAAGCATTGCCGCGCGCCAACACAAACCACATCATTATGAAAAGCACCTGCATCAATGACTTTTGCTGCCTGCTTAGCAAATACAGTACGCTCGCTCGATAATTGATGACGTGTAGCAATAATGTGGCTGGCTTGAAGTGTTTGGCGGGACGGAAATTTCGTGTCCGGTGCACCAGCAAGAGCATCCCGGCCATAGACAAATAACTCAACTCCTGCTTCGCCTTGATCAGCACATAAACGTACATGATTGGCCGCGCCTTCATCAGAGTATGTTGACTGCATAGGTAAGGCATCATGGACAATAGCACTAGGGAATGCAGCGCGCAGTGCCCTGCCCGTTTGCTCGTGCTCAGTAGAGCGGTGCAACATGGTCGAGAGGTTAGCCGGTGTCAGATGTAAACGACTATCGGCGCAATCTGCAGATGGGCTAACCGTAGCTGCATTGGCTGACCACATGCTTGAAGCAGAACTCATATTACGTACCAATACCGGGTTGACTCTCCATGCATTATTTAGCACATCCACGTCACTACCTGAAAAACCCATTTGACGAAGTTCTGGGATATTTGGGCGAGCCTGAGGTGGCAAGACGCCCTGAACCAGACCAAAATCCGCCATGAGTTTCATTTTTTGCAAGCCCTGCAAAGCGGCGGCGCATGGGCTGGCGATTAAACCTTTGTTCTTTGCACTGGCAAGGTTACCCGTCGATAATCCGCCGTAATTATGAGTTGGGCCAATCAGACCATCATAATTTGCTTCCCTTGCCTTGTTTTTGGCTAACATATGGCCCTCCCTAACATGTTGCCTCCCTAACATGTAGAAAGCCCTTTTGCAGATTGGGTCTCAACCGTATCAGCAATTTGACTTGCCATCGGCCATGCACAGAAATCAGCAGCATAATATGCGCCCGGACTGTGATTGCCGGATGCACCCGGGCCGCCGAATGGTAAGAAACCCGCCGCACCCGTTGTTGGCCGGTTGAAATTGACCACGCCTGCTCTGATTTTACGGCGGAACAATTCCCAATTCTTTGGAACGTCACTAATTAAGCCAGCGGACAGACCATATTTAGTGTTATTGGCCTCGGCAATTCCGGCCACTAAAGAAGGCACTCGGATAATTTGCATGACGGGTCCAAAAATTTCTTCGTCAGGAACATTTGCGTCTGTCACATCAACAATACCCGGACGGATAAAGGCTGGGCCACGATCCATAATTTCGGGCTGGCGTATAATATTACCGCCGAGCTTATGGGCACGTTCAACCACATATTCTGCTATACCAGCGCTAATCACAGGGCCGATAAATGCCTCTTCGGGATCGTTCCATGCCCCGACCTTCATACTCGCAACCATGGCTATAACGGCATCCTGTACGGCATCACCTGCCTTGCCCTCGGGCAATAAAATCCGTCGTGCGCACGTACAGCGTTGTCCGGACGTGATAAATGCTGATTGCACAATAATACTGGCAGCCGCTTGTGTATCTGCAACATCCCAAAGCAATAACGGGTTATTCCCGCCTAGCTCAAGCGCCAAAATAATCTCGGGACGGCCGCCAAATTTTTCGTGGATGAATTTACCTGTACCCGCGGCTCCCGTAAACAATACACCATCTACATTGTTATGATCCAATACTGCTGCGCCAGTGTCTCGTGCGCCTTGCACCATATTAATTACACCGGGTGGGAAGCCCGCTTGCTCATACAATTGCGTTAAAAACTCACCAACTGCGGGACATTGTTCGCTTGGTTTAAACACAACCGTATTGCCCGCAATTAATGCCGGAATAATTTGGCCATTTGGTAAATGCGCGGGGAAATTATAAGGGCCAAGCACGGCCATAACGCCGTGCGGACGGTGCTGTAAATCAGCACGACCAAATGCGGTCTCCGTGCTGGAACTACCCGTTCGCTCAGCATATGACTTAAGCGATATATCAACTTTACCGGCAACAGCACCTGCTTCGCCAGATGCATCCCACAAGACTTTTCCGGTCTCGCGCGCAATCAACTCACCCAACTTATCCTTATTAGCGAGTGCTATTTCCTTAAAACGTAAGACTATCTCACTTCGGGCTTCTAAACTTGTTTCAGACCAAGCTTCAAAAGCTTTCTCTGCGGCCATGAATGCTATATCAACATCGGCAACAGACGCCTGATTTCCTTGCCAAATTTGTTCACCACTAGCCGGATCAACACTGGTGAATACTTGCCCACTGGCCGCTACCCAACGACCATCAATAAAGTTACCTTTTGCCATTACGTTTTCCTATTCTTGTCGCAAATACCCGCGCTTTATCACCGGGCTTTAACTGTAGAGCCTCAATTGCGTCAGCGGGTAAATGTAACCCATCATCTTCAAACCTTACTTTTGCAAATACGGCTCGAAACTCTTTCA
>JAJFFM010000028.1 GCA_021776675.1 Robiginitomaculum sp.
GATTTGCTCTACCCCCCCTTCTTGGTTGCCGTAGAAGATATAACTGGCATCTTGATGGAAAGTTCCGGCCATAGCCTTTTGGTCTTTGAACAATATGGCCGCGCTTAGCGCAGAGGTGCGCATCATTTTATGGGCGTCCCAGGTTAGGCTATCGGCGCGCGATACACCCTTCATCAAATGACGTTCTTTGTCCGATAACAAAGCCGACCCACCGTGGGCACCGTCCACATGTAGCCACAGATCATGTTTTTCACAGAAATCTGCGACTTCATCGATTGGATCATAAAGCCCAGTGGCCGTGGTACAAGCATTGGTGGATACCATGAAGACTTTTTGGCCGTCGTCCTTTGCACGTAGGAATGTCTGCTCCAGTTTTTCAGGCTGGAGAACTTCAAGCTCATTTACGGGCGCATAGCGTATGGCGTTTTGGCCAAACCCGGCAATAGACACTGCCCGCGCCAAAGAATAATGGGTAGCGGCGGGTGCAATAATGGCCAAATTATTAGGTGTACCGTTTTGCCATGCATTCGGCGCCGCATGGGCGCGGGCCGCCAATAAAGCCGTGAGATTAGCCAGCGAACCGCCGTGGGTCAGTACGCCTGCCCCGTTGTTAGAATTATACGAAAAATCATCAATGTCGCCTGTAAACCACCCACATTTTTCCAGCATCCAATTGACCACTACCCGCTCTATAACACTGGCCGTAGGGCCCATTTCATAGACGGCCATAGGGTTATTGATGACCCCGTGGATCATATCGGCAATGGCCGCGCCTTCGTGAGGCACAGCAACCTGATGCCCGATAAAGCCCGGATGGTGCATATGCTGGGAATGTTCTAGATACGGCGTCAGGAATTCGCCGTAATTACGCGCATCAAGACCACCTTCCCTTATCCATTTTACCAACTTCATTTCGCGGTTCAATAATTCCGGTCTTTGCTGCAGCAATGCGGGCGTATTTCCCTGCTCACTCTCTCTTTGGTACTCCTCCAAAGCATGTAATACATGTTGAGCTAATGTCGCATTTGTCGTATTTGTATTTGGCATAAGGTTTAAACTTTACAATATTTGTTGTCGTGCAATATAGGAAGTCGCAATAGATTATCGGAGAGTTTTACATGAGACGCAATTTATTTCTTACAGCAGTATTTGCAACAAGTATGACCTTGGCAATCGGCGCATGTCAAAAGCCGGATGCAAAAACACCACCCGTCTCAGTTGACACTGCGCAAATGGCGCCCACCACCAACCCCTCTGATAAAGGCATGGTGGTTGCTGCCAATCCACATGCCGCCCAAGCAGGTATCGAAGCTCTACGCGCGGGTGGGTCTGCAGTTGATGCAGCTATTGCCGTACAAGCCGTTCTTAGCTTGGTTGAGCCGCAAAGCTCCGGTGTTGCCGGAGGTGCGTTTTTGGTGTTTTATGATGGGCAGAGCGGGAAAGTTAGTGCCTATAATGGCCGCGAAACGGCACCTGCCGCAGTCGACGAAACTTTATTTTTAGACGAAGAAGGCCAACCAATTCGCCGTTTTGAAGGTGTTATTTCGGGGCGTTCAACGGGGGCGCCCGGCGTTATGGCTATGTTGGACATGGCCCACAAAGACCACGGAAAATTGGCCTGGGCGGATAATTTTAGTGCCGGCATTAAGTTGGCCGAAGACGGTTTCGAAGTTAGCCCGCGTATGGCTGGATTGGTTGAAATGGCCAGCAAATTTGCCCTAAAAACTCAACCCGCAGCAAGAGAATATTTCTTTCACGAGGACGGGTCCCCTTTGGTCCCAGGCGATATCCGCGATAATAAGCTTTACGCGCAAACCTTACGGGCCTTGGCTAAAAACCCGCGTGCAATGAATGAAGGCCCGATTGCGCAAGCTATTATTGCCGCCGTGCAGGAAAACCCACGCCCGGGCGTTTTGACCCTTGCAGATTTGGCCGCCTATCAACCGCAAAAGACCGAGGCCCTGTGTACGCCTTACCGCGATTATATATTGTGCAGCGCCGTACCGCCGTCGTCGGGCGGTGTGGCTGTGCAAAGCATTATGGGACAGCTCGCAAATTTCGATATGCAGTCATTTTTTGACACAGATAAAGGCGCTCCAACCCTTGAAGGCTGGCACGTATTCGCCGAAGCCAGTGAAATGGCCTATGCTGACAGAGATTTATTTGTCGCCGATCCTGATTTTGTCGAAGTCCCGACCCGTGCTTTGTTGGACGCTAAATATCTTAAATCCCGTGCCGCAAATATTTCCATGGATTCCAGCTTACAAGATGTGCAAGCTGGGGACCCTGCCGGATTCAAACCCGGTAAAGACGCGACGCCTGACGTGCCCGGAACTTCGCATTTTTCTATTGCCGACAAATGGGGCAATGTTGTCTCCATGACAACAACAGTTGAGAGCGTATTTGGCTCGGAGCGTATGGCGGGCGGGTTCATGCTTAACAATCAACTGACCGACTTTTCTTATCGCCCCCGCGACGCACAGGGCAATCTCATTGCTAATCGCCCGGGACCACGTAAACGCCCGCGCTCTTCTATGGCGCCCCATATCGTGTTTCACAAAGATGGGAGTTTCGCATTCGCCACAGGTTCACCGGGTGGTTCGTCTATTATTGCCTATACGGCTAAAACCATCATCGCCATGATCGATTGGGGCATGAGCCCACAAGAAGCTGTGGAGCTTGCCAATGTCATTTCGCGCAATGGTTCGGTCCGCCTCGAAGAAGCAGGATTGGAGCCAGAAATTATTTCGGGCCTCGAAGCTAAAGGCCATAAAGTCATCCGCTCCAAAGGTGAGATTTCCGGCCTACATATTATACGTCGCAATGCGGACGGCAGTTATGAAGGCGGGGCTGATCCCCGACGCGAAGGCGTCGCTATAAGTGAATAAAGGCGCGAAGGCGTCGCGAAGAGTGAATAAAACTATCCGTGCTTGACCTCTGGACTGTATTGGCTTTGTCGATTATACATTTCGCGAATAAGACCTCACCCGAATAAGTTTTCAGCAGGATAGAACTATGCTCATCATAAATATCATTATCGTTCTGGCCTTAATTACCGTATTTGTTTCATTAACCTTAGGCGCTCTGAATATGCGCAAAGGTGGTACAGAAGCACGACTTAAGTCCAACAAATTAATGCGTGTCCGCATAGGCGCACAAGCTGTTGCCGTCGCTGCTCTGATTATGATGGTGTATTTGCGTTCAAAAGCGGGTGGTTAGAATATTTTGTATTTAACAAATATACAGTTCTCTCCTTCCCCCATTTCTCATGGGGGAAGTGGGCGCCCCTTAGCGCTCGATGGGGGGGAAATTCTCGTCTTGCACAAGATTGTGGCGTTTCCCCCCATCGCCTCTGCTTCGCTCCGGCACTTCCCCCGTAAACGGAGGAAGAATTTTGTCCCGGCCCCCGAAAGGGTTCACTATGGTTAAACTCAATAAAATCTATACCCGCACCGGAGACGATGGCTCTACTGGGCTTGCAGATGGTTCACGTACCAACAAAGATTGCTTTCGGGTACGGGCGTACGGCGAGGTCGACGAAGCTAACTCCGCAGTTGGTGTCGCTCGTCTTTATATGGATAATATCGAACTGGACCGTAGTTTAGCGCGCATTCAAAACGACCTATTTGATCTGGGTGCTGATTTATCTACACCCACATTAGAGGACGACAGCAAATCCTTACGCATAGTCCAATCACAAATCGATAGGCTAGAGAAAGAGCTTGATGCACTCAATGTGGACCTTGCTCCTCTGAAAACTTTCGTCCTCCCGGGCGGATCAAAACCCGCCGCTTACCTACACTTGGCGCGAACAATATCAAGACGTGCCGAACGGGAAATCGTTGCTATGGCACGAGAAGAAGACATAAATCATTTGGCGCTGAAATACATAAACCGCCTCTCAGACTATTTATTCGTCGCTGCAAGATGGTGCAATATGCAAGGCCGCACAGACGTTAAGTGGATGCCGGGAAAAGAAAGATAAGCTGGGGAGCTTTGGGTTTAATTCGAACTTAAGGCAAAACCGGCGGTAAAGCCCGTTCCAAGTCGGCCAAGAGGATTTCCAGCTTACGGTCCTTGGCAATAAGAGCAGGTCTGGTGACAGTGGGGAGGTTGGCTTGTGGTACATCTTGCAAGGCTATGCTCATATAATCATGCCAAATACGGGCTGGGAATGTGCCGCCTGTGACCCGCGCCATTTTGGAATTGTCATCATTTCCAACCCAAACGCCGGTGACAAAGTCCGCCGTATAACCGACAAACCAAGCGTCTCTATAATCATTGGTTGTGCCAGTTTTTCCCGCCACATCACGACCTTCAATCTGTGCGGCTTTACCCGTACCGCTATTTATTACGGTTTGCAGCATAGCATTAATCTGGCCCAATGTTTGTGTGTCCAATAGCCGTATTCTCGCTGGCCGTTCGCGGCTAAAAAGCACATCCCCATCTTTGCTGTAAATGGCTTCGATAGCGTGGGGGGTTATGCTATAGCCCCAATTGGCAAAGGGAATATAGGCGGCCGTCAAATCAAATAAAGACATTTCCTGTGCGCCCAATGCGAGGGATGCATAGGGCTGTAGGTTATCAAGGCCGACACTGGCCGCTATTTGCACCACTTTGTCGCGACCAATCTGTTCATTAACCTGTACCGCAACAGTATTGATGGACAAAGCTAGAGCTTTCTCCATGGACATTTCGCCTAAATACTCATTGGAAAAATTACCCGGCTGCCAACCGTCTATATCGATGGGTTTATCCTCATAAATATCCCAAGCCGACAAACCCGATTGCAGTGCCGCCAAATATACGAACGGCTTAAACGCAGAACCCGGTTGGCGGTTTGAACTTAGAGCACGGTTAAAACTGGAATGGCGATAATCTACACCGCCGACCATTGCACGTACAGCACCTTCGCCGTCAAATGTCATCAAGGCGGCTTGTTGGGCATTGCGTTTGTTATCAAGCCCGTCTCGAACCGCAGTCTCAGCCAGTTTTTGCATATTAAGATCAAGAGAAGTTTGGATGGTAATATCACTACGCGGTTGCCCTATATTCGCATCCATAGTCGCCAAAACCCAATCAGTAAAATATCCCGCACCGCCATTTGTGTTCATAACAAGCGGTTCTATCTCTATGGGCGCGGCCATGGCCTGTTGCCATTCGCTTTCCGAGAGATATCCTTCTGTGCGCATTGCCGACAAAACCAACGCAGTTCTTTGCGCACTTAAATCTCTGTTTTTGAGCGGGTTGAGCCTGTCAGGAGCTTTGAGCAAGCCGACCAATAATGCCGCTTCACCAGTGTTTAAATCCTTGGCAGATTTGTTGAAAAACCGCTGGGACCCGCTTTCAATCCCGATAGTCCCACCACCGAAATAAACCCGCGACAAATATGTCTCTAAAATTTCCTGCTTACTCATCCGCAGCTCTAGCCAGACGGCAAATATGATCTCTTGGGTCTTGCGTTTGAAAGTTCGTTCACGGGTCAGGAACACGTTTTTGGCCAATTGTTGTGTAATGGTCGAGCCGCCCTGCACAATACGTCCCGCTTGATAATTTGCCTTGGCGGCGCGCACCAAACCAATGGGGTCAAAACCCGGGTGCATATAAAACCGCCTGTCTTCGGTGGCGATTAAGGCTTTGGATAAACTTGCGGGTAATGCATCTAAATCAACAGGTTTGGCTTCGGCACCACCCCTTCGTAAAATCTCGCGGCCATAACGGTCAAGAATGACGATCTCCGGCGTAGATTCGGGTGCCCAAAGCGGTGTGGTGTCTGGCATATCCATAGCCGCATACCCAAACCAACCCAGAATAAGGAATGTTACAACCCCGCTCGGCACGCCCAATATCCAGAGCGTCCAGACCAACCATTTTGGCTTGTTTCTTTTGGGTTTTTTTCTTTTAGATTTTAGGCGACTCTTAATATGCTGCAAGATGTTTTGCCATTTAGCCGCACATTTTTCACGTATAGTTAGAGTAGTTGGCACCACAGGTTCTAGCACTTCACCGTAATTAGCGAGCTCTTCAGTACCTTCTGGTAAATGATCTTCTTGCACGCCATATATCCGTAAATAATAATCTACGCATAATGAAGTACAGGCATTAAACCATTATTAAGCAAGCTGGAAACCATTATTAAGCTAAAAGAACCTGAGGTTTCCATCTGGTCACACTCTCGCAAGCTGTACAACACTCTTGCTAGCTCGGTAACTCGCCTTTTGTAACTAACGGCATAGAGCCGTCGCTGGTTTGCGGGGCATTAGTAGCAGCGCCCTCTCCGCGGCCTTGACCTTGACCATGACCTTTTTCAGGTGCTTTATTCAACACTGCGCCGAAGCTTAGAATGGTTGAACCTTCGGATTTGGATTTTCTATCAGGCTGTAAGAAATCCAAAGAGCCGTCAGGACGTTTGGCTACCAATATATCGATGTCTTCGCCGCGTTCTTCCAAGAAGTCTTCCAGCGTATATTCTTCGCTAAGTGTGGTGGAGCGGAAACGCCAACCCGACCACCAATCACGGGTCAACACATCAAATGTACGGCCATGAGTGGACAGCGTACGTCCACGCGCGGTATATGTAATACCAGATGTATCCGCTTCTTCCGCTTCTTGTCCCGAGACTTGAAATACACGGTGGCGACCAAGTTCAGGCGCAAATTCTACGCATACAAGCGAGTTATAAGCATCATTGGGGCCAGCCGCTATCAGATGACCAAAGGCGGTATGGTCAAGTCTGTGGTCGGCATTTTCTGACAAAACTTCTCCGTAAAATACGGCCAGACCTTCTAACCTTGCACCACGTAATCGCCGCCAATTGGTGTCTGCAATCAACACGGAAATGCCCATATCTTTTAAAGCCTTGGCAAGTCCAAGTGACCACGGGTTTGCACCGACAATCATGACACCTTCGTCTTTATCCTTCGCCAGTCCAAGCCATTTCGATAAGGGCGTAATAGTAAAGCCTGCGCTGATAACCGTAGCAAACACCAAAGCAAAGGCGAGCGGTACAAAGATAGCGCCGTCTTCACGACCTATCAACTGTAGCTCGGTAGCGAATAAGCCCGCAACGGCAACAGCAACTATCCCGCGCGGCGCAATCCAAGCCACCAACAATGTCTCGCGCCAATTCAGGCCCGTCCAAAGCGTGGACACAAATACGGCAACAGGGCGGACAACAAACATCATGGCTAAGACGAAACCAAGCACACGTAAATCAAAGCTTTGCAGCACGTCCAATGTTAATGTGGCCGTGAGAACGACAAAAATACCGGACACTAAAAGCACAGCGATATTTTCTTTAAACCTGCGCATCTCCTGCATAGCGGCAAATTTTGTATTGGCCATAGCCACGCCCATAGCGGTCACAGCAACGAGGCCGGTTTCTTCGGCAACCTCATTGGCCATGACATAAATGAACAACACCCAAATGAGCACAACTGGGGCTTTCAGATATTCAGGAACATGACCGCGCCTGAACGCCCACGCCAATGACCAACCGGATATGACCCCGAAAACCGCACCAACGGCGGCGGCAAAGATAAGCAAAGTAATAGCAAATTGCGTGCTTTCGCCCATGGCGGTAAAGCGGATAAATTCATAACCGGCAACGGCAAATAACGCACCGACAGGGTCATTGATGATACCTTCCCATTTCAGTATCGCCGCAGGTCTGCCGGGCAAATGGGCTTGACGTAATAAAGGCAAAATAACCGTTGGCCCCGTCACAACAAATAGACCACCGATCATAGCGGAGATATCCCACGGTAAATGCATGATATAATGGGCCGCCATAGCGCCTAAAATGGCTGCGATAGGGGCTGCTACCAACACCATACGGGTCACCGCATGGCTGGCATCTCGCAAATCAGTAAAGCGCAGGTTAAGCCCGCCTTCAAACAGTATAATCGCCACAGCAATCCCGACCATGGGCCGATATACGGCGCCAAAATCTTTCTCAGGGTTAAGCATGACCGCATTGACTATACCGTGCAGGACATCTGTATTTTGCACAATTGACAAGGTGAATAGCCAAGACATCAACGGGCCAAAGATTAAGCCGGCAATCGCCATTAAAACAATCGCTGGACGCTGTAAACGCCAAGCCAACCACTGCGCACCTATACCCAATACGCCGATCAAAGCGATTTTAAACGGAAGTAATGCAGTAACGGTATGAACGACTTCGGACATAGATTTACGTGCCTTTGTCTATGCGCATAATATCAAACCCGATATCGCTTGTGCCGTAATTACCGTGGTCATAACGTTCAACCCGGTCGGTAAACCAATGCAAGATATGTTGATATAAGCCTTCCAAAACGACCTCTAATTCTTTTTCTTTAAGCGGGAGGTCCAATTCATATGTTTTATTGTGCTCAACTTGCACATCAATGCGCGCACCTTCTTTGCGGCATTGTAGTACAACGCGCAAGAAATCTCCCGTCTCGCTTACCCGCACCCCTAGGCCGAAGCTGACGGGTTCAAGAGGTAAGAAGCCTTTGCCGGAGACGGAAAACGCCGCCGAGCCATAATTTTGTTCGAGGAATGCCCCTTGTGGCGGCACTAAAAATACGCATTTGCGTTCGTGGTCGAGATAGGCGCACAAACCTGCTTGGATTTGCTCGGCAACCGACCTAATCTGGGCATAATTATCAAAACTGCGCTCCCCGTAGGCGTTTGCAGCTTTGGATATAGTCAGGAAGCGCAATTTTTCATTGCGCCCCGCTGTTTTTTGTGCCGGTTTCTTTACAGTTTTCTTATGCTTAGTCATAAACTTCCCACTTAAACCAAATGTCTATATAGCGCACCGCGTTGTGACACCAAGCCAAAAAGCAAATTTATATTGATTTGCACAAGTTTATGTTGATTTGAATGTGCACAGAAATTATCAAAACCTTGTTTTCTGCCATAACCGTGCCACATTTGCAGACTTTAAAGCTTTTAATGTGAACTTGAAGCGGACTTTCTGGCGCGTTACACTCACACAACGAATCCTAGGCTCAAACTATTTGAGTCTTAAATAAATGGGAGCACCTATGGCTAATATTGCTTTGGTAGACGACGACGAAAACATCCTAACATCTGTTTCGATGTTTTTGGAAGATGCAGGTCATGAAGTTAAATGTTATCACGATGGAGCGAGCGCCTTGGAAGCCCTGAGCAAAACCCCGGTTGACATTGCCGTCTTTGATATAAAAATGCCCCGTATGGACGGTATGGAATTACTACGCCGCCTGCGCCAAACTTCCAATATGCCGGTTATTTTTCTAACATCCAAAGACGATGAATTTGATGAAGCTCTTGGGCTTAATATGGGCGCGGATGATTATATCACTAAGCCATTTTCACAAAGGTTGCTCGGCGAGCGTATCAAGGCCGTCCTGCGCCGCGCTAAATCAAGCAATACCGCAAGCCCTGCCCCTCAAGAGGGTGATGATACCGTTATTCGCCGCGGGCAATTATTGCTTGACCCAAACCGCCATGCTTGTTCATGGAAGGGCGAACCTGTGCGATTAACGGTCACGGAATTTCTGATATTGCACGCTTTGGCCAAACGTCCCGGCTTTGTTAAAAGTCGCGATAACCTTATGGATATTGCTTATGATGATCAGGTTTATGTAGATGACAGAACCATTGACAGTCACATTAAACGCCTAAGGAAAAAGTTTCGAAAATCCGACAAAGAGTTTGACGGCATCGAAACTCTGTACGGAATTGGCTATAAATATAAGGAAGCGTAAATATTCGTCTGCTATAGGGCAGGCGAAAGAGGACGCACATGGCTAAAGCCAAAAGACCTAAATTGAATTTTCTGGCGCCGCGCAAACGTGTCCGTGGTGTACGCCGCTTCATCATGTTTTCTACCCTAAGCCGGATGATATTCTTGGCAAATCTGTTAGGGTTGATTATTTTGATAGTCGGCGCCATGACTATGAACCAGTTTTCTCGTGGACTAATTGATGCCAAGATTGACAACTTACACTCCCAATCTCGCCTCATTGCTAATCTAATCGGTGATCAAGCCACTGGCATTGAAGTCACACCAAAACTCGACGGCGAAGAAGCCCGACAAATTATTGCTCGCATTGATGTGCCTGCCAAAGCCCGCATTCGACTTTATGACAGAAACGGCGCCATAGTTGCAGACAGCAACAGACTTGATGACAGTGTAGAAATTGGGCAATTAGATCCAATCAACAATTACCTTGACCCACTTGAGAACAAAACCCCTTGGTGGATACGTTTGCAATCAAGAGGTGATGACTGGGTTAATAACTGGCGGGTATTTCGTAAAAACCGCGAAGATAAACAGCGGTTTCTAGACCAGGATGTTAAATCTGCTTTGCTTGGCCAAACCGTGTCAGGCGAGCAATATGAAGGTAAGAAATTAATCGTCGCCGTTGCCGTTCCCGTTAAACGGGTCGAAGACATCCAAGGCGTTTTAGTGTTCGAAACCCATGATGTGGACACTATATTAGCCTCGCAACGCCAAGGTCTGACCCCGATAATCCTGATCGCTATTTTAGCATCCGTCCTTTCAGCCTTGTCGCTTACTTTGTTTATTGCCTTACCCATTCGGCGCCTAGCGCAAGCAGCAGAACAAGTTGTGCGATCGTCTGACAAACGTGATATCATTCCTGACTTATCTAACCGCCGCGACGAAATTGGAGACCTTTCTATTGTTCTTCGTGAAATGACAGACGGGCTTTATACACGTATCGACGACATCGCTAAATTTGCCGCAGATGTAGCCCACGAGATTAAAAATCCATTGACCTCATTACGGTCCGCCAGTGAAACTTTGCGCGGTTCCAAGACCAATGAGCGCCGCAATAAACTCATCGATATTATCGAAAAAGACGTGGCGCGCATGGACAGGCTGATAACCGATATTTCTAAGGCCTCACGCATGGATGCGGCTCTGGCCAAGGAAAAACTAGTCCCCATGGATTTGCATAAATTCTTATCTGACATAACGGACTTTTACACCCAGACCAGACGCGAAGTTACAGTTGACGTCATCCAAACCACTCAGAAAAATGAGATTAACCCGGTTGTTATACAGGCACTAGAAAATTCATTAGGGCAAGTCTTGCGTAATATTATCGACAATGCATTGACTTTTTCTCCTGATGAAAAAAATGCGTCAGTGCGTTTGTCCTATAAGCGCGCAGAAAACGAAGACGATGCAGCGGCAATTATTAACATAGACGACGACGGCCCCGGCATTCCCAAGGACGATCTCGACATGATTTTTAAACGGTTTTACACCCAGCGACCAATAGGGGCAGCCTTCGGTGATCATTCAGGTCTCGGCCTTGCTATTTGCCGCCAAATTATGACGGCCCACGGCGGAACAATCACCGCGTCCAACCGCACAAATAATGCCGGAGAAGTAACAGGGGCCCGCTTTACCCTGACCTTACCGTTACAAATCGTCACACAAGACAAAAGAAGCCGTAATTAACGCTTTTCATTGCCCTTCGAATTTGTTTAAGTGTTATCTTGAAAGCATGAGGCACAAATTGATTGGACTTGTAATTGTAACCCACGGACGCTTGGCGGACGAACTTAAGCTAGCCACTGAACATGTGGTCGGCCCGCTTGAGCAATTTGTCACCGTTTGCATTGGCGCCGATGATGATTTGGAACTGGCCAGCCAAGCCGTTCATAATGCCGTCAAGACGGTTGACACAGGCACTGGCGTTATGTTGCTAACCGACATGTTCGGCGGCACCCCGTCCAATTTGGCTATATCTTTGCTTGGGCGCGAAAATGTCGAAGTTGTAGCCGGCGTTAACCTGCCCATGTTGATTAAATTATCCGAAGCCCGCTTAGACTTATCCTTGGCCGAAGCATCGCAAACCGCCAAACAAGCCGGGCGCCATTATATCGCCATCGCCTCCGAGGTTATCGCCGGCGAAATCGACGAGTAACCTCTCAATGAATAACCACGACATTCACGAAGCCCTTTATCTCAAAAGCACACGCGTAACCTTGCGCAATAAACGCGGATTACATGCGCGGGCTTCGGCGAAATTTGCCGCAATGGCCCAAAAGTTTGATGCCGAGATTGAGGTTACCTCTTGTAATGATATTTGCCAAGAAACTGTCGTCGGCAACAGTATTATGGAGCTTCTATTGCTTGGCTCTGCGTGCGGGGAAGATATATCCATCACCGCTCATGGTCCCGACGCCGAAGCCGCCATCAAAGCTCTCAGCGCTTTGGTTGAAGACAGGTTCGGAGAGACGGAATGATGCGTATGTTCATTCTCTCATTACTCTTTATTTCTGCCAGTTTGTCAGCATGTGCCATTATTCCTTCCAGTAAGCCTTTCAAACCGAAATCCTATTATCCGCCTGACCCTTGGGTTAAGGGCTATGCCAACCCTGATGATTGCATTGGCGGTGAGAAGCTCGCGGCGATTAATTTCGAGCTGCCTAGTTATCCCAAAAAAGCTTTTCGCACGGGGCGCCAAGGCTGGGTCATCCTTAGGCTTGATGTGGACGAAAGCGGTGCGACAGAAAACGTCCGCATAGAGCGCGCATTACCGGGCGGCATGTTTGAAAGCGCCACCAAAAAAGCCGCAAACAAGTGGTTGTTCCATCCACCAGAAGCACCTCTCGACAATTGTCGGGTGTTGATAAGGTATAAGTTGGGTGCGGTCAGCCTTGGTGGTTAAATTGGGCGGTTAGACACCTTAATTACGTGAGGGATATATGCCCTGCGTGACAATGCAATATTTTATAGCTAAATAAGGATCACGGTTATTAAGTGACTGCTTAGAACGGGCTAAACTTTCACCGTTCCCGGTTGTACCTTTAGACTGGCCACCAGATTGTAAACTAAGACTTTCTGCCCCACCGCGTGCACCCTGCCTGATATTACTAAGTCCAGGCCCACGTCCCGCATGCAAGGCAGAGCGTCCACGCATATCCGGTAGACCAAATGATGTGCGACCATCCCCCCCGTAAGTCGTGCCAAGCAAAGAAAATAAGGCCGTATTTTGTGCGATAGACAAAAGTTGCCCATCTAGGGCGGCTGAATTGCGCGGGCAAAAACTTGCACCTGTCATAAATATCTCGCCAATATAGTCTTCATTTCCTGCATGCGCTGAAACGGCAGGTAATATCCCCAGACCGGTGCAAGCTATAGATGCTAATAATGTTTTGATTTTCATGTTGTCCCCTTTTGTTTGTTATGTGAGGCCCTTACCATATTTTCCAATTGTCCACAAGCAAGGTTCAGGCATAGGTATATGAGGCGGTCAAAGTACTATTGACGCTTTGTGTCGTAATTACCTCTATAGTCGTGTTTCATGGCGGTTTTTTAATTGCCGTTTTGCCAAACCCATATTCAGTCTCATGTTCAGGCTCAAGTTCAGGCTCAAGTTCAGACTTATATATCGGGCTATATGTTAGTATGCCCCAACCGCTATCACTACTGCTTTTTCTTTCCCCAACCACCTTTTCAACCACATCCTGCGCACCGTTCACCTCTTCGGGAGCTAATTCCTGCGGCGTAAATTCTACGGGTTTCATTTTGCGTGATGCACGCGGTTGCTGCCATTTAAGCACTTCATTTTCGTCCGTCATATTCACACCCCAAAGCTTGAAATAGGCGGCGCGCATGTCTTCTATCACCATGCCTTCTATTGCAGCACCCGCGTTCGTTTTTGATATATGCCGCCCAAACAATAAACGCTCAACATTGGCTATCTTGGCCAAAGCAAAGGGCTTCCAATTATAGGCACGAATTTTATGCATAATCGTGCGCATAATCATACGTTGGGGTTTGCGTATTTCCCCGCCATTTGGACGCACAAACCCACCCGAAAACTTAGCCCGCCAATCCCCGAAATATTTTGATAGTGCATAATCGGCCAACCTATTTTTTTGCCATTTCCTGATGGCCGCTTCGCCGATGATTTGTCGCACCCATATTATTCGCGCAGGGCATATTAACACCCAAGCCTTGATACGCATATTGAGGTTCGCATGTATCTTCTCGCGTAATTCTTGCGAAAATTTGTCTATCATGCGCCCGTAAACAAGTCTTGGCCCAATGCCACCGTCCTTCACCTGCACCAAACAAGCAATAAGCGCAGATAAGACCTGCACATCCCAAAGTCCGGGCGGGGATAATTTGTTAATTTGGACTAAATCAAGTTTCATGTCCTGCAGACTAAAGCCGGGTTGGGAACCGTGGATTAGATTCTTTACGCAAAAACACTTGTTTTAAAATAAAATGACATTGCTATGCAATTTATGTATAAGCAGCTAAACATTTTTGGGGACACATTATGACGAACACATCAATTTTAAATTCTGCGACCATATTATTTTTAAGCACGGCGGCGAGCGCACTTCTTTCCGGCTGTCAGCAAGACACACCGGATGTCGCGCCTACACAGACCAATATGCAGATCACAAAACCCGTGTTTTGTGCAGACTTGGGCGAAGATGCCCTCAATGATAGAGGGCAAGCGGATTGTGCACTGGATAGTGATGACGGGTCAGGTTTGATACTAAATGTCAAATACGGCGCGCCCAAAGACGGTGATGAATACGGTGAGGCTCAAATAGAGATTAAGACCGCCGCAGCAGACGGAACTGCCCAGCAAACCATCACAGAAACATCCGAATTTGTTTACGGCTTCCCGACACTGCAAGATTTGGACGGGGACGGACGTAATGAGCTATTGGTTCCGCTGATGACCGGTAATGTCAATACCGTCTACGCCGTCTGGAGAGGTACACCGGAAACACATGAATACACGCGGGCCGGAGAAATTTCCGGCGTCAGTTTTGAAGCCAAAAATAACGGCATGTTCAGCGCTTCATCTCGCGGAAGCGCCGCAAGCTGGGCCACGTCATATTATAAATTTATCGACGGCAATATCACCAATATTGCCACCGCTATGATCGAGCTTCCAGATAGTGAAGACGGCGTAGAAAAATGCACCGTAAGAGACGACGGCGGCCTAGCTCTCATCGATCTAACCCTCGCCCAAGCCCAAGATAAGTTTTGTGGATAAAAGCCCCTGACTTAATCGTCGTGTGCGCCAACGAAGATGGCGATGAGGGCTATCATGCCTGCATACCTAAATGCAGAAGCGAGGACGGGTCCGCGCATTGCATCTGATTGCCAAAGCTCATACCACCCCTCTGCGATGACGATAAATCCTGTAAACAACATAAAGATAGCCACCCCGCAGCCCGTCAGCGCCAGTGTTTTAGCTTTGGCGAAATCTGCTGCGTCCCCTGCACGTGCGTCCCACATGCGCCGCGCACCGACCAGGCATAAAAACCCTGCAAGGATTTTAGAGAGCATGATAAATAAGGCACCTGCATAGACAATCACAGGGTTCGAAGTCGCCTGCCATTTGTCAGCACTACCGTCAAATGCGGACATAGATGTGACGGCTTTGACCGCACCCGTTGTCCCGCTCCAGTCGGTAAGATTACCGTATGCGCCTAATATGCCCCACAGCGCGACAGCGAGTATCAATAAGATTTTTATTATACGTAACATGGTGATGCCCCTTTTGATTTAGGGCGGCATAGCAGAATATTTCAGCGCGGGCAAGACGGCCCTAAAATTCACCATCCTCAGGTAATAGGATTTCGCGTTTGCCGCCTGCACCTGCTTCGCTGATCATGCCTTCGGCTTCCATGCGTTCGACGATATTCGCCGCGCGGTTATAGCCGATGGAGAGACGGCGCTGGATGTAAGACGTGGAACATTTACGGTCGTGGGCGATTATGGCCACGGCTTTGTCGAAAGTTTCATCGCCTGAGCTAATATTGCCAGCAGGCCCGCCCGCTTCGGCCTCTTCTTCGGTATCAACCGTGATGTCTTCGAGGTAAGATGGTGCGCCTTGGGCTTTGACGAAATTAGCAATTTTTTCGACCTCGTCATCACTGACGAAAGGTCCGTGCAAGCGGTGTGGTTTACGCCCTGAGGCCATATACAGCATATCGCCCATACCCAGGAGTTGTTCGCCGCCCTGCTCGCCAAGGATAGTACGGCTATCGATCTTAGAGCTAACCGAGAAAGAAATTCGGGTCGGGAAGTTAGCTTTGATCGTACCGGTAATCACGTCTACGGACGGGCGTTGCGTGGCCATAATCAGGTGGATGCCCGCCGCCCGCGCCATTTGTGCGAGGCGTTGTACTGTGCCTTCGATATCTTTGCCCGCAACCATCATCAAATCGGCCATCTCGTCGATAACCACGACGATGAACGGCATAAATTCCATCTCTAGGGATTGGGTTTCGTACATGGCTTCGCCGGTTTGTTTGTCAAACCCCGTCATAACAGTACGGGTCACTGGCTTGCCTGATTTGGCGGCTTCGCGGACTTTGTCATTATACCCACCGATAGAGCGTACACCGACTTTGGACATATTGAGGTAACGGTTTTCCATTTCGCGTACCGTCCATTTAAGGGCAACAACCGCTTTTTTCGGCTCGGTCACAACCGGTGTCAGCAAGTGCGGCGCGCCGTCATAAATGGATAGTTCCAGCATTTTCGGGTCGATCATGATAAATTTGCACTGCTGCGGTGTCAGGGAATACATCAGCGATAAAATCATGGCATTGATACCAACAGACTTACCCGAACCAGTTGTACCCGCCACCAATAAATGCGGCATTTTTGCAAGGTCAGCAAAATACGGTTTGCCGCCGATGTCCTCGCCCAGCGCTATGGGCAGAGAAGCTTTGCTGTTCTTGAAATCCCGACTATTGAGCATATCGCGCAAAAATACTGTCTCGCGGCGACGATTGGGAAGTTCGATACCAATGGCATTACGGCCACGCACGACGGCAACCCGCGCCGAGCGCGCCGCCATAGAGCGGGCTATATCATCGGCCAAATTAATCACCCGCGCAGACTTGACACCGGGGGCCGGCTCAAACTCATACAAGGTGACAACGGGGCCAGGACGTACACGTCCAATCTCGCCTTTAACGCCAAAATCTATAAGTACATTACCGAGCTCCTCCGCCGAAGCTTTCAAAGCACCTTTGTCAACCACGTCCATTCTCGCAGGCGGTATTTTGAGAAGATCGACCGTTGGCAGGATAAATTTTCCGCCTCTAGAGAAATTAAATTTAGGGGATTTTGTGCGGCGTTTTGGTTTTAGCTCGGTTGCACCCGTTTCAGGTTCGGCTTGGTCCACGGCGGCATGTAAAAGCTCGGATGCGGATAGAACCTTTGCGTGTTGCCCAGATGATAGCCCAGCTACTAGCCCTGCATCATAATAGTCTTCTTCAAGGGGAGGCGGATCTAGAACTGGTTCTGCGGCAGGTTCCGCACCCGGTGTTTCCAACCAGACACGCTTGTCAGAAAAACCTACGGTTTCGCCTGAATATTTCTCACAAATCTCTAGTGGCTCCACATAGGATTTTTGAAAACGCTTGCGTAAAAAGCGAATGAATTGATCGAGCCGTACTCGGAATATCGCCCAAACCAAACCGGCAGCGTCTAATACTTCGGCAACATCACTGCCGACAATACCGATAAAACGGCCAAAGCAATACCCAAGCCCGATGAAAGCTAAAACGGCCACTATACCGCCCGATATTGTCGCGGAGATGCCTATGGCTAAAAGGGCGCCCTTGGCACTCAAAAACACCACATCACCTATCCAACCACCGAGCCCTGCGCCCATAGGCCAGCTTTGGGGTATCGGAAATGCGGCCAAAAATATTGACAAAAACAGTATGGTCATAACCAACAAAGAACTGCGTCTGAAAATTGCCCATTTGTTGATACCCAAGCGCGGTTCAAGGACGGCGCGCGCGGCTGCGAATATCATCAACAAGCCTAATGGAAATGCGGCCCAGCCTAACAACTGCAAGAAGAAGTTAGAAAACCCCGCACCCGGACGGCCGAGTAAATTCGATATTTCAACACCAAGTCCAGCCGTATCGCCAGTGCTATCAAAAGCAGAAAACGTCAGTATAGTCACTAGTAAAATAACACCAAAACCACCAACGACGCAGGCAGAAATAGCCCGCCGTAAAGCACCAGATGATGTCAACATTTCGTCCATTAAATGCGGGTCAAACCCCGGTTCATCATAGCTGCTCGTCGCCGTGTTCACACACTTCTCCTTTAATCCTTAAGGGAATGTAAAGTGCCAAAGTAAAGGATGGGTAAATGAGAGGTAAATGTACGTGGAAAACCGCGAGGAAAATTACGCGGATTATGAGTTGATTATTATGACTTGGCCGTTAAGTCGTAACGTCTTGTCCCCTAGTGTTCAACCCAAGGCTGAGCAGTAAACCAAATGATGTTGCCAACAAGACAACAAACCGCATCAAAATGGCCGCAGAAAGTCCAATTGCAGGCGTTACACCGAACAGGCTCGTGATACCTGCATAAGCACCCTCCCTGACCCCTATACCGCCAAATACCGGCAAGAGCGCCGTAAGTGTGGCACTGACATTTGCCAACAGCGGCACGTAAAATTCTATACGAATACCAAGCCCATAAAGAATACAAGCAAAGGACGCACCGCGCAGGACAACCATAACAAAACTGATAATCCATATGCGAAGGGTTATGGTTTTCATAGCCGTGAGCGCTTCGTCAACCCAGCCCGGCAATGGACGGCCACGAAATAACAACCAAGCGGCGAACAAAACCGCGAACACAGCAAACCCTGCAAATAGGACGGACTGAATGATGGATTTTCCTGTATCCAAAAAATCGACATCGCCTAAAAATATCAGCCAAACCGAAATTATAACCGCCGTTAGGGCGACAGTGGTAAATCCGGCAATCCGTGAGGCCACCAGATGCGCAGTAGGTTTAAGCACCTTGCCGGATTTAAGCGCATAGCCCGCAACCCGGTAGCCATCGCCGCTAAACACACCGAAGCCGAACTGCATGACAAAGGCGCTTTGTAAGGCCAGAGCCAGATGGGTACGGTAAGGCAAGCCGTCTATGGGGGTCATCCAATGCAGACGTAGCGCGTCCAAACTCCAAACCAATAATATAATAATACCACCAAGTGCCATCCATCCCGGATTGGCAGTTTCAATAGTCGCCCAAGCTTCACGCCAGTCGACCCAAACAAATAGTAGGACAAGCGCGGCAATCCCTACCGCCATTTTTAGCAAGTTGAGAAATAAGGATTTGTTTTTGTTTTTTTCAGGTGCGACCATGTCGCCTGTTAACCCGTTTAAGCATAGGCTTCAACCCATCACATTTTTGCATGCGGTTCGACATTATTGTATACACCCGCTGGGTAGTGACACGTAAACTCTACGCCGCTTTCTTAAAACTCCATTTGTTTTTAAGCGGAGTATGGGTATATTCGAGGAAATCATTATGAGGGTTAATATGGCCGAATTTTTTCAGAAAAAATTATATATGGGTTTAGTGCTTGGACTTGTTTTGAGCGGTTGTGCGTCCATTCCCCTACCTTCCATTCCCATACCCCTCAAAGCACAATCGCCCGCCAATAATATAGAAAGCAATACAGTCAGCGAAATAGAAGTAGCCGCGTCTATTACGGACGTAAAAACTATCGCTGATGACCTAGCGCTCTCATATGGGGCAGAAAATGTTCTTATTGTCTTTGACATTGACGACACTTTGTTGGCCAATACCGCAGATTTAGGCAGTACGGCTTGGTGGAATTGGCAAGGCAGTCTGGCAAAATCAAACGCCAACAAAATTCCGTTCGGGGAATTATTGGCAGCAAATGGCGTCATGTATGCGCTCAGTGATATGAAACCCGCCGAAGGTCAAACCACCATAGATGCGTTCAAGCGGTTGAACCAAGACGGTTTTTCCATACATGCCTTAACGGCGCGCGGCCCAGATAACCGCGATGCCACCCTGCGCGAGCTGCTTGACCAAGGTCTGGACTTTACCTCGGCGCCTGAATGCGGCGCACCGCTGTGCGTAAAGCGCGGCCAGTTAAATGGGGACGCTCTGATCGCACCCCTTGCCCGCAAGCGTTTTGGTTTCGCGGACGGGGCCAAAACCCACGATATGGGCGCAGGGACGATTAAATTATCCAGCAACAGAAATGCCAGCGTCAGCGATGGTGTGATGATGGTATCGGGGCAGAACAAAGGCATTATGTTGCGCCTGCTCGTGGATAGTTTCCCGAAAGCCGACCGCCCAAAGGCGGTTATTTTCGTTGATGACAGTGCCAAAAACGTCGCCAATGTCAAAGCCACCAGTCCCGCATTCAGCGAAACCTTGCGCATCGTGCACTACCAAGCCCTCACACATGAGCAGACGGATTTCATGAGCAATGAAGTAAGACAAGACAAAGCCTTAGATGATTTAAAAAAGCTCTCCCATACTATATGCGCCGTGCTTAATAATCAGGCACAGGTCTGCGAGCGTTAATACGCGGTTCTATGTTGTTTTACCCGTCAGGATCGAATTGAAACACCTCTTCGAACGGGACACCGAACTGGCGCGCTATGCGAAATGCCAGTTCCATGGACGGGGCGTATTTACCGGCCTCTATGGCAATAATGGTTTGGCGCGTCGCACCAACCCGTTTACCCAGCTGTTCTTGGGTTAAATCGGTTCGTGCCAAGCGGATGCGGCGGATATGGTTGGTTATCTTGCCTTTGTTTGGTTTTAAACCTTTGTTCGGTTTTATATCAGGCTTCATATGGTGTTTTTCCGATATTCGCGCACCATGGTAGCGCGGTAGACAATATCACCTAAAAACATAGTCCCCATCAAAGCAAAAAACATATGGCTCGGTGTGAGCAGTGACAAGCCCGGCACGGGCGTATAGTCATGCGCAAATGTGTTTTCCATAAGGAACATAAAAATAAAAATATTGATGGCAATTGTCACGACCCAAAACCCGTTGCGGGCGCCTTTGCGCTCGATCTCTACATCCCGCTCATCACTTTCATAGCCACTATTTTTAATCCGCGAGGAAAATATGGCAGCGATTATCCCGTGCATAATGATCGTCGCTATTATGATTCCAACATAGATACTGACAAGGTCTGGTCCTGAGATATTTTCAACACCCCCTTTGCCTATCATGGATGTGACGAAAAAATAAAACACCGTACCGTCAACTATTAAGTTTGCCCAAGAGCGCCGCTCAGGCTCACTCATATTTTCGATTAAGGTCATATAATTTCCTTTCGCTGTGATAAAATGTATATGTTAAACTTGTTGGCATATATCCCCTAGACATACGTATTAACCTATGCTATATAATCAGGTATAGGAGATACACAATGTCTAAACAAACAATTCGCCAGTTTTTTAATCAGTTTCCAGATGATGATGTTTGCTTGCAACATCTATTTAATGTCCGTTATGGCGATAACCACGAATGCCCAAAGTGTGGCAAAGCAGGTAAATGGCCGCGTCTAAAAGGTCACAAGGCGTTTTCTTGTCAGTGGTGCGGTCACCACATACACCCTATGGCAGGAACCATCTATGAGGGGTCTACAACGCCCTTACAGCTTTGGTTCTATGCAATGTTCTTGTTCACTAAGTCCCGTAACGGCGTATCCGCCAAAGAATTAGAGCGTCAATTAGGCGTTACTTATAAAACTGCATGGCGCATCGGTCACAAAATCCGTGAGCATATGGCGCGTGTGGACGGTGAAGAGCCTTTAGGCGGTTGTGGTGAAGTCGTGCAAGTCGATGAAACTTATGTTGGTGGTTACAAGCGCGGCGCGCAAGGTGGCAAAGGCAAGGCAATCGTAATGGGTATGCTTGAAAACGGTGGCGACGTGATTACCGCCGTAATCCCCCGCCGTGACCGTAAGAACATGATAGGCCAAATTGAAAAAAACATCCTAGATGGTTCTGAAATCCATACTGATACAGCACAACCTTACAAAGTCCTGCGCGACCATGAAGAATACACTCACTTAACAGTTGACCATTCAATTAGCGAATACGTAGGTGACAACGGTCAAACCACCAATGCAATAGAGGGCTTCTTTAGCCAGTTAAAACGCACCATTCAAGGAACCCATGTTTGGGTATCACCTAAGCACTTAGCTAAGTATGCAAAAGAAGCCGAATTTATTTATAATCGTCGGCAAAATCAGGGCGCGATTTTACACGACCTTTTGACGTGCTTCCCAAAAGGGTAGCACTGGCGTCGATATAGCAGCGTACAGCCGTTTCATCTGCTTCCATAGGCTCATGCTCTTTGATGAAATCATCAAGCTTACCGCTCATTTGTGCCTTCCTAAGTGTCGTCACCGCTTAACTCCTTAATTCGTTTAATAGTTGGTATGCCAAACACCGTGGCACTCAAATCATACAAAACTGCGATGTTAAAAAAAACAATTAAAATAGCGAAAGAATTGGCTAACGCCGCATATGTAGGGATAGGTAGTAACATAGGCTTAATAATAACCAGAGCGCCCGCAATAACAAAAGCGGCTAATAGTGAAAGAGCAGACCTTTTCACAGCTAAACGAGTATTTATGAACTGCTTATCAGTCTGATCCTCAATCCGGTTTAACTCTAAGTGTAAACTAGCTGCACTAGCCAAAGTTAAAGCTACAATAAATCCTAAAATAGCCAAAAACTCATGATTAACAAACTCTTTTAAAAACGTATTGGTGTCCGCCAAGTAGTAAGGCCGACAAATACTAATCGTCAGAAGAATTACTGTCAGCAATATCATTGCTAGGAGCGGCATCATTTTTTTCACGACCTAATATCCTCCTTTTCAGCTTCTTGAAAAACCCATGCATCGATTCATTTTCATCTTTAACGCTTGGAACCTTAGTTGTTTTAACACTGTTTTCTGAAGTGTAGGTAGTGCCATCGAAAGACCTCGCCTTAATTGTGCCTGCACCACGTTCTGCATATTCAACACCGTCCGCGACTTTTTGGTTGTCTGTGTATACACCACTTTTACTGCTTAGACCAATTTTTACTCGCTCCGTCCCAGTTTGAGCACCCGTTTCCCTCAAGTCCTTATCTAAACCGTTTTTTGCGCCCCACATATTTGGGACAACAAAATCAAACGTAATATTGCTTAGAACGCTATCATGTTTATCAGCAAATTGCCAGAAAGTATTGCTATCAAATATAGGTTCAAACTCGATTTGGTATGGTTTATCATGCCGTTTATTGACAGCATTCATTAGGTTGGCCAATAATGAACTTGGCTTTCCAACTACATCATTCTCAATCGCTACTTTTTGCCCGTCTTCGTGATGAGTTGGGTCAATTAAAACATACGCACCTTGCCACTCATCAGTTATTACCTCGCCACCCCCCCTTTCAGGCGGCTCATGATGCTCGTGCGGGCGCTTTCGCTCTAACAATCCAAAAATACATTCGTCAACATCGTCTTTTGGAACCCAATGCATGTACCCACCAGCTCGATACTCAAACTTAAATTCGTCTGCCAATATTTTGCGTAACCACTCCTCTCTAGTGGCTTTAACTTCCTCTAAATCTACTTGCCTTGGCTGTATTAAACTCAAATGAAATAATGTAAAATTTCGGCTTGCCATATTACCCCTCCTAACCAAAGAGGGTTACACTACATTTTTACAACCGCTAGTCAACTACGTACCTCTAGGGTATATATGCCAACTTGTTTGACATACACATAGGGGCTAAATTGAAAATGTCAAACAACTTGGACATTAAATACGTAACTAGCGCGCACTTAAATGTGGTAAGGTACACCATGAAACGATTCTTTTTGCTAATCTTGGTGACATTATTGCTGTGTCAAAACGTTAGCGCCAGCCAAACAGAACCTAAGCCCCAAGATGAAACGAATACGGCGGCCCTTATGGCTGAAAAACAGGATGCCGCTGACGAAAGTCCACAACCACATCAAAAACAAACAGACAAAAAAGACGATGATGTTATTGGAGGCCAAAGCCCTGCGCTCATAGAACGCGTCAAAGAATTCGCGACAATACCCAATGCGGCTTTGCTGATTTCTGTCTTTGCTACAATTTTTGCAGGCCTCTCTTGGCTCGCGGGACGTGGTGCTAACAAGGCTGCTTGGGCTGCTGTCAAAGTTAGCCAACAATCTGCTTTTGATGGACTTAGAGCCTACATTAGCGTTGAGAGTATTACAGCTGTAACGATAGATAACGGGATTCTTGTCGTCATTGTGATCAAAAACGTAGGGCAAACTCCCGCAAAAAACGCTAAAATGCATAGATGCTTTCAAGTAGGAAGTCACGAAGACATAATGAGATTGCGACCAAACCACATTAAACCTACTGAACACAACTATGGGTCTATCGCTAGCGACGGGGTTAGAAATGGTAGGATTGAATTCACCCAAAACGCCCTCTCGCAATGGCCCATGACTAAACGCTCAATTGTTAAAGGTGAAAAACTTATCTTGATTGACGGATGGGTAGAATACGAAGACATTTACGATAGACCGCACGCAACTTTTTTCAGAGGTCATATTGCGGGAGTTACTGCCGAGAACTACGTGGTTCAAATCGCTAGTGATGGTAACGAAATGACATAACAGACCTAAAATCAAAGACTTAAACATCACGGTTTCCCGCTCTGTCAAGTTTCGTATATAAGCCCCAACATGTTTTACGTATAACTTGTTGGACATTATAGCTGATATTTTCACTTGGCAAATTTCATATGAAAACCATTTCATCATCAGCATAATTTTTCACTTGCAATCTATTTGAACCTATTGTACCCCTACTTCATAGGGTACATTTAACAGATAGAGATTTACATGGAAATACAAATTGACATTGACGGCAAAGCCCCCCTGTTCGCACAGGTGATAGCGCAAATAAAGAAGGCCGTCAGCGAAGGCGAATTGAGCGCTGGTGACCCTCTGCCCTCAATTCGCCAACTCGCGAGTGACCTGGAAATAAACAATAAAACGGTTGCCAAAGCCTACAACCTCTTGGAGCGCGATAACATTATTCAGACCAAAGGCTACCGGGGGACTTACGTCCACCCGAGCGCCATAGAAAACTGCACGGCGGATTTAAATGCTTGGGTCATAGCTGAGCTCGGCAAATCCATAAACGCATTTAGAGATGCCGATGTAACAGATTCAGAAATTCGCATTGCATTTACAGATGTGATGAACAGACACAGTTCAAATGGGCAAAGTTCTAGTGAGCCAAATTCAAGTGGGCAAAATACAGCCTAAGACAAAACAAAAGGAAATTAACATGACCATCATAGATATTATTTTTTACGCGATTTTTATAAACCAGATTTTTCTTATTTCTTATCACTATCCCAAGAAAACTTTTGACCGGAATATATATGTTCTGCAAAAATATCCAGCCGCGGATTATCCCAAACTTTATCAACACTCCCGATATGCCGACCCAAGTAAAGCCATGCTCAACTCTATCCGAAAATATATGGCCGCAAACATAACCATCGCGCTATTAGGTTTGGGGATATTGCTGGCAATGGCCGCAAGCGGCTATGCGCCAAGCGGCATAAAAGAAAACAAGCACATTATGTTTGTTATGGTTTTCTTTATGCTACAGGCCGTGCCGCATCTACTCCTAGAATTATCAACCCATAAATGGCTAAAGGGCATGCGAGGTGCGGATAAAAGCAGCACACGCAAAGCCGATTTAAGTCCCCGAAAATTATTTGATTTCGTATCACCGTTTTACGTCGCCTTAGCAGTATTAGCATTCATAGCTTGGGTTGTTTATTACTTAAACAACAAAGGCTTTACGACAGCGTGGGACTGGCAAACTTATGTAACTATATTCGGCATGACGGGGATGAATTTGGTCTTTATTAGTTTCGGCTACAAATATTTACGCGGCAAGAAACTGGATCCACACCAAACCTATAAAGACCAACGGAAACTCATTAAAACTATGGTGCGCGTGTTCGTTTTTGCCAGCATAATGATGAGTGTGCAGCTGATGGTCTTTGACGCCATCAACCAAAATGGTTGGGACAGGTTCGAGCCCATCGCCATGAGCATATATTTTCAAGTCGTCATCATATTTGGCATAGGCGAAGTCCTGCGCATGTTCAAAATCGAAGACATAGATTTTGATGTGTATAAGGAAGACGCTTGGTTGGTGTAAAAGGTTGATTTAAAAAGGTTGGTTTAAGATGGTTAGTATTAAAATACTTGGTGCAGGTTGGCCTTGGCGAAGTTCCCGCATGGACGGGTTTTTCGGGCCAGTGCCGAAATCGTGATTTCTATAAATACCATTACCAATTAAAATTTTCAACATTAATAATCACGATAAACAATAAATGATTTGCGTTATTCGATAATAACTTATATCATTAAGTATATAAAACTTGATGAGGAGATCGGAAGCTATGCAAACAACTAGGAATTTGAACATGCAGGCGGTGGCGCGCAGTGTCGGATGGTCTATGCTCGCATCAATCGTTTTTGGCATTCTGGCAGCGATGTTCATTGCCAAGGGTATTGACATTAATCTGTCGGCTGATGTTGTGGCGACAGCCGAGAATATGCTCGAAGCCGAGTTGCGATTGAAAGCCAAGGCCTATATCGGTGTCTTCATGTTTACTCTGGGAGCTCTGGTCAGTGTCGGCCTTTATCTATTGTTGCGTGAGTCGGGACCGTTCATAGCCGGGTGGAGTTTGTTTGTAAGTATCGCGTCTGCCGTCATCATCTTGCTCGGCTCGGTCTTTGCCCTTAATGCCGCTCAAATAGCTGGCAATTCGGCCTACACGACGCTCACTGACGAGGCCGGGCGTCACTTGCTCGCAGGTTTACAAGCAACGTCGGATTATACCAGCTTCCACCTCGGGTTAATCTTATCAACGATCGCCAATATAGGTTTCTTTTATTTGTTCCTCAAATCGGGATTAATCCCGAAAATAATTGGCGGATGGGGACTATTCGCATCTCTATTTGTTGTCGTGATAATTGTTGCGCGGGATTTCATTCCCGTCCTTGGACACGGCGGCCTTACGGCAGCATTTATGGTCTCTAACCTGATCGCACTCGTCTCTACAGGTCTGTACCTTGGAATTCGCGGTGTTCGCGACATCTAGCCTCAACCGCAATAAAGACAATTGTTGACAATGTAATTCTTTACACCTACCCAAGCGTCAACAAAAGTGAGCGGAACAATGAACATTGTGTTTTTTAGATATGGTAAGACAGGCGATAATTACTCGTCTTGCACCTATCCCTGCCCGCGACTTGTGATGTCTTAGCTTTGAAATAAGCTTTCGACGCCGCACCTCCGGGCTAGCCCACGGAGGTTTTTTTATGTCTCCACACCTCTAAAATACAAAATTCTCTACAAAGATTTACGGATACACAATGACTGATACACTTGAACTTAATGAACACCAACCAGAACACCACAAGGCTGAGCTACCAAAAACTTGGCCCGGCGAATTGAAAGCCTTGCTCTGGCTCGGCATACCTATGGCCGCGACCCAATTGGCACAATTTTCTATTTACACCATCGACATCTTGATGATCGGACGGGTCGGCGCGGCCGAGGTTGCGGCGGCGTCTCTGGGTACGGTTATCTATTTCATGTTGTGGATGCTGGGCGCGGGGCCTGTAATGGCCGTCTCGCCCATGGTATCTCAAGCCCTCGGCGCGGACGTCGCCGATCGCCATGATGCGCGTATTTCTGTGCGTATGGCGCTATGGTGTGTTGGCTTTATGACGCCCGTCATGTTGCTGTTCGCGGTCTTAGCGGAGCCTCTAGCATTATTGGCGCGCCAAAACCCTGAACAATCCGCCAAAGCCGGCAGCTATATCCTCGCCCTTGCGGCGGGCTGGCCATTTGCGCTCGGCACTATGATATTGCGCAATTATCTGGCTGCCATCGGTAAGACGCTGATACCATTCGTCTTGGTGATGGCCAGCGTTGCGCTGAACGCGGGGCTAAATGCCTTGTTGATATTTGGCATGTTCGGCTTCCCTGAATTGGGCTTAGTCGGTGCAGGTATAGCGTCTTCAATCTCTTATACAGTCGGTTTTTTCTTGTTTGTCGCTTATATCCAAATAGATAAAAAGTCGGCCGAGTTTCGCATATTCCACCATTTCTGGCGTCCACACTGGGACCGCTTGCGCGAAGTGTTTAAGCTTGGCTGGCCCATCAGTTTAACCACATGGTTCGAAGGCATGTTGTTTAACACCTGTGTTCTGATTGTCGGCTTAATCGGGGTTCTTGAAGTTGCCGCCTATCAAATCGCACTCAACATTTCTGCGTTGGCATTCATGCTGCCGTGGGGCTTGTCTATGGCAGGCGCTGTGCGGGTTGGGCTTGCCAAAGGCGCAGAGAACCCTGCTGCGGTCAAACGAGCAGGGCTATTGACCATAATCACCTCCGTAATCGGCATTATGTTGTTCGCCGTCCCCGTAGCCCTTTGGCCACACGGCGTCGCGAGCCTGTATATGGATACAAGCAACCCCAACAATCAGTTTGTTGTTGCCCTTGTCGCCACCTTCTTACCGATTGCCGCCGGGTTTATGTTTTTTGATGCCATACAAGTCGCCGCCAATCAAATCCTGCGCGGGCTTAAGGACGTTAGATGGCCAATGGTCTTTACGGGCTTTAGCTATTGGGTTGTCGGTTTCCCGACCGCGTTTTACCTGGCGATTTACACACCACTCGGTGCCAAAGGTGTTTGGTACGGACTTTTACTCGGCTTATTCTTAGCATCCATATTCCTAAGTTATAGGTTCTGGCGGCTCGCCTGGGGGAGATCTAGTGAAGCGGCGCCTTAGGGTATTGGCGGAAGCGGTTTAACACGGCTTTCGCCTAGATATCTTGCATCAATCTGCGCAATTACGCTTTGTCACAAGCGTAGGCAATGCCGCCTATGCAAGCATATTGGTAATAAGGTATAGCTTTGAATTGACTTTTCTTTACCCCAAGCCCCAAAGAATACATTTGCCC
>JAJFFM010000029.1 GCA_021776675.1 Robiginitomaculum sp.
AATGCATGTACATTGACAATCGCGCGTGTGATGCCTGCCTCGTTTAAGCGGTCGAGCATATGGTCGATTAGTGCTTTGCCATCAACTTTTACCAAAGCCTTACAAGTGTTGTCGGTTAAAGGGCGCATACGGGTGCCGTGCCCCGCCGCCATGACCATTGCGGTTGTTATGAGTTTGTTTGGTTGTTGAGCAGTATTACTAGTCGTATACTCAAGAATAGAGGGTGTATATTGCAGTATCCATGCGGAAAGTTTATCCAAAACAGGGTGTGATAAATCATGCCTGAAATGAGCGGCCACACGTGGTATTAAATCCAGATAGCTTTGCTTGCCGTCCCGCCTTGCCAACCGTACGAAAATACCGAGAATTTTAGCGTTACGTTGTGCGCCCATCACGGCATATGCTGCGCGGAATTTCTCGTCGTCCGGTATGCCAGCCTCAAGGCAAAACTGGCTGATTAAATTGTCGACCATATATGGATCAACATCTCGCCGGGCGTCTTCTAGCAGCGACACTAAATCATAACTGGGGTGCGCAAACAGGGCGTCTTGAAAATCTATCAGGCCGACTTTGGCTGTTGCAGTGCGCTTGGGGAGCCAAAAAATGTTTTCAGCATGAAAATCACGAAGTGCCAAGCCGGGGGCATGAGCCACTAAATGGGTGTAGGCTTGCGCCCAAATTGCCTGCCATTCCGTTTTGGCAGCTTTGCTAAGAGCGCCGTCGAATTCTGGCACATACCATTCGAGGAAAAGGTCAGCTTCGGCTTGCAGGGCTTCGTTATCATAGGTACGCACATGCCAATTGGCGTTTTGAGCCTGTAAATCACTTGCAAAACTCGAGCGGTAGATGGCGGCAAGACACGATACGGCCTCGCTATAAAGCTCGCGCTCCTTGCGGGGGTCTCGTTCTAAAACTTGCGCAAATAAATCCGCACCCAAATCTTCGAGAAGCAGTAATCCATTGTCCATATCAGCAGCGAGGATTTGCGGCGCAGAAAACCCGCGCCTTGTTAAGGCTGTGGTTAAGCAGATAAAGGCCTGTGGGTTTGAGCCTGCTAGTTTTGCTGTGGCCGTATAATTATCTTTGCTTGGCTCAAATGGTGCATTCATTAGCACAGCCTTTTTTGTGCCGCAGGTCAAACGCTCATAGGCGCGCGACGATGCATCACCGGCTACTGGTGCGCGTACGGCATCACCCCAACCTGCAGCATCAAGGAAAGTCGTTATCAAGTGCTCACGCGTCTCCAAGTTTTGCCTCCTCCCCAAGTCTTTCTTCCTCAAGTCTTTCTTCCTCAAGTCTCGTTTGCCAATCCGCATTGCCAATTATTTCTGCTGTTCGCTCTGCTTTGTTTATATTCAACGAAATTGTCAACTCACTGCCGTTCAGCAAACCGTCTATCCGTTGTGGCCATTCTATTAAGCAGATACAATCTTCCAGCGCTTCTTCTATACCCAATTCCCAAATATCACTTTCTTGTTTCAAGCGGTAAAGGTCAAAATGCCAAACTTCGAAATTAGGCGCGTCATAAGTCTGTACCAAAGTATATGTGGGACTAGGGACTTCCACATCACCGAGTAAAGAACATATCAATCCGCGCGCCCATGTGGTTTTGCCTGCACCCAAATCGCCTTTGAGCAAGACCACATCACCTGCACGCAGATATGGGGCTAGCCCTGCACCCAATGACATTGTCGCATCTTCGTCCGCCAAGTGGACAGTTTTAATGATTCTACTCATACCCCTTGATAGGGTAGTGATACATACTGTTGCAAGTGTCTCTAAGCGCTTGCAATTTGTTTTTCACTGATTACATACAGTTTGAAATTTATTCCTCATGAAAATATCTGGAGACATTATGGCAAAAATTACCTTTATTGACCAAAGCGGCACTAAACGCGAGGTCGAGGCCAAAGCCGGGCAATCCATTATGGAAGTAGCTGTGGCCAATATGATACCAGGTATTGACGCCGATTGCGGCGGCGCTTGTGCTTGCGCCACATGTCATGTCTATGTGGATGATGCGTGGGCGGATAAGATCAAAGCCAAAGACGATATGGAAGAAAGCATGCTCGACTTTGCTGAAGAAGTCCGTGAACATTCACGCTTATCTTGTCAGATACTTGTTACTGATGAGATTGACGGCATTATTGTTACTACGCCTGAGAGCCAGTAATGAGAGCCAGTAAAAATATAAGGCGTGTTCGTACGCCGTTTATTTGGCATTCAAAATTGTAGCTTTGCGCACGTCCATATATTTGCTATCCCTTGTTTTTAACAAAAAACTAGGGAATTATTATGCAAGCATTATCACAAACGCAGACCGCTTTACTTGGCTTTATCTGCTTATTTTTACTTATGTTGTTAGTGCTGGCAGGCCTGCGGACCATGCTCGCTCTCAAGGGTGTGAAACGAGCCAATGATTTTGCACCAACCGGAGAAGATGTCGGTGACTTTTCTCGCAGATTAGTGCGGGCTCATGCCAATATGTATGAGTTTTTCCCTATTTACGGCGGGATACTTCTCTATGCGATGGCGAGTGGACAAACGGAGGTTACCAATGGTTTGGCGATAATTTTCCTAGGTGCGCGTATTGTACAGGCACTTATTCATATCTTATCTACAAGTGTTCTTGCCGTCCAAGCGCGGTTCTTTTTCTTCTTGGTGCAGTTAATAAT
>JAJFFM010000030.1 GCA_021776675.1 Robiginitomaculum sp.
CGGGCAGTTAAGCCCCTAAGTTCGGTGCGCGCAGCCAGTTGCATCTCGGGCGAGAAATGCGCGATGGCTTTAGCATCAGGATTATCTAGTAGAGCGTTTAATTCAGCAAAAGGTTGATCAAGAACATCCGCTTTGTCATTAAAAAATTCAATTAAAATTACCGTTTTAATAGCGCTGGCAGCAGGCATTATCGCCTGCGCATTCCGGCTATACCAAGCCTCGCCTTCAGGCGCACCCAGCCAGACGCTGTATGCAAAACCTTCATCACCACTAACCAACTTTGCGATTGCACTCTCTATAGATTGAATGTCTGTATCCGTAGGCAGTTGCGAGGCGTCATCACGCTGCGCGCACGACATGACTGTAAGTGCGCATATCCCCATAATAAAGCAGATCAACACATGCTTTATGACCAGTGTTGAAAACATGTTCTCACGGATCATTATTTGCCTTCGCGACACTTGTTTTATCATTTTTCTCACTCCTGATTTAAGTGTTCTTCAGCACATGGTTTTAGGATTTTTCCAGGCAAAACCGGTTGTGATATGCCCTCATTTACAGCCAACTTGCCATTGACAAACAAGTAAGCAACACCTTGTGACAGAACGTCCGGGTTTTGAAAATCTGCCATCGGGGCAAATGTCTCGGGGTCAAAAACAACAATATCTGCCTTGTATCCCGTTTTAATATAGCCGCGCCCACATAGCTTGAAAGTATCGGCGGCGAAGCCACTACTGCGGTAGAGAAACGTTTCTAGTGGCATGATATTTTTTTGCTTTACATATGCGTCATATTTTTTTGAAAAACTGGCATATTTACGAGGATGGCCCTCACCACCGTCCGAGCTAGTCATGACCCAGCTTTGGGACATAAAATTAATCACATCATCTTCATTCATATTAAACGAAGCAATTTTTGCATTGCCTTTACGCGCAATTTCAATGGCCATTTCAACGGCAGAGATATTATTTTGTGTGGCTAATTCTTTTAAGGTCTTTCCTATCCATTCCGGTCGACCTATTTGGCCATTTATGATTAATACTTTGTCTGCCCCGCCGCGCCGCCGTAAATTTTCGGCCACATCAATCAACAACTTATCTCTCAGATCGGGGTTATTTAGCCGCGCTAAATATACTTCATTACCGCCTGCTTTTATTTCTTGCGGAATTAATGCCGCCGATAAGCTGGTACTTGATGCCAACCACGGATACTGGTCTGCCGTTACTTTTAATCCGTCTGCCCTAGCCTTGTTGATCATTTTAATCACAGGCACACTTTTGCCCCAGACATCGACGCCTAACGCCTTAATATGGGCAAAATGGACGGGAATGTCGGCACGGCGTCCGATTTCAAGGACTTCTTCTATGGCCGCTTTTAGGCCTATATTATAAGTGCTTTCATCGCGGATATGACTATCAAAAATGCCGCCTTTTGCGCTGGCTATTTTAGCAAGTTCAACAACTTCATCGGTGTCTGAAAAACTACCCGGCACATAAAATAGTCCTGTCGACAGGCCGAGCGCACCATCGTCCATAGCCTCACCTACTAGTTTTTTCATATCCGCAAGTTCTTCTGGAGTGGGCACACGGGCGGCATTCCCCATTACTTGCTTGCGAACCGCGTTGTGGCCAACATATAGCGCCGTATTTATACCTATGCCAGCCGTTTGCATACTTTTGGATAATTCAAGTATTTCCGGTTTGCCGTCGCCATCATTGCCGTTAAACACGCTCGTCACACCTTGTAAGCGGTGATTGTCGTTTTGCCGCTCGACTTTCTCTACGCTTTGCAGGTCAACCAGGCTGTGGGTATGGACGTCAATAAATCCTGGCGCGATAACAAGTCCGCCAGCGTCAACAACGGTTTTGGCTTTAATGTGTGATGACTTGGCCCCGATGAAAATGATTTCATCATTTTTGATAGCAACATCATTTCTGATGCTTTGTGAGCCATCCCCTAGGTACACTTGGCCGCCTTTAAGCAAATAATCTGCCTGCACGCTAGATTGGCACCCGGCAAATGTTAGTAAAATAAATAAACCTAAATATTTCAAATTAATCATGGCTTGGATCCCATTCTATTAGGTTTTTCATCATTTCTTGTGCAAATATTTTTGCGGCCTGCGATAATTCCTTGCGATCCGTATTGTCACCAACTTCGTAAGTTATGGCAGGAATCCCATATGTCGAATACATGTAATTTTTGGAGGTCGGTTTGCCAGAGTTAGGGCTTTGTTCGCGTGTGAATTTATAAACATCTGCGCCAAGCCTGTCATCAGCCGCCTTTAACCAATCTCTGGCAAAATTAGCGGGGCTAGTTGGTTCTTTGTCCGTTTGCGTATAAAATAGATTTCGCCAAGTTGAATGAAAATCTAAAAACAACACCAGTTCATCATCGCCGTCTTTAAACCGTTGCAATTCGTTTTCAATCGTCCGTGTCTCTGGTTGCGTAAAGGGCCCCCAATCTCGGTTTAGATCGACGCCGTCCATATTATGACGCCAATGTCCGTGGATAACGCCATCAGGGTTCATATTGGGTATGATGACAAGGTTGTATTTTGTGCGAAATTTTAGTGCCAGTTCACCCTCTGATAAAATCGTTTCAACAAATGGTGCTAGCGCCATTGCCCCTGTTACTTCAGGCGGATGTTGGCGGCCAACAATAAAGATATATTGTTTGTTTTGATTTGCGCCCGTCTCAAGTTTATATCCCGTTTCTAATTTATATATAGGGCGGTCTTGGACTGATTTTCCGATAATTGATTTTGTTATGGACGGATTATTTTCAATTTTGTTGATCCAGCTATTATGCTTGGAAACGGAAAATATTTCTTGTGCTGCAATAAATATTTTCTGTTTTTCCACCGGTATGCTCAGCCGGATCTCATTTTTCGATATTACCTTAATATTTGATTTATCCAATAAATCCCATGTTGTTCCGTCGTAGCTAATTTTGGGCGGATAACGGTGTTTAGAATGAGAATAATTTAAATTTATATTCACTACGCCTGAATGGTAAGGCACAATTTTAAATCCGTACCAGGCACTATCATTTATAGGTTTGTTTTCAGGGTCGATGACCAAATTGAATGAAGCCCGTGAATTTATTTGGCAATGATTGGCACGCGCCGTCGGGAAATTTACAAAAATGGCGACAAATTCCGTTTGGCATAGCGCGGTAGAACTGATTTTATTTACAGTGTTTTTTGGCGTGAATGCGGCGCAACATGAAAGTGTTGTGCAGATGATAATTAGTCCTAATTTATTTAGCAAATTCATGGTTTTCCTCTCGTATTAATGCGCCTGAGTTTTGCGGTGCGCCTTCAATTAACTGCACTATGCGTTGCGCACTCCCCGTAGCAAGTGTTAGGCCTAAAGACCCATGCCCTATATTGTAATATAAGCCATTTATTTTACTTTTCTTGACTATTGGAATGCCAGAAGGCGTCATGGGGCGCAAGCCCGACCAAAAATCAATATCACCGTCATATTGTGCAACACTCGGCCATAATTTTCGAGCCGTGGCAAGTAAAGCCTGCTCGCGCGAACCAATCTTGGCCTCTGACATATTAGCGTCTAAAAATCCGGCAATGCGGATTTTACCGCCGAGGTTTGAAACCACTATTTTACTTAATGGATCTGTAATACTTGTTTTTATGGCATGTTTTCCGGCTGGCAAAGTTAAGCTATAGCCGCGCATTGGATAAATTGGATAAGCTTTATCAATAGTTTTTAAAATTTTGTTGGCGCCTTCACCCAAACATACGATAACGGCATCACAATTGAATATATTTTTGTCGGTCTGCACCTGAGTGATTTTATTATTTGCTTGCTTCAACTTTAAAATGGTATGCCCAAAATGGTAGCGTACATCATATTTGCTTTCACTATGAGCTTGTAATGCCAGACAAAATAACAATGGGTCTAACACTTTATCGCCAGGGGCATATATGCCGCCGCAAAATTCACCCTGCCAAAATTTAAGCGATGGCTCATGAATAATACAGTTTTTTTTGTCCAGTATCTTGACGTCAAATCCGTAAGATTTTTTTAGCGTTACCGTTTTTCCTAATTTTTCTAATTCTTGTGGTGTGCGGGCCAAAATTATTTTACCCGCACCGTAAGCGCGAATTGTAGCGTCTGGAATTTCAGTGCATATTTGTGACATGGCCTGCTTGGAGCTACGCGCCAATTCAAGCATTATCTGCATATTTTCCACTGCTTTTTTCGGCGTACAATGGCGTATAAATTCAAGCCCCCATGCATAATAGGCGAATTTTCTGGTAAGTCCCAACGAAATGCCCTCATCAAACCCGAGCATATATTTTGGAATTTTTTTGAATGTAGTCGAATTGGCAAATGGGTCTACATAACTATAGGCGAGCTGCGCTCCATTGGCTTGGCTGGCTTGGGAAGCGACGGCGTCCCCCCGGTCAATGACTAAAACTTCGTGCCCTAAGCGGCTAAGCGCATGGGCGGTTGTAACCCCTATAACGCCAGCTCCTAACACAAGTATTTTCATGGCCATTCCAAACTAAAACTCTGGCATAGACCAGCCGGGCGGGCAAAGGTGTAACTTTGCCCTTGAAACCCGTGCTACAATTTATTGTAAACGCGCACCGATTGGTTGGTCTGGAAAAAACTCAGCGCAGGCATTCCCGCGCTGAATTACTAATTAGAATTTTTTACTAACATCTATATAAAATGCCCGTCCGCGACCAGAGTGCATGCTAGATTTAAATCCGCGGATTTCATCATCATGACGCGGGGCTTCATCGGTGACATTATTAATACCAAAACGAACTCTCGAATCAGATAATATACCGTCTCTGTCCGTTTCGTACTGCACATAGACATTGCCTGTAGCCCAATCTTTGATCCTGTGTGGTTCGCCGTTAATATCCAAGCCTGCACCAGTGTCAATAAATTTGCCAACATAATTGACACGTACACCAGCTCCAAAACCACTTTGGTGACGCCAAGTAACATTGCCTGAACCACTATATTTAGGTGTGCCGTTTTGTTCTAACAAACTGCCTGAACCTGAAATATTAACTGACGGATCCACTAAACCCGCATCTATGGTATCGCTGACGACAATTGCCCTAGGTGAAGGTTGAACAAAGAGTTGTTTCATTCGCGCGACATTGACTTTAATTTTAAAATCACCAATTGGGGTATCATCAATATTGTAATATATTGCATAATCAACACCGCGAGCATCGCGTGGCAGCAAGTTAAGATATTGGTCCTTGATGAACAAAATATCACCGGCTGGGTCAATACCTGTACCGGCAAAGAAGTTGACTTGATCGGTAGTAGGGGTAGCCCGAACTACGTTAGGGTTAGATGAGCCTTGCACACGCAAAGCATAATCTAAATCAACATGATTGCCGCCGCCAAATATACCGACGAGACCCTCTTGATTAATATCCCACCAGTCAACTGTTGCGGTAAAGCCATTTAGGAAACTAAGCCCCCCTGACAAGCTAACCGGATCAATGACAACACCAAAGGTAAAGTTTTCATTGTCCTCTGGTTCCAAATTTTTATTCCCGTCCCGTTGCTCTTCACGGGATTCCGTAAACCCATCACAAGCGGAGAAAGTCGCAAATGTACCGTTTCTTACACCGGCTTCACAAAAAATTCCGTCTTCGTTAGTATTGGACCTAGCCACACCAAGTTCATTGATTTGCGGCAAATTTGGTGCCCTGAAGCCTTCCGACCAAGAGGCGCGTCCTTTTAACCAGTCAAACACAGACCAAGAGCCAGATACACGTGGCTTAAAACCACTGGAGCCAATATCGGAAAATTCTTCAATCCGACCAGCTAACTGCAGGTTGAGATTTTGCATAAGCGGAATGTTTTGATCCGGGCCGACAATAGGAATGAGTAATTCACCGAAGGCGGAAAACACTTCACGTGAGCCATTTGAATCAAAGGTTGGTGACGAACCCATAGCGTCACTAGCAGTAAAGTCTCCCGTAACCGGGTTGGTGAAGGTAATGGTGCCGTCAAGACGATCATCACGGTCTTCATCATAAGATTCGTACCTCGCCTCAACACCGAAAGCCGCCCCGATGGAACCCGCTGGCAGCTCAAAAAGATCACCTTTTGAAACTTTGAAATCGAACAGCGCTAGCTCGGTTGTGCTTTGGCGCCCCACATCGATTAAAAATGTATCAATGACACTTTGCGGGTTAGTGGTACTATCCAATGAATTTGGATTGTTCGGGTCTGCACCGTTAAACACGTTAAATGCATTTGGAGTCTCGTTATCCAAAGCTGCGGCAAAAGCAGTTGATGAAACGCGGTTATCGGTTACATCTGTAGTCCTTGCTCTAGAATAAAGCGCAGCACTATCCCAGTCCCAACCACCAGTTAAGCCAGAGCCGCCAAATTGCCCGCGCGCACCAACAAGCCCGCGAAATGTTGTATTCACAACATTGACATTACGCTTACCGAGCTCGGTCAAGCGGTAACGAGCACCGTCGACAAATACTGGCAAACCTTCAATCGGCACATTGGTCAGGCCAGGCAAGCGATTGGGATTAAGAGAGCCATCTGAAAAATTAACCGGCCCAAACGGGTTCCAGTAATTGTTTCGCGGTATTACAATATCACCGCTCGATATAGGCGTGATAGCCTCAATGGTTGCATCTGTTTCAGCACGATAATAACCGATTTCACTATAAAGTTCCGTACTGTTATTAAGCTCGTGATTGAGGAACAAGAAACCATTAAACCGTTTTCTATCGGAAATTAAAGACCGGTCTGCACCGCGGTTATGGCGCAAATCACGGTCAAGCGAACTGTCATCTATACAAATACCATCTGTAGCCAAGTCATCAGCTGTTGTACCGCGACACCCAGAAAATGTATCAGGCTGAATATGAAAACGACCACTTGATGTGGTCAGAGTTGTACCGTTTTGACGAACCCGCGTGCTGCTACTCGTGCGTAGAGTAAATTGCCCCCAAGCCGTTCGAGTGTGACGGTTGTCAAATGACGTGTCGCCCTCAAAACTGGTGCCAATGAGCAAATCGCGTGTATCAGAATTGGCGGATAGTGCTAATTCGTCCGAATTCAACCCATTACGTAATGAATAACTACCAGCAAAGGAAATATTGGTGCGATCATCATTAAAGTTCTTGCCGTAATTTATGGTCAATTGTTGTTCGTTCAGGCCCGTGTGCTCTGCTTTGGTAGCCCGAAATGACGTTGTTAGTCCTTCAAAGTTATCCTTTAAAACCGCGTTGAAAACACCCGCAACCGCATCAGAACCATAAAGAGCTGACGCGCCGTCGTTCAAAACTTCAACGCGCCTAATACCAGCAACCGGCAAAGCGTTCATATTAGCGACAACTGCCGGGACAAGGTTCTTAGTTTGTGTACCCGGATGGTTAACAACGCGGCGGGAGTTTAATAAGACAAGTGTATTGCCAGGCCCAAGCGAACGCAAATTAATTGAGGAAATGTCCCCACGTGAATTATTGACCGTGTTATTGTTATCATCGCGAAAATCAACTTCGCCTTGACCTGGTATGGAACGAATAAGGTCGTCACCATCAAAACTGCCAATGCCGTCTATATCGTCTTGACCAAACACCACAACTGGCAGGGTCGCCGTGACACTGGCTCCCTTAACATGGGTACCGGTAACGATAATTTCATCGTCAGCAACTTGTGCGAATGCTTGCGAACTTAAAGCAATAAGTGCTGATGACAGCAACAGAGCTTT
>JAJFFM010000004.1 GCA_021776675.1 Robiginitomaculum sp.
CCGTGAGCGACAATAAACTTGATGATCTCGTTGATATTACCAATCGCGTTAAGGCGTTGGGGGCATTTCTCTCTACTGATGATGGTGCCAATCTCCTTGCTGGTTATAGACGTGCTGCAAATATCTTGAAGGCTGAAGCTAAAAAGGGTGAACTGCCAGATGTAGAACCCAACAAAGGCACATTGCCGCAAGAGGGTGTTCTGTTTAGCGCTCTTGTTATCGCCGAGCCTTTGATTAAGAAAGCACTCGCATCTGAAGACTATGCAGGGGCTATGACGGCTCTGGCGGGATTGCGTGCGCCTATTGATGCGTTTTTTGATGATGTGATTGTTAATTCTGATGTGGCGTCCGAGCGGGAAAATAGGTTGGGACTTCTAATAAAAATCCGTAACCTCGCCGGAACGATTGCAGACTTTGATAAGGTTGAGGGTTGATACATTGGTGCATAACATAGACATCCCATCCCCTTACCTTGTTCCTCTCTCCCCAAAAAGCAATAATGGGGGAGAGGAGACGTTATCTTGGTTGTTTGTGTTTTTTCATTGGGCCTTTGTACATGCGTCACACTTAACCTCTCCTTTGGGGAGAGGTGCGCGACAGCGTGGTGAGGGGGTAAGGTGTTTGCAATTATATTCAGGAAATAGAGTGAGGATTTACTCATGACCAAATGGGTTTATAAATTTGGCGGTAAAGGCACGGACGGGGATGTGTCCATGAAGAACCTTTTGGGCGGCAAGGGCGCTAATTTGGCCGAAATGGCGGCGCTTGGCCTGCCTGTCCCACCCGGTTTTACCCTAACTACCGAAGTTTGTACCGCTTATTACGAAAATGGTAAAAATTATCCCAGTGACCTTAAGGCACAGGTAGAAAAGGCCGGGCGTGCCCTCGAAGCCGATACTGGGAAAGTCCTCGGCGACGCGGTGAACCCGCTCTTGTTATCTGTGCGCTCTGGCGGGCGAGCATCTATGCCGGGCATGATGGACACTGTCCTGAACCTTGGCCTCAATGATGAAACCGTCAAAGGTCTTGCGAAACACTCCGGTGATATGCGCTTTGCTCTGGATAGCTATCGCCGCTTTATCCAAATGTACTCCAATGTAGTTTTGGGCATGGCGCACCATACATTCGAAGATATATTAGAAAACCATAAAGACGATAACGGCTATATGTCCGACACGGAAATGACAGCCGATGATTGGACTGTGCTTATTGGCGAGTACAAAGCCGCCGTGGGCGAAGAGCTTGGCCGTGATTTCCCGCAAAATCCCGATGAGCAGCTTTGGGAAGCCATCTCTGCCGTATTTGATAGCTGGATGAATGACCGTGCGATAACTTATCGTAGGCTGTCTGATATCCCCGCCAGTTGGGGCACTGCCGTCAATGTGCAGGCTATGGTGTTCGGCAATATGGGCGATACGTCGGCTACGGGCGTCGCCTTTACTCGTGACCCGTCCACGGGCAATAACGAATATTACGGCGAGTTCCTGATCAACGCCCAAGGCGAAGACGTAGTGGCGGGCATCCGTACACCGCAAACTCTGACTAAGAAATCCCGCGAGAGCATGGGCGAAACCGAGCCAAGCATGGAAGAAGCCATGCCGACAGTGTTCGCAGAGCTGGCCGCAGTGTTCGATAAGCTGGAATCTCATTACCGCGACATGCAGGACATCGAATTTACCGTCGAGGACGAACGCTTGTGGATGCTACAAACCCGCACGGGTAAACGCACCGCCAAAGCCGCCATCAAAATCGCCGTTGATATGGCGGGCGAAGGACTTATCACCCAAGACGAAGCCGTATTGCGCATAGAGCCAATGTCCTTGGACCAATTATTACACCCGACATTGGACGCCGATGCGCCGTGTGATTTACTGGTCATGGGCCTGCCCGCATCTCCGGGTGCGGCTATCGGCGAAGTGGTGTTTTCTTCTGATGAAGCGGAAAGCTTGGCAAGGGCAGGGCACAAAGTCATTCTGGTGCGCACAGAGACATCACCCGAAGATATTCACGGCATGCATGCAGCAGAGGCGATTGTTACGGCCAGAGGTGGTATGACGTCTCATGCCGCAGTGGTCGCGCGCGGCATGGGCACACCTTGTGTGTCTGGCGCGGGCAGTATGCGGATTGATTATGAGGCCGAGACTTTTTCAGTGGCCGGACGTGTGGTCAATAAAGGTGATATAGTCACCGTAGACGGCGCAAGCGGGCAAGTATTCGCTGGCGCCGTCGATATGGTACAGCCGGAAATGAGCGGTGATTTCTCAACGCTTATGGGTTGGGCAGATGCAGCCCGCACATTAGGCATTCGTGCCAATGCGGAAACACCAATGGACGTAGAAACTGCCAAAGGGTTCGGCGCAGAAGGCATTGGCCTTTGCCGTACTGAACATATGTTCTTTGAGGCGAGCCGTCTGGCTCATTTTCGCGAAATGATATTGGCATCTGATAAGGCCGGACGCGTTGCGGCGCTGGCGAAAATATTGCCCGTTCAGCGGGGTGATTTTGCAGATATTTTTCGCATTATGGGCGCATTGCCATGTACTATCCGCTTGCTCGACCCGCCTTTACATGAGTTTTTGCCCCACGGTGAAGCCGATGTGGCGGCAGTGGCCGAGGCCACAGGATTATCGGCAAATGAATTGATGGAGCGCGCCAAAGAACTTCACGAAACCAACCCTATGCTAGGGCATCGTGGTTGCCGTCTCGGGATTTCTTATCCGGAAATATATGAAATGCAGGCTCGGGCTATTTTTGAAGCACAAGCGCTTGTTTTTAAGGAAACGGGTATAAACCCTATTGCCGAAGTGATGGTGCCATTAGTGTCATCGGAAAAAGAGCTGAAAATCCTGAAAACCACTATCGAAGCCGTTGCTGACGATGTGGCGCGAGAAACAGCGACGCCTGTTATCTATATAATTGGAACGATGATTGAATTGCCGCGCGCCGCTTTGCAGGCGCATAAGATAGCCGAACATGCTGCATTTTTCTCTTTTGGGACCAATGATTTGACCCAAACAGCATTTGGCTTGTCACGGGATGATGCAGGACGGTTCCTGCCTGATTATGTAGCACAGGGCATTGTCGAAAAAGACCCATTTGTCACGCTGGACCAAGAAGGTGTCGGCGATCTGATCAAAATAGCCGTTAAACGCGGTCAGAAGACCCGTCCAGACATAAAATTAGGTATTTGCGGTGAACATGGTGGTGATCCTGCCAGTATTGATTTTTGCCACCGTGTAGAACTAGATTATGTGTCTTGTTCACCTTATCGTGTGCCAATTGCTAGGCTGGCGGCAGGTCAGTCCGCGATCAAATCTGTGATTCGCAATAAAAACGCTTAGATATTATATTTTTAAGATTGCACAATAATTACCCGTATTTGCCCTAAATTCACAATATTTCCGTGGATTGAGTGCCCTTTTTTCATATTTTGGAACGGTATATGCGTGATATATTTCCTATAATATTAGAAAATATTAGGCGTTTAGTATGCTTTTTCTAATACAAGCTAGTACAAACTCTTGTAAACGAACTGTTAAGTATCCACCTGTCAAAATGACAGAACTTGCACTTATTAATAAAGTGTATATATGAGAGCGCGAAATGAATAAGAGCTATCACATATTCCTCGGTTGGGGACTTGGTATCGCCGTAACTTTGGCGACGATTATAGGCTTGCCTAAATTGGCAGGTGCTTCAACCGATTTCAAAGACCAGGTAAAGTGGCAAGAACGTGCCAGCAATTTGCAAAAAGTTGGCGTCGAATACTATTCTACATCCAATATGGCCAAAACATTGGTTGAGTGGCATTCAGATTTATCTGTCACTAACCCATATATGTTAGATTACCTGATTACATCTGATATTCCGCAAAATTCTCGGACTTTAGTCGCAAAGTCTAAATTCATGGCACAGGAAACTAATTGTTTAGCTGAAGCCGTATATTACGAAGCGCGTTCTGAAACCGTATCTGGGCAAAAAGCCGTGGCCGAAGTTGTGCTCAACCGCGTCGGGCACAAAGCTTTCCCTAATTCTGTTTGTGCCGTTGTTTTCCAAGGTGCCGAACGGACAACAGGGTGTCAGTTTTCATTCGCTTGTGATGGTTCCAATGCTATTTTGCCGTCAGGTAAACATTGGGACGAAGCGCAAGATATTGCCCGTCATATGATGATGAGTGCGAGCGTTCCGATTACCAACCGTGCAACACATTACCACACAACTGGTGTTAGCCCAAAATGGGCACCAAGCCTTCGTAAATTGCGCCAATATGACACCCATGTATTTTACCGTTTTATGCCGCGCAAACGCAGACTGCGTCCAGTGAGTGTTGCGCCTTAAATAGAGCCGTTTATTCTAACTTAAAAATTGTTTGAGGTTGCGGGCGGCTTGTCGAATGCGCTGCTCATTTTCAACCACGGCCATGCGTACATAACCTTCGCCGTTATTTCCAAACCCAACGCCTGGCGATACTGCTATATTTGCTTCTTTCATCAGGCGTTTAGAAAACTCTAATGATCCCATGGACTTATATGCATCAGGTAATTCAGCCCAAACAAACATTGATGCGTCAGGCGGGGTAATATTCCACCCCGCGCGCCCAAAGCTTTCAACCAGAACATCACGGCGGGCTTTGTAAATTTTTCGAGCTTCAATGACGCATTCCTGTGGTCCGTCCAGAGCAGCACATGCAGCCACCTGAATGGGTGTAAACGCCCCGTAATCCAGATATGATTTAACACGGGCAAGGGCGGCAATAAGACGTTTTGAGCCAACGGCGAACCCCATACGCCAACCCGCCATAGAATAGGTTTTGGAAAGAGAAATAGTTTCTACGGCTATATCTTTGGCGCCCGGTACTTGGAAAATAGACGGCGGTGGTGCGGTGAAATAAATTTCAGAATATGCGAGGTCCGATAAGATCAAAATGCCGTGCTTTTTGGCAAGTGCCACAATCTCTGTGTAAAAATCTAAGTCGGCAACATGCCCCGTTGGGTTGGAAGGAAAACAGACAACGATAGCAATTGGAAGATTGTCTGCTGCGGCAATTGCATCTTTGATACCCGCTAGATATTCATCTGCTGTAATAGCCGGGATAGCCTGAATTTCAGCACCCGCTATGATAAAGCCGTATGCATGTAAGGGGTAAGACGGGTCGGGCGCGTAAATGATGTCCCCGGGCGCGGTTGTGGCTTGGGCTAAGTTGGCGAAACCTTCTTTGGAGCCAATCGTCGCGATAATTTCGTCAGCGGGGTCTAGTTCGACATTAAAACGGCGTTTATAATAACGTGCACAGGCTTGGCGGAGGCCTAATATGCCGCGCGAAGCCGAATACCCCGTAGTGTTTGGTTTTTGCACGGTCTCTATTAGTTTATCGATCACATGGCGCGGAGTCGGGAGGTCTGGATTGCCAAAACCAAAATCAATTATGTCCGCACCTTCGCAACGTAATTTAGCTTTCAGGGCATTAACTTCTTGGAACACATAAGGGGGCAGTTTTTTGATACGGTAAAAATCGTCTTGCATGTCTTGTCTGTCTTCTATGTTTGGTGTTTGTGCCATGATAGTCTCGGTAAATTGTGTTTGTGCATGATGTCAAAATTATGACATGAGTAATCATAAACCAAGTCATCCATGCCGAATATTAAAAAATGTCGAATATTAAAAAAAACCTTGCAGGCAATACATTTAGGCAGAAAATATTCAGAGGGTCTATAAGCCGGGTTCTGTACACTTTGCACCTAAGCACAAAGGCGGCGACCATTCATCTAGGGCACTGATTACTCAGCACCTCAAGCAACCAACCCGGGCAGCGACGTTCAAGCTCGCCGTGATGCCGCCCCTATTTGGTCTTGCTCCGGATGGGGTTTACCATGCCCGCTTTGTTGCCAAAGCGGCGGTGCGCTCTTACCACACCATTTCACCCTTACCTTTTACAAGGCGGTATACTTTCTGTTGCACTTTCCCTAAACGCGTCGTCACCAACACGCCCGCCGGACGTTATCCGGCATCCTGCTTTAATGGAGCCCGGACTTTCCTCGGAATTTACATCCCGCGGTCGCCCGACCCTCTGAACCGCTAAATTAAACATTGGTAATTGTTAAGTCAAGCCTTGCAATCTTCTGATTTATGGTTAATTTAATCGCGGGCATAATTTACATGAGGGGGGATGTATGGCTTGGCCTGACTTGCTCAAGGAAAATTCATCGATTGCTAAGGCAGTTGATCTGGTTGGAGATCGTTGGTCGCTTATGGTATTGGCTGGTTGTTTCTCAGGCGTATGCAGGTTCAATCAAATGGAAAGCTATCTAGGTATCAACAGAAATTTACTATCATCTAGGTTAGATAAACTTGTGGAAATGGGGTTGTTGGAGAGACATTTATACAACGAAAATCCACAGCGTTACGAGTACCGGCTAACAGAAATAGCGGGTGAATTGCACCCTATTATTGTCGGGTTAGCGGCTTGGGCGGAACGTCATTATACTAAAGAAAATGCTCCATTCACCATTGTTCATAAAGGCTGTGAGCAGAGAGTTGAGATAGTAACTCACTGCAAGACATGTGATGTTCATGTTCTAAATGATGAAGTAGCCACAAGAGTTAATCCGTGTGCAGGATCTGAAACATTGCGGTTATTTGAAAGTATGTCAACGGCCTCTAAAATAGTTGATTAGGTGAATCATCTATTTTATTCTATTTTATTCTATTTTCAAATCGTCAAAAAACCACTGTACATATCGTTTAATAGTGAGTACAAAATAAGTATTTTAGCGCTGAACTGACAATGTTTTACATAATTCAGAATAACTTTGGATTTACCGGATTATATAATTTGGGTGTTCAAAGTTCCAGAAGGCGCGGCGGAAATCAGGTTGCCCCACATCAACCCATAACCTCCGCGTCTTCGTTTTATTAAAGCTTTCGTTTAATTTAAACCTAAGTTTTATTACAAACCGTTTTAAGAGTATTTTTGCTTATAGTTCACGAGCAATGTCAATATTGCCATGGTTTGAACATCCATTTGACCGTCAATCTTGGTGGGGCGATAACGACGTTGAAAAGCTTGAATTACTGATAGGGTAGTTCCATTGGAACGGCTCGTTGTTTCTATATCATAACCAAGAAAACTGAGAGCGGCTTGGGCGCGGCGAATGTATTTTCCGTCAGCGTCTTGCGTATCAATTAATATGCGCTGATCAGTAGTTTTTACCTCTGGCCAAATGCCGATGCCTGCATCAGCTAATCTTGCCCACGGGAATTTTTCTCCCGGATCTTGTTTGCGCGTTGGTGCAATATCACTGTGGGCTACAATACCAAAATCACTTATATTATTACGTTTTATTACATCTTGGCATAAGGATATCACCGATTTAATTTGAATGTCTGGGAAATGTGGTAAGCCAAAATCGTGCCCGCCATTGACAATTTCTATGCCGATAGACGCAGAATTAATATTGGTCTCGCCGTTCCATGAACTGATGCCAGCGTGCCAAGCGCGTCTGTTTTCGTCGACTAATTTAAAAACTTGTCCGTCTTCTTCTACCATATAATGTGCGCTGACTTTGGCTGTGGGATCGCACATACGTTCCAGAGCAGCTGCGCCAGTACTCATGCCCGTATAATGCAGGATGAGCATAGAAATGGGTAATGAGCGTTCGTCGTGATTGGGGGAAGGGGTGTTTATAATTTTCAAGACGGATACTTCTCTTCCATAAGACGAAGTCCTTTGATAAATATCTCGTGTAAGACACCTTCGTCAACGTCTGATAACCGTTTGATATACAGGCACGATTTTCCCACTTTATGTTTTCCGAGCCTTGATAACTCATCTGTAAAATCTTGATAGCCTGGGATAATATAAATGGTCAAGTTTTGTGCACGCGGTGCAAAACCGATACGAAAAAAATCACCCTCACGTCCACTGTCATATTTGTAATGATAGCTACCAAAGCCAATAATGCTAGGCCCCCACATTTTAGGCTTAAGGCCTGAAATATTTTTCATAGTTTTTAGTAGGGTAAAACAGTCAGCTTGCTTTTGTTCTGGTGTCACATCCATAAGAAATTTCTCAGGTGCCGTGTTTGTTTTCTGTGTTTTGTTTTTTGCTTTGCTCATGGTTTTTCTCAAAGGAGTTCGGTTAGTGTTTTCTTTTGGCGTCTAGCAATGATGAAGACACTTGCTAAAATAAATACTGCGCCAATTATCAACTTAATACCAAATGGTTCACCGCGTATGATTACGCCGAGTATAACGGCCCAGAATGGGCTCATCAAGGTTAGAGGGACGACGAGGCTAACATCATAAGTTTTCAGGAGGCGAAAATATTGACCATGGGCAAATATTGAGGCCAATAGCGCGGTATAGAGAACGCCGATAACAATACCTGAACCGGATGCTTTTGCGGCTTCAATTTGCCCCGTTTCCATAAAGAAGCTTGCTATGCCCAGGCTTGGTACTGCCAACA
>JAJFFM010000031.1 GCA_021776675.1 Robiginitomaculum sp.
CCGCTTCCGCGATGCGCATGGGATACACTTCGACCGCTTGGCCAAGTTGATCGGCGATGTCGACGGCCGTGTTGTACGCCTGTTCTTGGATGTCCACCGTCGATTGAGAACCGACGTCATCACCTTCAAGCAATGCTTTCCGGCGATCGTATTCCGCTTTCGCCAAATCCCTGGACCGCTCTAACGTTTCCAGCCGCTTCTGATCATTCGCGAATTGTGTCTTGAGCCGTTCAAGTTGGCTCTCCAATTGCGCAACCTGGGCCGACGCTTCATCGCGACGTGCCATATAGGAACTCGGGTCGATCACAAAAATCGCCTCGCCCTCAGGAATGATGCCGCCGACGTCCAGATTGGGGTGTACTTCGATTACTGTGCCCGCCACTTCAGGGGCAATCGCCACAACGTCAAGCGCCTTGGCCTGTCCAAACGCATTGAGCACGACCTGCACATCTTCCGGCACCAATGCGACCGCGTCTACGCGAAGCACTTCTTCCGGCAGGGGCGCATTCGCGGGATCTTTGCGCATCCCCGCAAGCGCGGTACGAATAACTAAGCCGATTGCCAACACGACCAGGCCGAGAACAATCGATTTTACAACCGTTTTCACAGGGCAACTCCCTCATGCCGTACATCCGGTTGGTCTGAACCGTTTCCATACACACGGTTGATCTCCCGGTAGACTTCACACCACATCTCCGCATAACGCGGTCCGACACGTTCCAACACCTCGGCCAACGCACCGATCATATACTCTTCCATGCACAGCACCGTGTTCGCGCCCAGCTCCGTCAGACGAACCACCACTTGCCGCCGATCATTCATACTCTGCTCGCGCGTCAACGCGCCAAGCTCTACCAATCGATCCACCATCGCCGAAACCGACGGTGCGGACACTTCCAAATCCGCCGCGATTTCCTTAATCGTGGCGGGTCCGATATCGTGACACGTCATCAACATATTCAATTGAGGGATCGTTAAATCCGGAAAATCGAGATTTCCAGAGCCCATCTGGTCCCGCATCAACGATTCCGGTTGCGGAAACTGTCGTTTCATCAGCCGAATCGTGTCGTGGAGCAGACGTGCTTGGTCTTGGAGTGTCTTCGTCATGAGGTTCCGACTACCATGGAGGGACTAATCATTAGGATTGGGCAGCCCGCCTAATCCAATTACTTCGCTAACCTAATTATATGGATACCTTTACGAAAACGCAACTATGCGAATATTGCGCACCAATCAGTCGAAAACACTAGCACTACCCGTCAATTGGACCGGCCAGACGACGGCCTTATATCGTGATTACTATCATGATTAACGTCCGGCCCGCCCAAATTCTTCCATCAAATCTCGATCAATTCGTCCGCGAAATCGGCCTCGCGCTCCGAAACCTCTACGGTCCGGATGCCGAAGCCGCCTACGCCCGCGCAGCAGAGGCTTCCTATGCGCGGTTGATTCGCCACCCGGAAGTCGACCTCTGGACCTGCGGCCCAATGGCGACGCCAGGCCTCCTGATGAGTGTTGTCCGGCGCGAAGTCGCGCACGTCACGTTGTTGCACGTCCTCGACGCCGAAACCGGGAACGGCATTGAGGAGGCCCTCCTCGAAACTGCGACATCACACCTTCGAGACGAGGGCGTTCGAGCGATCATCGGCGAATTCGTGCAGTTTCGCACGCTCGGCATTGAACAAACCATGTCAAAACTGGGCTTCACCCGGTTTAATCGCCGGTTGATGCTCGCCGACCTCTCCGACGCCCGATTGGCGCTGGACGGCCCCCCACGCACCGTTCCTTGCGGAGTCCGCGATTCGGATGCGGCGGAGGTGCTGGTGGAGGCGTATCGCAACCATCCCAGCCGTCGGCTTCACCCGGAAGCCCATGATTGCGAGAGTGCTACGACGTTTTTTGAAGGATTTCGCGCAGGCGGCTATGGCGCGACGACGAGCGCGTTCTATCGCATGCAGCTCGTGGACGATACGTGCATTGGCGTCATCGCAGGTGCGGAAGCAGCACCGGGCGTCGGATTCATCTTACATGTCGCGACCTCGCCCGCAGCCCAAGGTGCAGGGGTTGGAACCAACCTAATTCGCGAACTTGCCGAGGAATTTCGCCGCTACGGCTACGACCGCATCGCGCTCGGCGTCACCTGCGGCAATCCCGCGGAACAGCTTTACGAACGATTAGGCTTCAATCACCTAATGCCGGTCGAAACCTACGCATGGTGGGCGCCGCAAGACTGACACAAGAACTGAACCGCCCGGGTTGCCCGCTCGGCGTGATAGAATCGTATACGGGGAAGCCAGTGGTAGAGGGGAAACGCATGCTCGACGACAAAATATCGCGCCATTTGTCCGCCACGGCAATACGCTGCATCGTTACAGCCGCGGCATGTCTGCCCGCAGCATATTCGGCTGACAAAATACCGCTTCCATCGGAACTCGCTTTCATCCAAGACATCATCGATGACGAGGAAAAGACGGTCACCGCCGTCCGCAAATTCGACCGTGTTCAGCAATCGCTGGCGTCTTGGGATATGGACATTGCACAGGAATTGGGCGGCAAAGGCGACACGGAAGCCGCGGATGAACGTGCTGAATCCGCACGCGCTCGGATTAATCTGATCGATCAGGCGTATCGGATCGTCCTGCATACGTATCCGGAGAACTCCAAAGCGCTCACGTTTCACGGCGAACTCTTGTACGACCATTTTGGCGATCAAACCACAGCCATCAAAAATTGGCGTCTGGCTTCAGCGTTCGACCGCGAACTGAGCGCGCCACACAACAATCTGGGCTTGCACTATTTTCATACCGGCGACTACCGATTGGGGTTGCGGGAACTGGATCGCGCGCTCGAACTGGATGAAGAACTATCCGACTATCACTACAACATGGCGCAAATCTATTTGGTACATGGACCCCAGATCGCCGAAATGCGCGGCTGGGATCAGAAACGCATCTATCGCGAAGCCATGAAACATTCGAAAAAAGCGGCGGAACTGGCGCCGCGCGATTACGATTTGCAGCAAGACTACGCCGTTAACTTTTTCGCAGCGGAAAATTTTGACGTGGCCGCCGATTGGAAAGAGGCCGCCGAAGCCTGGTCTACCGCGCGTGCACACGCCCGCAATCAGACGGAAGAATTCTATACGTGGCTGAATGAAGCGAGGGTTTGGATCGAACAGGGCGATGCCAAGCACGCGGAGCCCTGTTTACAAGCGGCGTTAGCGATCATGCCGGACAGTGGCGTAGCATTGGGCTTGCTGGAAAAACTACGGGAAAAGGGAGACTGAAACGTGTATAGGGCGAGAGTCCGCGCGTAATACGATATGTCTAGAGCCCGGTACACTTTCTACAGCATAATCATCGTATGTTGCCTCATCTTACTGTACTTTTTCTGGGTACGGGGGTTGACCTTCTTTCTCGTCCCGTCCGGTTCAATGGAGCCGTTGCTCAAAAAAGGCGACTACATCCTCACGCTCAAATCGTCGTCCTATAACCCCGGCGATATCGTCGTATTCAAAGACCCGCAGAACAAGGGTGAATTCTTGGTGAAACGGATTGTCGGCGTTGCCGGCGATACCGTCGAGCTGCGCGGTGGTGCATTGCACATCAACGGCGGCTACGTTTCCGAAGCCTATGTAAAGGAACCGCTCTTTCTGAACTATCCACCGTATGAAGTCCCCGCAGGCTGCTGTTTCGTGCTCGGAGACAATCGCAAATTCAGCGAGGATAGTAGCAGCGAAGTCTGGAATGAGGGCGATTGGGACTGCCATCCCGGCATTAGCACCGACACGATTATCGGGGTTGTACGCCGGATATACTTGCCGTTGAACCGATCCGGGCCCGTCGCCTCCACGCCATTGGTCGCATACGATTTGCCGCAATAAACCAGGGTGATTCCGTGGCAGGTTGCAGCGCACGCATGAATCTGTAACCCTATTCGAGTCGCGAAACACGTTTCGCATGCCACAGAACAACGATCGCAGACCATGACGTACGGTACTTCCAACTTCGAACAATACGATGACGGCGCCGCGCCCGGCTTCCGCATGACCCATGCCGTGCAACGGCTGATCTTGATCAATGTCGCGGTATTCGTCGTGCAGCTCCTGATCAATATCCCGCTGGGTGGCAGCGCGCTGTACGTATTTAGCGCCCCGCCGGGGGGTATCGCCATCGATTGGCTGGCGTTTACACCGACCGACCTCCTCAGCGGCTACATCTGGCAACCGTTCACCTACATGTTTCTACACGCAGGGCTTTCCCACCTCTTCATGAACATGATTGGCCTGTTCTTTTTCGGTCCGGATGTCGAGCGGGTACTGAGCACACGCCAGTTTTATCGCTTCTTTGTGCTCTGCGGCGCCTTGGGCGTCGGTGCGGAATTCATCCTCTGGGGCCTACGGTTGGTGGCGACGAGCGGTGGGCAGGTCGAAATTCCGTCCGTCATCGGCGCCAGCGGTGCCACGATGGGAGTTCTGGTGGCCTTCGCCACCCTCTACCCCAACCGCGAAATGTACTTGTTCCCCATTCCTATCCGCCTGACCGCACGGGCCGTGGTTATCATTTTCATTGTGCTGAACCTCATGTCCGCTCTCACCGCCTCAAACGGCGTCTCGTGGGCAACCCATTTCGGTGGCATGGCCGTCGGCTTCTTATATATCAAGCTAGTCCCCCAAATCCGCAGTTGGTTCGACCGACGCCAACGCGGTGCGGAGCCGCCACGAAATAATTTGGACAAATTGGGTGAAGCCGTAGACAATATCTTCCGGTTCGACGAAGAAAAGAAGCGGCGCAAGTAATCCTGTACGGGGTTGTTTCCGGCGTACGCCGCAAAGGAATCAGAATTGGGCAGTAGCCTTCAAGAATTCATGATCATCGTGTTGTTGATCGCGGTGTTGAGCGCCACCGGGTTGTGGCCGCGCATTGCGCAAGGACTGCGTGAATTGCGCGGAGAACACGTCATGGACGACATTCAGTATCCGGACGACCTGGACCTGTGCTACAAGATGCTCGGGATCTCGCCGTCGTCGAAATGGGAAGATGTCGAGCGCGCGTACCGCACCAAAGCGAAGATCCACCACCCGGATCGAGGCGGTGACGATGATGCCATGCGCGCCCTCAATGAAGCGTACGCCCACATCAAGTCCGCGCGCAAAGCGGCGAAGGCCTAATCCCCCGCCCCGGTTTCACCTAGAAACCGGGCTGAACACATGAACTTCTCTACACGCCCATCCAGTGATAGGCCTGCGAAATCTTCTCAATCGCAACGACGAACGCGGCCGTACGCAGATCTTTGACCTTGCGCCGGGACAGCATCACCTCGCGGATTTGCTGATAGGCCCGGCGCATCGAGTCGTCAAGCCCTGAACGTACGAGATCGATCTCTTCCGTACCGGCCAATATCGGTTCGATGAGATGCAACGCCGCTTTCTTGCCGGTCATGCTCTCGACCATTTCGATAATCCGTTGTCCCCGGAATTCATCGCGCCGATTCTCAAGGCGGCCGAACCGGATGTGGGCC
>JAJFFM010000032.1 GCA_021776675.1 Robiginitomaculum sp.
TAACCGTAATATCGGTGCGGTCGCCGCCCTTAAAGGCTATAAAAATCCAGTGCGGGTTGCTCGTGCGGTTATGGAACATACGCCCCATGTTATGCTGGCTGGGCGCGGGGCAGAAATTTTTGCTGCGCATCAGAACTGTCAAGCCGTCGAGAAACCGCTTGAGTATTATATTATACGCGGTGTTACCCGTTTGCCTCATGAGCTCGACACAGGTACAATCGGCGTCGTGGCGCGGGACAATACAGGGCGGCTTGCTGCCGCGACGTCTACGGGTGGTCTGCTTGGTAAAATGGCGGGTCGGGTTGGGGATAGTCCATTGCCCGGTGCAGGCTGTTGGGCGGATGAACGGGTTGCCGTATCGTGTACGGGGCAGGGTGAATATTTTATCAAAACCGCGACCGCAGCGGATATTTCTGCGCGCATGGCTTATGCTAAAACGCCTCTAGCAGACGCGGCAAAAAGCGCACTGGCTGATATGAAGAAACAAGGCGGTTACGGCGGCGTTATTGCGCTGGGGCACACGGGACAGCCAACACTGCCCTTTACATCACAAGGTATGCGCCGTGCATGGATTGATACGCACGGTAATATAGCTGTGGATGTTTAAATTATTGAGATAGCTTTGGCGTCGTGTCAGCTGACATGTCCATTTCAGTTACGAAGCTAGGCGCGAGCGTTTTAGCATCAACAGGCGGGTTGGGGTATTGAGAAGAAAACTTAATTGCTTGGCCAGGTTTAAGCATTGCTTGTGATGGTTCAACCACCCAAGAGGTTAGAACTTCACCGCTGGCGTTTTTGAAACTGAGCTTTATCAACTCAACGTCTCTGGTTTTCACGTCGAAGTTTTTAACTTTGCCATTAACATACAAAACTTGTACACCTTCATTATTTCCGTAGCGGGTTTCTATATCATAAATCTCCAGACCCGAGGCGTTGGCTTCAAGGCCGATGGCCTTGTAAAGCGGCGCCGTACCGGGGAATATTTCTACAATCTTTGCCCGAAATAGAAATGCAGACAAAGCGAAAAACGCCAATATCACGAGCGTCACAACCCATATCATACTGACACCGAGCAAATGTTTACGCGCTTTCTTGCGGTCAGCCGTTTCGCGGATGGCGGCATGTGCACCAATATTTGCTAAACCATCATCATTGATGCTTTCTAGGCTATGAAAAACATTTTTTTTATCTGCTTTGTCATCGTTATAAGTTTCTATGCTAGGTTTAGTTTTTATATCAGGGACTGGCTCGTTTATGATCTTGTGGCGGAGCTCTTTATTTTTTTCTGCATCGTCCAAATTGAGCGTATCAGGTTCCGATGCTACAAACCAAGTTGTTGAACATTGGGAGCACCTGACCGTTCTGCCGTTGGAGCCAATAGCATCATCGGCTAAATTAAAGCGGGTGGTACATTCAGGGCAGGTTAGTATCATTCGATTTTTCCGAATCAGTTATGAAAAGAATGTGGCGAAGCCTTAAGAAAATGTCTAGAGTGAAATTAAGCGTGAATACGAAGCGTCAAAATAAACATAAAACACGGGCTTGCACATTAATATTTCACAACAAATTCCCAACGCAGAAACAAGCGCAAAATCAAGCACACAATCAGATGCCAATATTCATTTTGAGCGAGTGGGATTTCGCTATGACCGTGAGGGTGAGATACTCAGCGATATCAACTTTTCATTACCGCCCGGGTCCATGACATTTATTATTGGGCCTTCTGGTGCTGGCAAAAGTACATTGCTGAAGTTGATTTATTTAAATATGCGACAATCCCGTGGTCATATTACCTTATTTGGGCGCGATACGTCACAAATCGACCGTAAAGAAATTCCAGCATTAAAACGGCGCATGGGCATTGTTTTGCAAGACTTCCGTCTTATTGATCATCTGAGCGTATTTGAAAATGTTGCATTGCCCCTGCGGGTTGCGGGGCGTAAACGAGCGGACTATAAGGACGATGTGTTAGGTCTGTTGAAATGGGTTGGCCTCGGCCACCGCTCACATGCCTTGCCGCCGACATTGTCAGGCGGAGAGAAGCAGCGCGCCGCCATAGCGCGTGCAGTCATTACCAAGCCTGATATTCTAATCGCAGATGAACCTACGGGCAATGTTGATAGCGATATGGGCCGTAGATTAATCCGGCTGTTTACGGAGCTAAACAGGCTTGGCACGACCACGATTATCGCCACACACAACACGACCCTCATTCCTGAAGACGCAAATATTTTGTCCATAGAGCACGGGCAGGTCACGGGCACAATTAGTGGTGAACACATTGGTTGATACGGATATACAACACACAGAGCTAACGGCCCAATCCCATGTTATGAAGACGCAAGCTATCTTGCCTTATGACAAAAAAAATGACCGTCCCTTGTTTATGGTTCTGGTTATATTGGCCTTCCTTGCTACAATAACATTACTGGCAACGGCGTCGGGATATAGAGCGGCTGTTGGCTGGCAAGAAAATTTGCAGGGCAAACTTACGGTGCAAATTAAACCCACCATATCGGGTGCAGATAAAATCACGCATAATACTGCCGATAAAGCTGAACGCGCTAAAATTATTTTGGCGGAACTTGATCAAGTAAAAACAGTCACAATTTTGCCAGATGAACATTCCAAAGCATTGCTGGAACCGTGGCTCGGTGATGCGTCTATACCTGATGATTTGCCACTGCCCATATTGTTGGATGTGCAGCTAAATTCCAGCCAGAATCTCGAAGTCAAGCAGGCGGCAATATTGTTGGCAGAGGCTGGCATCCGCGCCGACATCGATGATCACAGTCAGTGGAATAAAGAGATCAAACGCACTACGAGTGCGGCGTTGCTCTTGTCATATTTAGCGCTCGGTCTGATTATTATTGCCAGTGTTGCCGCCTCCATATTTGCGACCCGCGCGGGCTTAACCGCGCAGCGCCGTTTGATGGATGTGTTACATCAGGTCGGGGCTCCACCTGATTATACCGCTCGTTTACTCAGTACACGCTTTGCGACATCCGGTTTTAAAGCGGGCGCATTGGGAGCGGCCTCGGCCTTATTGGCTTCGGTGCTGGTGGGGATGATGTTTTCTACCTCCAACGGGTTTTCTTATTTCTTACCGGGATTGCATTTGTCGCTGACGGATATTTATTTGGTTATTGCTGTACCGAGCTTTTTGGCCTTGATTATAGCCATTACAAGCTGGCGCACGGTTATCAAAACATTGTATAATGAAATTTACCCATGAGTAAATTGACAAAAAAATCTAAATTATTAGGTGATAAAAACCCTGTAAGGTCAGCCCTGTTCAAGGTCTTTAAATTCCTAATTGGGTTTGGTGCCGTTCTGCTGATTAGTGGGTTTCTTTTGTTTGTCGCCTATATATCTACGGCCAAACCACCTACGGTTTTGCCGAAGGTTGACGGTATTGTCGTCTTAACCGGTGCTGACGGATCTCGGCTTTTGGTGGGTGCAGAACTATTGCAAACGGGTCACGGCGAACGTCTGCTTATATCCGGTGTGAACCGGGCCATAAAACCTGCGCAAATTCAGGGATTGCTGAAAATGCAAGAAGGACAATTCAGCTGTTGTGTTGATCTCGATTATGAAGCTGAAAACACCTATGACAATGCGCACGAAACCGCCAATTGGGCCAAGGCTTTGGGGTTTGAAAAAATCTTACTCGTCACATCCGCCTATCATATGCCGCGCGCTAAGATGGAAATAGCGGCCGTAATGGATGATGTAGAAATCGTCGCATATCCGGTTAAGACAGAACGACCGGACAATGCGCCGTGGTGGGGTGGTTGGAAAAAGGCCAAACTCTTAGTGCGTGAGTACGGTAAATTATTGGTAAGTTATGCCCGTGAACCTGGCAAACGTCCCGTAAGGCAGAAGTTAAAAACATCTGATGAGTAACACAAAACCAAAATCAAAAAAAATGTTCACACTGCCCCGTTTGGTCATTGCGTGTTTGTTGATACTTGTCCTAATAATGGGGGCGTGGGCTTATATACGTGGTGCTATGGTCAAAAGCTTAACGGCTAGCATAGCAAATTGGGAAAGCCAAAATTACCAAATAAGTCATGACGGGCTTAACATAAGCGGCTTCCCGTTTTCGGTGCATGCAGCAATGAGCGATGTGAGCGTGCGCGCACCAATTAGTGAGCTGTCTGATCCAACCAAAAATTGGTCTGTCACATCTGATAGCTTGCACATGTATAGTGCAACCTTAACACCTTTGTCATGGAACATAGAACATAGAGGTCAGTTACGCATAGATATGCGAGGTGAGAGTGGTGAACGCTATACGTTCGATATTACACCGGCCAATATAGATGGGCGAGCGGCTTATTCCTTAGCTGGCACATTACAATCTGCGCACATAGATATCAGCCGTGCCCAATTTGATAGTTTAGTGGGGACACCGCCTGTTATTAGCCAATTTGGGAAGATAGATGCAGATATTAAAGTGTCTGATGATATTGGACATGTTAGCGTATCCGCCGCAGAAATTCGTCTGTCTCCTAAAATTTCGAGGGCTCTGGACAATATATTGGGACGCAAATTGGTATTGGTCGAGCTAAATGCGG
>JAJFFM010000033.1 GCA_021776675.1 Robiginitomaculum sp.
AAATAGACCTGTGGTCCAACGCGAGCGTAAAGTCCAGCGGCAAAACAAGTCCACTGCACAGCGTGAACGTAATTGGCGTGAAGACCGCCGCCAAAACCGTGGTGACTGGTCCAATGACCGTGAGCGTCAACAACGCCTAGAGCGGGCTGAACGCACACAACGCGCAAACCGCACTGGTAGAAGTGATCGCACAACAAGGACTGATCGCACTGGGCGCAGTGATCGCACTGGGCGCAGTGATCGCACTAGACGCACGGACAGAACTGGCCGTACAGAGCGAACAAGGCGTGCCACAAATGATCAACGTCGCAATCGTAACCACCGCACGAACCGAACGCGCCGCGATAACAACCAATATCAAAGCCATAACAGACGTAGTGATCGCTCTCATAGACGGAGCGCGGAGCGGAGCAATAACCGCTATTGGCGCCGCAATGCCAGACGCAATGCACGAAGAGATTATCGCCGTGAGCGTAATTACCGGCCATTTCGCTATTCCAACCACCGTGGCTACCGGACCAATTACCGTTCGACCTTTGGTATCAACTTTTTCTTCGGGAACCCGGGTTATAGTCGCTATCGTTGGGCGCCAACACGGTATAGTTTCTACCGCCCGGGCAATGTTTCTTATAGTCTGTATCAGTCAAGAACACGCTGTGAACGCATTTTGGTAGACGGATATCATGATGGTCATGAGGAAATCGTCAGTGTGTTGCAATGTAGCAACCCATATGACGGCACCTATATCGTCCAAGGCACAGAGCAAGTCGTCGAGTGTTATGGCGGTGATCAATATTATGATGGCTATGACCAATCAAGTTACGGCGATACTTATTACCGCCCATAAGGTGCCCCCCACCTGTAGGCGATTAAGCCACCGCTCTCTCAAGGGCGGTGGTTTTTTATGGATACGTTAAAGATTCCAAGCTATGCGTGAGACAAACTCATTAGGGGGAACCGCATGCTAAACCAAACTCTAGGCAAGTTACCTATTCAGGCATTTTTCAGCCAAGCAAATGGCACAGTTACAAGCTGGTGGTCATGGCTCGCCGTATTTTGGTTCGCCGTGATGTTGTGGTTTTACGGACAGATGATTTTTGGCATCCCCCTAGCCGTAGTCGGCATGGTTGTAGATCCGTCCTCACTAGAAGCCATAATGGAATCCCAAAACGGGAGCAATGCGACACAAGGTGGCGGCTATTTTTTGGCATTGGGTACAATTATTGCCGGATCACTTGCCGCATTCTTGATTTACATTCTCAGAAACAAGTCATCTGATGCAGCTGGCAAAATAAGCATTCAAATTGCTTCAGTTTTTGGCATTTTATCATTTTTTGCGTTGATCTATATCGTGATGACTGGATCTGGTTCAGAAGACGCCGCCATGCTCAATGGTTGGATGGCCAAGAGCGCACTGGTCTATATGTTCATGCTCATGATGTTCCCACCTATGGCGGTTGGTCTTTGGTTAGGCGTCAAACATGTGCAAAAACGTACAATTTTATCCCTGCACACAGCTCACTTTAGATTCCGTTGGGGTCGGATGGTATTTGCCATGCTTGTTGTTTGGGCTATTGCGGCAATATCAAGTTATATAGCTCATGTGTCGGGCCTCAGCAAAGCCGAATTGGTATTTGACCCTGTGCGTTTCTGGAAATACCTACCCATAACTTTGCTCTTTATTCCTTTGCAATCCGCCACCGAAGAAATCGCTTTGCGCGGTTATCTCAACCAGGGTCTCGGCAAATATATCAAAAACCCGTGGATAGTATTTGTTATCACCAGCGCCGCCTTCGCCTCCTTACATCTTAGCAATCCCGAGGTTGCCGAAACCGTCAAAGAGCATTCCATATGGGTGGCTATGTCGGGATATTTCTTCTTCGGCTTATTCGCTTGCGTGCTGACATATATTGACGGCGGTCTCGAAGCCGCTATTGGCATGCATGCCGCTAACAATATGTTCGCAGCCGCAATTGTCGGCTATGATAGCTCCGCCCTACCCGTGCCAACTATATTCAAAGTTGGCCTCAACACACAGCTGGACAGTATTATGGTAATTGTCAGCTTGGCATTGGTTTGTTTAATCATGTATCTAACCAGAGGACCTCTTATCCTGCCTGAGCTTACGCAAAGCAAAGAAAGTGATGTTTTCTCTTGAGCAAAACCAGCAGCAAAAAACAAAAAGGGTTATCACCCCGAGCCGAATATATAATCGAACGTCACGGCAGTGTATGGTTGGTCTGGCTCTTGCTTTTGTTTATAAGTTGGACACGTAACGGTACAAAACTATTACGCGGTGAACTTGCCAGCAATGACGATTATATGCGCATGGTGGAAGTCCGTGATTGGCTTGGTGGCCAAAACTGGTTCGATATGCACCAATATCGGCTCAATCCCGTCGATCCGCTTAACTCTCATTGGGCGCGCATTTCCGATGTGTTGATTGGTGGCCCAATTAAAACCCTGACCCCTTTATTAGGTCCAGCCAAAGCAGAATTAATCACCGTTATCGCTTATCCCAGCATCTTGCTTTTAGTTTATTTATATTTTGCCACAGCACTCGCGGGAAAGCTGATTAGCAATCGCGCTACGCCCGTCATCGCGGCCTTCATGTTAGCGCTTTCTTTTGGTGCGCTATCACAATTTGGTTTGGGGCGCATAGACCACCACAGCTTACAAATCGTCATGGCACTTGCGACATGCTGGTTCATCGTGACATCTCCGAACAAACCTAAACATATGATATATGCCGGTATTTTATGTGGATTAGCGCTTTATATTGGCATTGAAAGCGCGCCTTATGTAGCCGCCGCTTGCATTGCCGTTGTCCTAATATGGGTTTTCGGCGAAGACAGCGGCGCACAGAAAATGCGCAATTTCGGGCTAGCTTTGGCAGCAACTACGGTCGTGAGTTTACTGGTCAGCGCACCGCCTTCCCAGTGGTTTACCCCGACATGTGATGCCTTGTCGGTTGTCTACACCCAGCTTACTTTGGCGGTTGCCATGATATTATGGGGCCTCAGCATGAGCAGTGCCAAATTTAAAACCCCGCTGTCCAGATTTATAGCGGCAGGCGTTTTAGGATCACTGGCCCTCGTGGTTACGCTTCTCCTCTATCCCCATTGCCTCAAAGGTCCCTATGCGGGTCTCGATCCGCGCTTGGTAGAAATATGGTTGTCCAATGTGTCCGAAGCCGGGCATTTCAAAAAACTGTTCATGAATGATATCGTTGCTGGTCTGGCCGCAATCATTGTTCCCATTTTGGCGATTACTGGCTATATATTTGCGACACAAAACCCGCACAAGAAAGTGGCACTAACCGAGCGCACATTCATCATATTTGTTGCCCTGACCTTAAGCGCAGGCTTTGTACAAACTCGCTTGATGTTCTTTGCGACTGCATTGGCCATACCATTTGCGACTTATCTTATTATGAATACCCTACTCTGGGCTAAAAAGTTTGAGCCGAAGATAAAAATGGTGGTAATACGCGCCGGGCTTATTATTGCTTTATCACCTGTCACTTTGCCATTACTCGCCAGCTTATTTGTAAAAACATCAATTACACAAGAAGCAAGCCGTAACATGCCGCTTTGTACTAGCCAACCGATGCTCAATAAGCTGAATGATTTACCTAAAGGGACGGCTCTCACCCAAATTGATCTTGGTGCACCTATACTTAACTTTACCGATCTAAGCGTGACCTCAGCACCCTATCACCGCAACGCAAGCGGCATATTGGCGGCCCTAGATATGTTTATAGAAGACGAAGCTACGGCTAAGCTGGCTATCATTAATATGAAGGCTAATTATGTAATCGCTTGTGCTGAGGGTAATGAAACTGAAATGATGTTGAAATATGGTCAGCACGGAATGCTGGCACAGTTAAAAGCGGGCATAACACCTACATGGCTAGAGAAAGTTGATATCGGCTCAGAAGGTATTTTACTTGTTTACCGGGTTAAACAAAGCCAACCTTAACAAAGTTTCACGCTTTTCGCGCAAAAACCGTAAAAGCTTGTCTTGCATTTTTCCCCTATATGGGGTAAATACGACAGGCTTCGTAATTAACACTTTTTGTTCAGTGGGGACATAATGGACGTATTAAAATGGCTACTCAATGCAAGTTTAATGATTGCATTTATGTTTCTAGGCATGAAGGCTCAGCCTCAAGATAATGACGGCGAAAATAAAGATACGCAAAAATCAATAATTACCCGCCTTATCGGCTAGATAACTTACCGATTAAGCAATGCATTAAGCCGCACACTAAGCGCGTGCAGCATCTCTACCTAAATTCGTCAAACGACAAACCAACCATTCCGGTTTTAGCGGATTGGCAAACCACCTCTGGGCATACCCTTTTTCCACACACGCTAATATAGTCCGGCTATTGATTTCCTGACCACTTTTATCAAACAAGGGCAACTTGCCGCCCGGTTGTTTCAGTCCCATACGTAGATATGATTGCTCTTGCGCACTTAAGCGCGGCATTATTTTGGCCATAAGACCCCCTTTTCCATTTCACATCACCAAAGCATGGTAAAATACTCTGTTTTACCTTTTCCCTTAGTGATGTTCAGTATAGTATAAACTCACGACTATTTCCTTAACGGGGACAAAAAACGTTATAAGGGTAAGCTGTGACAAATAAAAAACTAAACATAACCAGTATTGAAGACGATATTTCTAACACGCTAAATCTAACTGAGCCAATGGTAGTAGCGCCGTCGACAGGAAATACAATTCTGCCCAATACTCATTCGAAAACAGCCCAAGCCCGAACAACTTCGCCCACAGCCCTAAACACCGAAGCACCAAACACTGAAGCACCAAACACTGAAGCACCTGACCATAGTTGGGTCAAAAGACTAACCATTATCACAGCTCTTATTTGGGTTTTGCTTGTGGCAGGTCTATTGGTAGCAGTCCTTAAAATAGATGCCAATTGGCAAACCTACTCCGCTCTGCACTGGGCGACAATTATCGGTTTGATATTGGGGCCGACCCTGATGATTTTTGTGGCAGGTTATGCCCTCAAGCAATTGGCGAAAATTTCCGACCAAGCCTACACATTGGTGCAAACGGCCGATGCGCTCAGCTCACCTGATGAGACAATCCTTAGAAAAAGCAAGGTTATGACCCATGCAATTTCTACGCAAGTTGATCAAGTGAATGAAAAACTTAACCTCGCCGTTAACCAACTGGCCACCATGGAAGAGGTCATACAAAACCAAACCCAAGCCTTGGACACTGCCAATCAAGGTTCGCGCGAAACCGTCGACAAAATCAATGCCTCCGTAGAGAGCCAGAACGCTACATTGGCGGCTATGACAGCGTCGTTGGACGAAAGTATGTATTCCCTGTCTAAAAACCTGACAATGCATACAGATAATTTAGCAAAATCCGTACAAATCGCCGAACAGAAAATCAAAGAAGCCCGCATCAGTGTTGAAGGCGCTACGGCCAAAATCAATTCAGCCTCTGACATTGTTCGCGCGAATACAACACAGGCCTCAGCCACCTTAAGTGCCAGCCATGAAGACATAAAGTCACTCGGTGATATTATTCGTCAACGCTCTGAAGAGTTAGACGAAGTTTACAAAAAACATGCCGGTGAATTAACCGAGATGATCGAACATTTGCGTGATGAGCAAACGGCACTTGGTGCCAGCATGGAAGAACGCCTCATAAAAATGCGCGATCTCTCTTTGTCTGCACAAGCCAGCGCCGAAAGCTTGGGCGAAGCTTCGTCTACAGGTAAGGAAACTATCGAAGCCTTGGCGTCTGCCGCTTCTTTGGCCGACAATGCCGTTAAAACAAGGTTCTCCGAAATGCGAGAAATGGTGGAATATTCCACAGAACACGCCCAAAGCATAAGCGATATGGCGGCCAATCGCGTGCAAGATAGTCTTGAATTGACCCGAAAAGAAATCACACGTATCGAGCAAGAAATGGCGGATCTACAAACTCGCATAGGCGAGAATAAGCCCAAATCACTGGAACTTGTCCCTGACCACACCCAACCAGACCACACGCAAGTAGATAATACACAAGAAGACGTTACAGTAGTTAAAACGGATACCCCCAAAACTTCAAAGGGAAAAAAAACTCGCACGCGGTTAATGCTCAAGCCAATTATTGATATACAAACCGAGTTAGAGCAAACCGAAATCATTGAACCAGAAGTCATTCCAGAACCTGAACCACAACCGATTTCAGAACCTGACCCTATTCAAACGCCTGAACTGGAAACTCCAAAATCAGAATTAGAATCCCAAGAACAAGCGCCCCTAGAATTAAGTGGCGACCTCGTTGAACCAGATATGATCCGGCAATCTATAAAGCCTTCAGAACCAGAACATGCTCTCCAACAAGAGAAATTTCCTAGTTTTCACCCACTGGATGAAGCCGTGCGCCGCTCAGCGCCAATTGATGAGCCTAAAAAACAGAAACCTAAATCTAAATTTTTTGGTGGTTTTTTTGGAAAACGGTCAAGTACAGACCTCCCCATTACACTTGACATTGTTAGTACAGAAGCGCCTGTTCCTCTTAATCAAAACCCACCGCCAACAGATGATGAAATACTGATGGCAGATCTGGAAGATTTAGGATTATCCGCACATGAGATGGTGGATGAAGGTTGCATTATCGAAGCCACAAATGCGCGTTCCACATCCGGGCACGCGGCAATGAGCCGCTGTGTCGCTCAACGATTGCTACAACCCGTTGAGCATTTGGTGAAATCATTGACCCTTGATGATAATTTAAGCGACAAAGCCATTATATTCGCGACCCACTTTGATAGAAATATTGAATTATTGGCTGGTGAGCGCGAAGCTATCCGCACACACCTAGAAAGCGAAAAGGGCAGAGTATATTTACTCTGTGATGCGGCCCTAAATTATGGGCGCGTATAGGTAAACATCTATTGCAAAACTTGAATTTTGATAGACTTAAGCTCCATAGTCTCGCTCTTCCCTGCATCACCGGGCCATATGCCTACAAAATCATTACCGGGCTTTCCTTCGGGTGGGTTGGGCTTAAAAATAAAACTATAATCCTCGAAGTTTGCACTGAGCGTAAAACGCTGCCAACGACTATCGCCAACACCAACCGTAAAATACCCAACGTCAAATTCGCTTAAAGGCTTATAACGGCCAGCCCGGGCGGTAATAGTAATTTCAATATCATGCCCCCCAAACCCAATCTCGTAATTTGGGCCCAGCGTTCCAAATACACCCGCAGATTTTCCTACGAATTCACGTGGGTTATTAGACAGTAATACGGCTAATAAAGGCAGTTTGTTTTGGCCATCAATAAAGCTAACCTCTGTACCCGGAGCCGCCGTTAAACTTTGTAAGTCTAGACCACTTAGGATATAGCCTTCACTGGCTATGTCTTCTGGGCTGAGATTGCCATGCCGTATGCCAGGCTGGATAGCCAAGTATAATATTCCGGTAATAACCAGCGCCAATAATGGATAGAAAAAACGATCTTTCATGTCTGCTATTACCCGCTAGCTATAATAAAAACAAGACGGCGCGCTCATCAGCGCGCTGGATAAATGCAGTATTTAAGGTTTCGACCAACTCACCTGCAAATCGCGCCGAGGCTTTTTCGTTCCAAGCTTTGGCAACCGCTGTTATGAGTTCACCTCTTTGTCGCTTAGCTGCCTTACGCACTCGCCTGTCTGTCATCAACATACGCATAACACGCGGTACATTGGCGGCACGTAATTTACCCTCCAGCGCTTTCTTGCCAAAGATAAAACTACCAAGTCCAAGCACACCGCCGATGGCGACACCTATCGGGCTGCCGAGCAGCGGAGCCAGCAAATGCGCTTGTGATAACAAAACACCAATAAGCACGGCGGAAATCGTCGTGCCTACCAATGCCGTGTCGCTTTCAAGGCTAGTGACTTTGGGTGCAGCGACGCTGAGGCCTTCAAGGTGTTTACTCACATGGGTGCTATCATCTAATGACAGGACCATGGCCGGAAGATTATGGTCACGGCATAATGGGTCAGTAATTTGCTCTATATTGCGCTGTAGATGTGCAAACCAATCTTCAATGGCAGGACGTAAAGTCTTCTTGGCAGCATCACTGGACAGCCATTCTGATACCCGTGTGTTCAGCGCACTCTCTACATCATTTAAGGCTTTAATATCGCCGCGGCGCCAATCACCAAAGGCAGGCACAACACAAGCTTCAATCAGCGCATCTACCAAAACCGGTGCCAACACATCCCCCAGATTACCACTGGCTGCACGGGCTTTTTCAAATACGGGGCCGTCTTCTTTGACCAACTCACCAATAGCATTTTTAAAACCGCCGTGCAGAAATTCAAACCGGCCAAGCCATGCGAGGCCGCGGGCAATTGCAAATTCAGGTTCGGCGCCCCTCACCACCCGCGCATCCGGGAACGCCTTCTCACAGGCCGGCGCCACTAAAGGCAAACGCGAAGCACCGCCTGTCAATAACACAGTCTGCGGATGCCGCCCACCAAGCCGGTCAACAGATTCCTTAAGCGCATAGTTAAACGTTTCCGGCCAAGAAAAACCGTTCAGGGCATCTATTTTAGTTTTTAAAATAGCGTCCGCGTCTTTGCTGTCCATACGGATTTCAAACAATACGCCGCCGGCCACGGGTAGTCTGCGGATAATTTCTACAGCAGCATTTCCCCCTTTTTGAGCGCCGTTAAAATATTGTTCCTTGGCCAGTCGGCACCAATACTCTAGTATAGGACGGTACCACGGATATTTGGTGATGAGTTTCTCGATCTTTTTGCGCTCTGGTTGTCGCGCTAAATTGCGTTCCAATATCAAGCTATCCAGCAAGCCAGAGCCCAAAATATTATGGCCGACATCTTCGGCTTCCAAATCGTAACAATAGGTGAAATCAGTCGTTGATGAACCAATATCGACAATGAGCACACTAGAGCGCGCGGCCTCTAGGGATAAATAACCTTGTTCAAGCGCCGTCATGAGTGCGGCGCGGCTTTCGGGGACTATGCGAACCGTAGACAGGCCAGACTTTTGCATCAAACCCTTATAATCATCCCGGTCATTGACATTCCAACCTGACGGGCAACCGACAATGAACCGACTGGTTTTTAGTCCGTCTATTTTATTGTCTCCGGCTAAATCTTTAAACAGAGTTTGCGTAAACAATCGTGTCGGTATTTCCGTTGAGGAATCGTTCAAATCGCGGCTCTTAAATTTGACCCATACCTCGTTTTTCTCATTTTTGTTATTTGACCCAAGCGCAGAAATATTTACCGCTTGCGCACCAATACGCACACCGGATTTATTACGCGCAACGGCGCTGACAAAGCTTTTCTCGCCTGCATATTCAATAATTTCGGGCTCGCGCGATGAACCGCCATAAGCCCGCGCCACCGCTGTTTCGCCGTGGCCAAGGTCATAGCCTATAAATTCCAATTGTTTAGCCTTGTTATTCATGTTCTTATCGCTCATGCCTGCCACACAGTTCCCCGCCTCAGCACTTTGTCGTCTTGCATTAACGCAGGCGCCGCTTGTTTGGTTTTACCGTCTACCAAGTCCAGTGCTGGGAGAATATCAAATAATTTCGCGGTCTTGCGTGAATAATTCACGACCTCTATACCGTCCGCATTCAAGATACTTTCAAGCTCGCTACCCACCAATTTCAAGGCGAAATGACCATCGTCCACGCTGCGGGCTTCCAGTAACCCCTGTACAAAACTCATCAAGCGCGCATCATCCGTCCATGTAGTTTCAAGCACAGGTTCCGCTAAACGCAGCAACACATGGTCGGCGGTGCGCAGGGCTTCGGCCAGCGCGTCAACATATCCGGCAGCTTCGACAGACACATGAGCAACGGCCAGAAACCTGTTGCCGTCCGGTGCTTCTAATAACTTCTGTTTGCCCTTGCCCAAAATTCGGCCAATAAATGGTATTTTACCAAGCAAATTTTTCCAGTCTTTGGGGTCAAAAAACCTAAGCACCACCAGCGCCGTTGCCGCCAACATAGTCAGCCGGGACCCTTGCATTAACCCTGCTAACATAAAGAACAGAGCCGTGCCGTAAAACAATGTGCTGCCTGCTATAACCCGCGGTGAGGTCGGGGGAACTTCGCGCCAAACCACATCAGCCTTGGCACCTCTATCCAAAACCCCTGCCCCTGACTTGACCATTTCGAGCAACCATAATCCGGCTTTTTGAATCTGAATATCGTCGGTGGTGGCGGCAAATATATCACCCGTCCTATCCAGTGCACGGCGTGCCTCGGACACGGCCCTTTGGGACGACAAATCTTCACCCGTTATCAAAGCCCGCAAGTCCTCGCGCTCATTCTCAAATGCCCTAGCCAAAGAGGGAATAGTCGCTGGTAAATTATCGCTCATAGGTAAAATGTTGGCATTATGACACAAAGAGTCAAGCTCGTTGCTCATAGTTTGTAAATTGGGGTTTATATTTAATGGATTATTTATCAGCAAGCTCACGCTCATTGCGTAATATCGCTGCGCGTTCTTCGACCCTTGCGACTATGTCTTCGACCATATCGTCGTTACTGGTTTTTCCGGTGCGGTCACCTGCCGCGTACATCATGCCGTATCCAGCGGAACCGCCCGTAAATCCGATATCCGTATAGGCGGCTTCGCCGGGGCCGTTGACGACACAGCCGATGATAGATAGCGAAATCGGCTCATGGATGTGGGCCAAACGTTTTTCCAAGGTTTCGACGGTTTTAATCACGTCGAAACCTTGTCTGGCACATGACGGACAGGAAATAATGTTGATACCTCTTGTTCGCAAACCGAGGGATTTGAGAATATCATATCCGGTTTTTATTTCTTCCACAGGGTCAGCAGATAAAGACACACGAATGGTGTCGCCAATCCCGGCCCACAGCAAGTTTCCCATGCCGATAGCGGATTTAATCCCGCCCATCCTAAGACCGCCCGCTTCGGTCACACCCAAATGTAGTGGACAATCGATAGCATCTGCCAGACCTTGATAGGCAGCGACCGTCAAGAACACATCGGACGCTTTGACGGATATTTTAAATTCGTGAAAGTCTTCGTCTTGGAGCATACGCGCATGCATTAGAGCGCTTTCGATCATGGCTTCGGGGCAAGGTTCTGCATATTTTTCAAGTAGTTCTTTTTCGAGAGAACCAGCATTGACCCCAATGCGAATTGAACATCCATTATCCCGCGCCGCTCTCACGACTTCGCGCACACGCTCTTTACCGCCGATATTGCCGGGATTAATGCGCAAACAGGCCGCACCGTTTTGCGCCGCTTCGATACCGCGCTTATAATGAAAATGAATATCCGCAACGATAGGCACATCTACGGCTTTGGTGATTTGCTTGAGGGCAAGCGAGCTTTCTGTATCAGGACAAGACACACGGACAATGTCCGCACCCGCTTCTTCTACGGCTTTTATCTGGTCAATTGTCGCCTGTGCGTCACTGGTGAGCGTATTGGTCATGGACTGAACGCTGATTGGTGCATCACCACCAACCGGTACATTACCAACCATAATTTGACGGGATTTACGGCGCTGTATTTGCCGCCAAGGTCTTAGGAGACCAATTTCCTTATTGTGGTTTTCACTCATGCCATTTTTACTCATAGAGGCCATTTTTACTCATAGAGGGGGTTTACGGCAGGCTTAAGCAGTTGGGAAGCTATAATATTGAGTAGCTTGAATATTGTGAAGCTTTAATATCTAGATACTTCGGACAGCGGGATATTTTTAGCAGGCTCGCCGCGTTGGCCAATGGCTCCGATAAGCTTGCCGCCGAGATATAGTTCTACCGCGCCCGCATCCCGCAATGACAATACGGGTAGATTTTTACGCTCTGTTTCGAAAACTTCGCCCTTCACCATAATACGCGAAATCAGCACATTACCAAGATTGTCCTTAACCTGTACCCAACTTGGGCCTATGGCTTTAAGGCTTATCATATTTTCATTATTCTGCGTTGGTTGGACGGGTGCAGACTCCCAAACCTCAGTCGGCTGTACTGCCGCCGCCACAGGTATAGCGGAAACGGCATCGGCTTTCATACCGTACCAAGACACGACAACGAATGTGCAGCAAAGTACTGCGCCAATGGCAAAACTGCCCTTCGGTAAGTGGAAAGAACTTTTCGGCACAAAATTAGGTTCAGCTTGAGCGCTTAAATATATCGGGGCTTCAATATCCACTTTGAAACGTTCAATAGTATTTTTTTCATTTAGACCGAGAAACCGCGCATAAGTACGGACAAAACCAAGGGCATACCCCAATGTTGGCAATGCGTCTTTGTCCAAACGTTCTATGGCGTCCAAATAATTAGACTGAATATGTAATTTTTCCGCAACTTCTTTTATGGAATACCCAGCATCCATGCGCGCAGCACCGAGCTCGGATCCAATATGTTCAACAACACGTTTTAAGTTACTTTGTAGCATATCGCCCCCAAAAAGCCTTTTAAAACAACCACCTAAATTCAAAAGGATGGGATAATTAACATAGTCTAGTATAGAATCCAAGAGGGGTTTTTGTTTTTTTTAAAGTGGGCTTTTTACTTTTTTTAATGAGAGGTTTTTTAATAGCTGCTTTTTGACAATTTTTAATTTTACCCCAAGTGTGTAACACGCTAAACAACCTCAGGCAAAAATGATATACTAAAGAACTATGGTGATTAAAATGATTTCCAACCCGCTAACCGCCCGTAACTGGCCGCTTTTGGCTTTGCTGCTTTCCTTAAGCCTTTGGATGGGTGCACTTGGATTTCAGCATATTGGCGGCATGCAGCCATGCCAAATGTGTTATTGGCAACGTCATGCTCATAAGGCCGTATTGCTCATCGCTATACTTGGTCTACTAACACGCCAAACTACAATGGACAGAAGATGGGAACGCATGTTTCTTGTTTTACTCGGCCTCGCATTCCTCGTCAGCTTTGGGTTAGCCATTTGGCACACAGGCGTTGAATATAAATGGTGGGAAGGCCCTAGGTCCTGCATGGGAGAAGCGGTTGCTATAAACAAAGAAGATATATTAAAAGCTTTGGAATCACCGGTAAAAATGCCGTCCTGCGGTGATATACCTTGGATAATGTTGGGCATTTCAATGGCTGGATATAATGCTATCATATCTCTAATCGCAGCACTGATGAGCTTCTACTTTGTTGCAAAAGCCAAATAGGTATTATTCTAGTTATAAGGTTAAGTCATGACCAGACCTACAAGACCCGGCGGCAAACCAAAACGTACAGCCGCGCCGCGTCTGAAAGAAATGCTGCGCGTGGATCATGCGGGCGAATATGCGGCCGTGGCCATCTATGATGCTCAGTCTAAGGTTTTCGGACGCTCGCCGAAAACAAGAAAAATCGCGCGACAACTTGCGGACATGCGCGACGAGGAACAAGAACATCTGGACGCATTCGACGCATTGCTTCTAGAAAACAATACGCGGCCAACGGCCCTCATCGGGTTATGGAAAGTCGCCAGCACGGGGCTTGGTATCGGCACGGCGCTCATGGGCGAAAAAGCCGCCCACGCGTGTACCGAAGCCGTAGAATCCGTCATTGAAAAGCACTACGCCGAGCAAATAGAAGAAACCAAAGACAGCGACCCGGAGCTGTGCGCTACCTTCACAAAATTCAGAGAAGACGAACTCCGCCACCACGACACAGCCATAGAACACGGCGCCAAAGACGCGCCCGCTTATCCGCTTTTGTCCGCAGTGATTAAGGCGGGATGTAGAACGGCGATTAAGTTGAGCGAGAAGATTTAGGGTGCTTTTTGTGCTGGAAAAACCTTCTTCCCCTATTTATGGGGGAAGTGCCGAAGCTCTTGCACCCCAAGGGCACTTCCAAGAGGGCGCGTCTCAATGATGGTATGGATTGCTGCTAAAGCTTAGAAGCGCACAAGTGTGCGCGCCCCCATCCCCCCTTCGGGGTACCATTCGCGTCTCGGGGCATTTGCCCCGCTTTGGCTCAAACCCCGTAAACGGAGGAAGGAAAAGACATATTTACTTCCGCCGCGCCCCAATAATTTTAACGGGCTCTGTTAAAAACTGCCCAGAGGTGACTTCGCTTTCGCTTGGGCCTTTGGTTTCTCTAAGCTGTATGGCGCGCACGACGTCCATGCCTTTGACCACTTGGCCGAATACGGCATAGCCCTGTCCGTCCGGATTGCGCGAACCGCCATAATCCAGCGAAGTATTATCCCCGATAGAGATGAAGAAGTAAGCCGCAGACCCGGTACCCGGTTCATCGCGTGCCATAGAAACTGCGCCGTCTGTATGAGACAAGCCAGACATCTGCGTAGTTTCGTGGTCAATGGGGGCCGTTACGGATTCCATTCCAAGCAACCCGCCTTGGATGATTTCCATGCCTAGCCCGCGCGGGTCTGTCTCGGGGCGGACTGCGCGGTAAAACCCTTCACCGTCATACAAATCATTGTCCACATAATAGAGGAAGTTCTCTGCGGTCAGGGGCGCACGGGATTTATAGACATCAATTTCTATAACGCCCAAATCCGTTTGCATGATCACACGCGTGTTTTTCTCACCACTGCTACAAGCGGCGAGCCCAGCCAGCGTTAAAATCCCAATAATACTGATAAATAATCTGCGTATCACGTCTCTAACTCCAAATCCCAATAAAGAAAGTCCAACCAACTTTCATGTAAATAGCCCGGTGGAAACCGTCTTCCCTGAGACTGCAACTCATAGATACTCGGCTGTGCCGGAGCCCGGGTCAAGGCCATTCCGGCCTGCGCAGGTGTTCTGCCGCCTTTTTTGAGGTTACACTTTGTGCAGGCAGCCACGATATTATCCCAACTCGTCTGTCCTCCAAGGCGGCGCGGATGCACATGATCAAAGGTTAGCTCTTGATCGCTACCGCAATAAACACAAGCAAACCCGTCGCGCAAAAATAAATTAAACCGAGTGAATGCGGGCATGCGGTTTTGCGGAACAAAATCCTTGAGCGCCACCACAGACGGTAAGGGCATAGAAAAATTAGCCGAGTGGACTTCTTGGCTATATTGATCGACAATACTGACACGGTCCAAAAACACGGCTTTGACAGCATCCTGCCACGACCATAATGACAGCGGATAGTAACTCAGCGGTTGGTAATCGGCGTTCAGGATAAGGCATGGATGCGAGCCATCTTTCAGGGGTAGAGCCGTTTTAGGGGGTTCTGAAATTAATCCCATGAGATATCCTCCCATTGTATGGAAGGTAAGGTTGGCAAATTTTCTACATTTATTATCCTGAAAACGATTCTCCTTGTTTATGCTTTTAAGACTAAAGCATCAAATAATTATGACAAGGGTGATGATAGCCGCAATATTTGCGACCAAAAATTATTTACCCGTTTTAACAAACCTGCCGAGTCTACGTGCAATCTTTTTGAATATGCGCCACGGTGCACTGGCTAGCTTCAAGGCACGCCGTGCACGCCGCCAACGCAAACGGCGATTAGGCTCCGCCTCGGGCACCAATAGGTCAACAAAATCTGAGGCCACTTTCTCCCATGAGTAATTTTTTGCATGCTCAACAACAGCTTTACGCTCAATATCCAGACAAGCCATCGCGGCCAAAAGTAAATCTTCGTCAACAACGCCCGCGCCAGAACCCGGAATGATATCAATGGGGCCACTAACAGGGTAACCGGCAACAGGTGTCCCCGTAGCCATTGCTTCAATAATAACCAGACCAAATGTGTCTGTTTTACTTGGGAATACGAACACATCCGCGTCGGCGTAATAGCGCGCTAATTCAGCGCCGTATTTTGCACCAACAAATTTCACTTTAGAGGACGCGGCTTTGCCTGCGTATTGCCTCTGTAAACTGACCAAACTAGGCCCGTCGCCGACCACAACTTTGCTACCAGGTAAATCCAGTTCCAGAAATGCTTCGATGTTTTTCTCAACCGCAACACGCCCAACGTTGACAAATACTGGCCGTTCCATGCCTGCATACATATCTTCGCCGTCTAAAAACCGAACACCGGGATGAAACTGTGTTAAATCCACACCCCGCGCCCAAACGGCTAAATTTTCAAACTGCTTGTCCTTTAAAAACTCTACCATTGACGGTGTTGTCACCATGATATGACCGCCACTATTGTGGAAAGAGCGGACAAATTTATAGGCTAATTTGGTTAGAATAAACGGCGGAATGAATGGGAAACGTGCCTGAACATATTCTGGGAATTTAGTATGATAAGATGTTGTAAATTTCATACCCCATTTCAAACACAAAGCCCTCGCTGCCCAACCAAGTGGGCCTTCGGTAGCAATATGCACGGCATCAGGGCCAAACATCACCAAGCGCCGCTCGACTTCGCGTTTGGCAAATAAGGCAATTTTAATATCAGGGTAAGTCGGGAGCGGAAATGTCATAAACCCGTCCGACGGAGCAATAACCTCTACTGTGTGTCCGGCCTTGCGGCATTCTTCGACCGTCTTGGACAAAGTCCGCACCACGCCGTTCATCTGTGGCTTCCAGGCATCTGTGACCAAAAGAATCTTCATACTTCCCCGTTTTTTTGCGTTTATAAACGGGCTTGTCTGTTTCAACAACGAAATTCCAGTTAAAATGAAGTCTGGTCAATGCGATTTTATGGTGTTGACGTTTTACAGTCCGCGCCATTATTATACAAAATTAATATAGGAGCCTCCCAAACAAGACTCTAAGGAACATACATGTCAAACCCACATATACTCTATTCGTTTCGCCGCTGTCCCTATGCCATGCGCGCCCGAATGGGACTTAAAATATCCGAAATTGGCTATGAGCACCGCGAAATTTTGTTGCGCGATAAACCAGCCGAATTACTGAGCATCTCCCCGAAGGCTACCGTACCTGTTATGGTGTTAGAGAGCGGTGAAATCGTGGATGAGAGCTTTGATATTATGCTGTGGGCGCTTAAACAACATGATCCAGAACAGTGGTTAGCACCCGACATGGAACATATGCTTGGCTTGATAAAAACCATAGAAGGCCCATTTGCCCAGGAGCAATTTCGTTACAAATATGCAAGTTTTTTCGATGATAGCTTAAAAAGGGGCGATGTGAATTTAGAGCACCGCGACAACGCGTGTGTCTTCTTAAAAGACTATGAGGAAATCTTGGCCAACTCAGCATATTTAATAGGCGATAAACCAAGTCTTGCCGATTATGCTATTTTTCCGTTTATCCGTCAATTTGCTGCCGTTGAAAAAGACTGGTGGGACAAACCACAATTTCCGCATCTGCACAAATGGTTGGCGCACTTTATGGGCACCGATATATTTACCGCAATTATGGAGAAACACCCACTTTTCGTCTCAAATGTACAAGAAGAAAAGCCTGCACCTAATTAAGCGAACATTTATACGGAGCATAATGGGATGAAGTTGACGGCTTCACCAAATCACTAAATTAGAAACTTTTATCCAGAAATAATTGGATCTAAAAAACACTAGAGCCCACTGCACATAAAGTGCAACGGGCTCTAGGTATGGTATTATTATTTGTGCGCTATATTTATAGCACTGTAGATTATAATGATCTACGGGCGCGACGTTGGTCGCGGGCTGTGCGGCGTACCAAAAATTCCAAATTAGCCTGTGAAGCACAGGGCTTAGCTGGGTTGATGTTGGTTTTAACGCTCAATACGTCGCTCGGATTAAATACTTTAGCCATGACGTTCTCCTTATTTGCACCACCTCACGATTGAAGTGGTCATTGTCATAAGCGCTATATGAGCCTTAAAAGATTTTTTTAAACAGACAGAACGGTAGTGCTGTTATGCGTTTATGCATAGTTAATGCAGAGTTAACCATATTTATTGCAAGGCTGTAATGTTTGCAGTTTTGCAATCCAGTGTATAAACTACCTAGGGTCTGTGGACAATTAGGACTGGGATTAAGATATGAGCCAAAATCATTCAGTTATAGGAGAAAGCCTGCAGGCGTGCGTCCGCACGGCTAAGGTTTTCGACGACGAACTGGGTGGTTTTGGCCATACCGCGAAGCGGCGGGACGCTTTTGTGCCATTTTCGCGTCGCAAATGCTCGAAAGTGCAAGCACTTCCTTGCGCTTCGCTCCTAAAACTGACACAAAATCGTTCCCGTCTTAACCCAGTCCTAATTGTCCACAGACCCAAAACAAGGAAACAAATATGATCCAGAACTTTATTGTGCAAGGTGGACCAATATACGGTCAGATCAATCTGCCGAAACTACGCGCCGCATTATCCGCACTGAACCTCGACGGTTTTATCATCCCCCATGAGGACGAGTACAACAACGAATATTTACCAGATTATAACGAGCGTTTGATGTGGGCCACAGGCTTTACAGGGTCTGCGGGTGCTGCCGTTGTGCTTACGGACAAAGCTGCCATGTTTGTTGATGGCCGCTATACACTACAAGTCCGTGCACAAGTAGACTGTGATTTGTTCGCATATAAAAGTCTTGAAGATGCGGGTGTTGCCACATGGCTCTCAGAACACGCACCTGGCCTAAATATTGGATATGACTCCAAACTCCACAGCCCTGACGCTCTTGCCCGCCTGCGCAAAGCCGTAGAAGCTGTTGGCGGCACTCTTTCACCACTGCACACAAACCCCATTGATACGGCGTGGGAAGACCGTCCTGCTGCCCCCAATGCACCGCTGACGGTGCAGCCCAAAAAATTGGCGGGGCGTGACCACGGCGATAAACGCAAGCAAATTGCCAGCATCATCTCTGAGAAAAATGCAGACGCCGCCTTGATAACCGCTCCCGCTTCTATTGCTTGGCTTTTAAATGTGCGCGGCGGCGACGTGATGTGCTCACCCCTACCCCTCGCCAGCTTGGTCATCAATAAAGACGCCAGTGTAGAATTATTCATTGACCCTGATAAAGTCACACCAAAAGTGCGCAAACATTTTGGTAATCAGGTATCAATTTCCCCCGAAGACAAACTGCCTGATTATTTGGGAGGCTTTAACGGCAAAACCATATTGGTTGATCCCGCAGGTAGTTCCAGTTTCATGTTCGATACTTTGGACGCCGCAGGTGCAAATATCATCAAAACTATGGATCCAATCGCCCTACCCAAAGCCCGTAAAAACGGTGCGGAAATTGCTGGCGCTACGTCTGCTCATGTACGCGACGGTGCCGCGGTGACCAATTTCTTGCATTGGTTAGCTACCCAAGCCCAAGACGGCTCCGTGGACGAGATTATCGCAGCACAAAGATTAGAAAACTTCCGTGAGTGTACGGGGCTTCTCAAAGATTTAAGCTTTGAAAGCATTTCCGGCGCAGGCTCCAACGGCGCAATTGTTCATTACCGTGTCAGTACCGCCACGACCAAGAAACTGGAGCCGGGTTCGTTGTTCCTCATTGATAGCGGCGGACAATATGTAGACGGCACCACAGATATCACCCGCACGGTACCCATCGGTAAGCCAACAAGAGAAATGCGCAAAAGTTTCACACTTGTGCTTAAAGGCCATATCGCCTTATCACGTGTACGTTTCCCCGTCGGCACAACAGGCCATGCCTTGGATGCACTCGCCCGCATGTCCCTCTGGGCGCACGGGCTTGATTATGATCACGGTACAGGCCACGGTGTCGGTGCTTATTTAGGTGTCCACGAAGGCCCACAACGTATTGCTAAATCTCCAAGCTCCATACCGCTTGACCCCGGAATGATTGTTTCTAATGAGCCAGGGTATTATAAAACCGGCGCATTTGGCATCCGTATTGAAAACTTGCAATATGTGACCGAACCAGTCCCGATAAAAGGCGGTGAGCGGGACATGATGGGTTTTCATACACTCACACTCGCCCCGATCAACCGTCAGCTCATAGTCAAGAAAATGTTGAGCAAGGCAGAGATTAAATGGCTAAACAGATATCATAAACGTGTACGCAGAGAAATTAGCCCTCTGGTCAATGATGAGGTCAAATTATGGCTTCATACGGCATGTAAGAAATTATAATATATAGGCAATATGAACATATTGTAATGCCCGGTTTATCTCCCGTTCATTTTTGGTTTGCTAATTTGTGCCAAGATTTCCGACTAATATCACTTAATCCTAAAAAGGGGACAACATGATTGATTTAAAAAGAAAAACTCTGATAAAAAGAAAAACTTTGGTCACCGTAGTAATGCTATCTGGCGTTTTAGCTCTCGCTGGATGTGAAACTACGAATGGTGGCAATAACGCGGCTAAAAAAGGCGCATTTGGCGCTCTAGCAGGTGCTGCGGTTGGTGCCATTATTGGTAATAATGCGGGCGACGGCGATGCCTCATCTGGCGCACTTATCGGGGCGGTTATCGGCGGTGCTGGTGGTGCCTATGCAGGGTGCCGCGAAGACGGTGGTTGCGGCGCTGAGCCAAAACATCAGGATTACAATTATGATTATAGTCGTCAGCAAAATGTCCCGCCTCCGGCTCAAGTTGAAGAAATTAACAGGCGTCAATTTTTTGACAGCAAAACTGGACGCTATTATTTTTATGACCCTGTAAGCCGCATTGAATACTATGAGAACGGTCAACGTAAGTACAATTAGAGCATATTCCCAAGCCGCCTAAGCTGTGCAACATCTTTTAACTTTAAACGCGCGGCCCAGTCACTGAGCCCGCGTTTTTTTATGGGGTCATACCAATCAGGTGCAATTTCTGCCAATGGCATTAACACGAATGGCCGATTAAGCATACGCGGATGCGGCAATATCAAATCTGTATCGTTTAATATTTGCCCATCATAATCCAAAATGTCTAAATCGAGTGGGCGCGGCGCATTACGCACCGTAACCACTCTTCCAAATGCCGCCTCGACCTGTTTAAGCACTGCAAGCAAATCCGTCGGCTCCAACTTGGTTTCCACAGAAATAACTGCGTTAATATAAGGTGGTTGCGCCTCTGGGTCGGGCCATGCGGGGCTTTGCCACAGATGTGAAGCTTCGGTTATATTAACACCAAATTGCTGCAAACGGACCACCGCAAGTAAAAAAGTTTCTTGCGGGGACATGACCGCGCCTCGGTATTTCGCAGGCTGGTTTGCCCCCAGAGCAACATATATGCCCACTAGCCCCGCTCTTTCATAACACGCGATTTTTGTCTATTCCAGTCACGGTTTTTCTGAGTCTGACGCTTATCAACTTGTTTTTTACCGACCCCAATACCGAGTAAGAGCTTGGCGAAACCATTATTATCGAAATATAATTTGAGCGGAACCAAAGTTCGTCCTTTACGCTGCACAGCCCCCATGAGCTTGTTAATTTCGCGGCGCTTGAGCAATAATTTGCGGTGGCGGGTTGGACTGTGATTGAACTGGCTTGCTGGTTCGTAAATCGGAATATTTGCGTTGATTAAAAATATTTCCGAACCCTCTACCGACGCATAGCTTTCGGCAATATTAGCATGACCTAACCGTAGAGCTTTGACCTCAGTCCCCACCAACATTATCCCGGCCTCAAAGGTCTCCTCAATAGCATATTCAAATCGTGCGCGGCGGTTCTCGGCTATAGCCTTACTGTGGTGAGCGGGACGTTGTTTGCGGGCCATACCTAGATCTCAACGCCTGCCATTTTCATAGCAGAAACAACTGCCTCTTTGGTGCTTTCACGGCATTCTATGATAGGCAAACGCACTTCGGCTTGCATTTTTCCTAACGCATTAAGCGCATATTTTGTCGGCGCGGGACTAGCGTCCAAGAATAAGTCCTTGAATAGGCGGTCTAACTTTTCGTGCAATATACGTGCTTTGGTGAATTCCCCAGCCGCACATAATTTATGCAGTTCTGCACACTGCGCAGGTGCTACATTGGACGCCACTGAAATACAGCCCGAACCGCCGTGTGCCCAATGGGATAGAGCCGTCGGATCATCCCCGGATAGTTGAATAAAATCGTCGCCACAAACCGCTTTATAATCGGAAACGCGCGCTAAATCAGATGTTGCGTCTTTCAGTCCAATAATATTTGGAATTTCTGCCAACCGCCCCATGGTCTCAAGATCAATATCAACTATGCTGCGCCCTGGAATATTATACAAAATTATATCTATATCAATGGCCTGCGCTATGGCTTGAAAATGTTGAAACATGCCTTCTTGGCTCGGCTTATTGTAATAAGGGGCAACGGCTAAAACGGCATCCACGCTGCACTTTTGCGCTTCGCCCGCCATCCGTACCGCAGAGCGCGTATTGTTAGAACCAATTCCCGCAATAACCGGCACTTGCCCATTTGCTGCTTCCACACATAGCCGGATTACATGCACATGTTCTTCTTTGCTTAAGGTCGAAGCTTCGCCGGTCGTACCGCACGGTACTAAGCCGTTCGTACCCGAGCGTATTTGCCAATCGACAAAGGCTTGATAGGCATCTGCATCGACTTTATTATTTTTGAACGGTGTTACCAACGCCGTCAGGGAACCGGATATCATTTTTCGCCTCTAGGTTTTCTATGGTTTGCGGTTAAGTCTTCTTAAAGTAAACAGTTTTACACCAAATTACAGCCATATTATGGCGTCATATCTTTCTACACTTGAATTTGGCAAAACCAAGGTTAAAAAAGCAAATGATTATTCACAAAAATATATCAACTCATTTAAAGGCAATTGTAAATGTCTTCATGAAAATTTTTGCAGGCATTTTGCTAATCTGCTGCATATCTACTACGGTACAAGCTAACACCCCCTTGCCGCGCCTAAAACCTGACGTGCCACATACATCTACGCTTCTTTCCAAACATGATGCCAACAATTTCAGGCAAGCTATGCGCGCCGCTGACCAAAAGAAATGGCTCGAGGTTGAACGCTATCTTAAAAGAGTGATTGACCCGACGACACGCAAAATTTTAGAATGGCGTTTAGCGGTAGATGACCCGTATGTTTCTTTTGAAGTGTTAAGCCGGGTTGTCCAGACCCAAGCAGATTGGCCGCGAATGACCCGCATCCGTGCCAAAGCTGAAATCCGCATGTATGAACGTCCTTTATCATCCAGTGACACGATCTCTTGGTTTGGAACTACTGAGCCAGTCACCGGTGAAGGCCGCGCAGTTTTGGCGAGCGCATATTACCAAATCGGCGACACGGTCAATGCTGATCGTTGGTTGCGATCAGCATGGCGCGATTCTAAATTGTCCCGTGATCGGCAAAAAACACTCTACAAACGCTATAAAGACCGTCTCACACCAGAAGACCATGCGGCCCGTGCCGACCATCTTATTTGGTTAGGGCGCAGATATTACGGCAGTGCAGGTGGTTTGCTTTCAATGATGAACCCTGCTGACAGAGCGCTCATGGATGCCCGTATGAGAGTCGGCGCGAACCGCCGCGGCATGAATAGTGCCATCAAAGACCTGCCAAATTCGGTAAAAGACGACACTGGCTTATGGTTTGAACGCGCCTATTGGCGCCGCAAACGATTAGGTGAGGAAACGGCAATCGAAGCTCTTTTAAGAATAGATACGCCTGCCCGCACTGAACGCGGCAAAGAACGGGTATGGCTAGAGAAAAAGCGCATAGCTTATTGGGCTATCTCCAAAAAACGCTACCAAGATGCTTATGATTTGACCCAACACCACGGAATAGCTTCGGGCAAATATTTTGCCGAGGCAGAATTTTTGGCGGGATGGCTAGCTCTGACAAAACTCAACGATTCCGAGCAAGCCCTTAAGCATTTCACAACACTTAAAGACGGTGTCTCATTGCCCGTCTCATTAGGTCGGGCACATTATTGGATGGGGCGCGCAGCGGAACTTTCCAGCAACCCCGGTGCGAATACACATTACGAAGAAGCGGCACGCTATCCGAATGTTTATTACAGCCAATTAGCGGCAGAGCGGTTAAATAATGGTCTGGCACTCGTCAGCTTACCGCAAGAAAATCAAGAATTTACATTAGCGAGTACATTCGAAGCCAACGAATTAGTGCGGGCTCTACGGATGATCGGTGAAATTCAAAGCGAGCGGACATTTAACCAATTTTCCTATCATCTTGATGACGTTTTCAATAGCCCCGAAGAATTATCCCAGCTTTCCAAGCTTGCCAAAGACTATGATTATATGAAGCCGTCTGTCCGCGCCGCCAAACAAGCCGGCCGACTTGATACAATGTTGACGGAATCGGGATATCCCAAACCGGATATCATCACTGGACTTTCTGTCAATTATGACATCCCATTCGTATTGGCCATTGCCCGCCAAGAAAGCGAATTTAACTCCAAAGCTCGCTCCTCCGCCCGTGCTTATGGTATGATGCAAATGATCAATTCAACCGCGCGGATCACGGCAAAACGCGCCCGTATGCCGTATCAACGTACATGGCTGACGGGTGACCCTGAATACGCCACCAAACTTGGCGCGCAACATATCAATGATCTCTTGATACAATTTGAAGGCTCTTACATCATGGCCGCAGCCGCCTATAATGCAGGTGGGCACCGCGTGCGGCAGTGGAACAAAACCTACGGCGACCCCAGAACCGGTCAAATATCTCCTATAGACTGGGTAGAAAGCATCCCGTTTTCCGAAACGAGAAACTATGTTCAACGGGTCATGGAGAACCAACAAGTTTACCGCGCACGGCTCAATAATAATCAAGCAGAGCTGAAATTATCCCACAGCATGACATATGGTGCGTTTCGGTAAATATTACCAACAAGGTTTGGTGCCAGATTTAGTAAATGTATTTGTGCACAAAAAATAGGAATGCTTTATTGTATTCTTAAACGGGCTCGGATATAGAGCGCGCATACTCACTTATGGCACCATGGCGGAGTGGCTACGCAGCGGATTGCAAATCCGTGTACCCGAGTTCGAATCTCGGTGGTGCCTCCAAATTTATTTCAATGGAAACTAGCCCTATGCAGCCTACACCTACAAGGCCGTCCTTAAGCGCATTTGCTAAAAACCTGTCCTTTACTAAATGGCGCAACCCGCAATTTACGGAGTTCACGCCGGGACGGATCAAGATCGAAACTCTGGCCGGATTAACGGTCGCGCTTGCGTTAGTTCCAGAGGCAGTTGCATTTTCCATTGTCGCTCATGTAAATCCGCTTGTTGGACTGTATGCAGCATTTATTGTAGGGCTTATCACAGCTCTAATCGGTGGACGCCCGGGCATGATATCTGGTGCCACGGGTGCTTTGGCCGTTGTTATGGTCGAGTTGGTTTTACACCACGGTATTGAGTATTTATTTGCCACCGTTGTTTTGATGGGGGTGTTGCAAATACTGGCAGGTGTATTGCACCTCGGTAAGTTCATTAGGCTTGTCCCCCACCCGGTCATGCTAGGTTTTGTCAACGGACTTGCCATTGTTATTTTCCAATCACAGCTAGACATGTTTAAAGTCGGACCAGAAGACGCCAAGGTCTGGATGGACACCGTGACTATGGTGACCATGATTGGCTTGGTTGGTCTGACTATGGCAATCATTTGGGTCATGCCCAAAATTACCCATATTGTTCCTGCGCCTTTGGCCGGTATCGTCATCACTGCGGCAATTGTTATTGGGTTCGGGATAAACGTGCCTGATGTGGGCTCTATGGCTTCTATTAAAGGTGGGCTCCCCGCATTTCATATTCCTTATTTACCTGATGTCATTAATTTGCAAGGTGCATGGAATGTGTTGGTTATTATCTTCCCCTACGCGCTGATTTTAGCGGCTATCGGGTTAATCGAAAGCTTGCTGACATTGAACTTGGTCGGTGAAATGACCGGCAAGCGCGGCGGAACTTCCCAAGAATGTGTGGCACAGGGCATAGCCAATACTGTCACAGGTTTCTTTGGCGGCATGGGTGGTTGTGCCATGATCGGCCAATCTATGATCAATGTGAAATCCGGTGGTCGCACACGCTTGTCCGGTGTGACAGCGGCTTTGTTCTTGCTCGCATTTATCTTGTTTGGATCCAACATTATCGAACGTATTCCTTTGGCCTCTTTGGTCGGGGTGATGTTTATGGTGGTTATCGGTACATTCGCATGGCGCAGCTTGGTGATAATGAAGAAAATCCCTCTCACCGATGCTTTGGTTATCATCTTGGTCACCGTCGTAACGGTTATGACCGACCTTGCTATTGCCGTCGTTGTCGGGGTTATAGTCTCGGCATTGGCATTTGCGTGGAGCACAGCCACACGTACCATGTCTCGCGTGGAAATAACTGATGAGGGGACTAAGATTTATAATCTTGAAGGGCCATTGTTCTTTGGCTCTATCGAAAGTTTCGCAGAGTTATTTGATCCGGAAAATGACCCAGACCATGTTATTGTTGATTTCATGAATAGCCGCGTTGTTGACCAATCAGCCCTACAGGCTATTGAAAACTTGGCATTTCGGTACAAATCGCGCGGGAAAGTTTTACAGCTCAGACATCTCACCCATGATTGTCATAAGCTTTTGAAACGTGCCGGTCAGTTGATAGTCGACGCAGATGACGACCCAGAATATCAGGTAGCCGTAGATTATTCCGTTAAAACCGGCATTCTCGGCGGTGGGCATTAAGGTTTTTATTAACGCAGGTTACCAAGTGGTTCATTTGTCTGAATCAAATCTAAAATTAATTTTGCTGGTTAACACAATTTTAACCAACTTCGTTAATAAGAAATATGTCTTCCCATGAAGACACCCACCATTCACCTAATACCTTCGGGAGCTTTCGAGCTCCCTTTTTTTTGTCTAAATATGTAGCTAGATTTACGTCTGATTATCAAGGGTGTTATAGGGCTTGGAAAAAAATTCAGTATCAGGTAAAATAACTATTGTCGCGCCAAGTATCTTAGTGTTAATAGGCACGACCTTGATAACAAGAGGTGCGACGGGTCTTAGGCTCGACAGAATAACCAAAGTGAATATTCCGCAATAGCTCAGTTGGTAGAGCAATTGACTGTTAATCAATGGGTCGCAGGTTCGAGTCCTGCTTGCGGAGCCACTTTTCTTAGTAAAAACAATGATTTATAACTGCTGTAAATTTCACAACCAACAATTTTATTTCCCAGTAATCACATAGTAAGCACGGGCTGAATATTACCTTCAAAAAACACCTGTCTAATAATGGTACCAACAAACCTCAGACGGCATTGTCCATGGGAGAAGTAAAAAAATATGGCATCTATTTTCACATAAAGACCGATAAATTCCTCAAATATCAATCGCCAATGAGCATATGTTTTGTTATGAACAATAATGGTTTCAACTTCAGAAGGACAAAAATTACTTGATAAATTTTGGGATGCTTTATTAGGCGAAGGCTTAGAGACTTCTGCTCGAACTCGAGTGGAAAGTGTCTGTGAGGAAACCGGAGCTGGTTTACCAGTTGTAATAGCTCAATTAGGTCTGTCACCTGACGGCACCGTGGTTAAAGCCTACCAAGATGCGTTAGACTTGGACAGAACTACACTAAAAAACTTACCTGGAAAGCCCAGGCTGTAGAAGGAATTAGCATACTGCACGGGCTTCAGGACTGATTTGCTCATTTATAAACTCGGCACCTACTTTCGAGCAAGAGGTTATCAGTAAATTTTATAACCCGAAAATCCTATAAACGTAGCCGATGTCGCCATCATTACTGGTACTGCGGCGGTTACGCAGGCAGTTAAAGGAACGGTAAGTACGCAAACTACTAGTGAACGCCACATACAGCGCAGACGGAATACACGGGTTACCGCTCTCATCACAAAGCCTGGGGAAGGCGAATCAGGCTATGATTTATGGGCAGGTTCATACCTACGGCGCGGTAAAATCCCCCAAGACACATGGAAAAAACCTTTCACCTATACAAGGTCTCCAGGCGGTGAAACTATCTTGGTGACTTCGCTAGGTAAAGATGCACAGATTGGTGGAGACGGGGAAAACAGAGATATTAAAAGTGATGATTAAGTGGACACCTTAATAATCAGCTCTTAACGATGACAATATAAAATAGTTGCAATTGCTAATCTTTCACGTAGTGTAAGTTTACAAGGTCGGTTTTAATTCTGTTGTTGGAGTTTAGAATGTCCTGTGTAGTTTTCAATCTTTTTGCCACCTTGCGTAAAAGCGTATTTTGTGAGTTCGTTTTTCGAGGCTTTACCGCCTTATTGTTTGTTCGCAGTTTGATGCTCTGTATTGGGCTATGCGGGGTGTTATTTGCTTCAGCCGCCTCGGCACAATGGATTGAGCCTGGGTTTGACGGTGGTGGTGGCGGAACGAATACATCACCGAAGCCTGCGGCACCTGATTGGGAAAAACGACAACGCGCAGACGAACGCTTAAAGGTGTTCGGATCTGATTTGCTCGGTGATGGGATAGACCCCAATACGGGCACCATTCAGTTTTCAACCACAGATGTGGGTATTCCTGGTAACTTCGGTCTCCCGGTTTCGATCACACGTAAAATGTCTCCGGGCCGTTTTTATGGCCGAAATGTTTCCGCGGAATTTGGAGATTGGCAAATTGAAGTTCCCCGTCTTCATGTTTTGACGCGAACAGGTTATAACTGGTCCGGTAATCGTTGTACTAACACATTTAATCAATCTTTCCCGCCCCATCAGGTCGAGACATATACGACCTGGTATCGCAATGATTATACCAATGGTCTTAAGATGGACATACCGGGACAAGGCTCAAAAGATATTCTTGAGTTGTTAAGCTCGAACACAAATCTGTGGCCATCCGACACAGAAATGGTCACCGTTGATGGATGGCGGCTGACATGCGGATCGGCCAATAACGGCCAGGGCTTTATTGGTCATTCGCCAGACGGGACCAAATATCGCTTTGACCGGTTCATTACCATAGAAGCGGATCAAATGGGGTCACGTGTGGGCGGCGGGCCAATTATGTTTCGAACCCGCAATATTCTTGCGGCCACTCAGGTCACAGACGTCAATGGGAACACGGTCAATTATGATTATGACGGCTATGGGCGATTGACGGCTATTCGATCCAGCGACACTCGTCGCATCAATCTGACATATAGCGGAACGTCAAAGCTTATTCGGTCTGTGACGTCCAATCCCGGTACGAGCGAAGCACGGACTTGGACTTATAGCTACGCCCAAAAAACATTTCCTGAAATTTACAATGAAGACACGGTTGCGAGTTCTTTGACCCGGGTGACCCAACCGGACGGATTATATTGGTCTTACGACATGGCAGGCATGTCTGCGAATCCCGGCATAGGGAACAATTGCCCGCAAACCGGTCAGAATGTGTCAGTTACCCACCCACACGGAGTTACTGGGGCATTCAGAATTGGTCAGACCCATCAGCGCATCAGCTATCATCTACAAGAGGTTGAATCTAATAACTGTCCCGGAGTAAACGATGTGACGCCCGGCCTGCCTGTTTGGAA
>JAJFFM010000034.1 GCA_021776675.1 Robiginitomaculum sp.
CCAATATAAAGGATATACCCTGCTTGTGCGTGCAAAGAGGAACTCTAGGGCTGATACACTACCGCGCCGCTTTTGGCTGACTACGTGCACCATGATAAAGCCAGAAATGACAAAGAATAAATCCACGCCGACCTGCCCGAAACTCATCCATTGCCCCAGAAATTGATCAGGTGAATATTTTCTTTCGATCACGAGCAGATGTGAAAACACGACTAGCAATGCCGCAATGCCGCGCAAGGCTTGAATATTTACCAGACGACCTTGGGGGTGCATAACTTTTTGTTTTTCAGGTGCTGGTGTTTCAAAACTCATATTGGCTCACATATTAAAAAAGGTGTCCTCAATATGAGGACACCTTTTTATGAAATTAATTAGATGAGAAATCTACTAATTTAATGTCTTAGCCATTTCGGTAATGCCGTTTTTAACCAATGTGCTATGGTCGGTGCTGGATAAATCATTGCGCAGAATTTGTTCTGCGGCTTTGGTGGCTAGATCGACCGCGCGTGCTTTGACATCTGCCATTGCTTGCGTTTCCGCGTTCTTGATCTTGGCTTCGGCTTGTTCAGCGCGGCGTTCAAGGCGCTCTTTTAAATCTTTACGGGCTTGGGAGGCCATGGTTTCGGCGTCTAAACGGGCTTGTTTGACAATGTCTTTGGCTTGTTCTTCCGCTTCGGCTTGCTTGCGCTGGAAAGTAGCGAGCAATGTCTGGGCTTCTTCGCGTAATTTGCGCGCTTCTTCAAGTTCGCTGCGAATACCGTCAGCACGATCATCCAGTGCTTTTGCCATAACCTTGTGAATGCCTTTATACATGGCACCCGCAATAACGATGACGATAGCTAAAAATACCCAGATAGTTGGATGGGCAAAACTAAAATCGAAATGCATGTCTTGCTCCTAACCTGTTGCTTTGGTTGCTTTTACGGCTTTGCGTACGCTGGCAATGCTGAATTTTTTGGTAAACAAATGCTCGACAACGGCTTGCGCAGTTTGCGAAGCAATATCGTCCACATTGGCCAAAGCGGCTGTGCGGGTTTTTTGTATCTTGGCTTCGGCCTGTGCCAATTGCTTGACAGCTAGCTCGTCAGCAGCTTGCATCTCTGTTTCCAGTTCTGCAGTAACGCTAGCGCGCGTGGTTTCAGCTACATTGTGGGCTTTGGCGCGGGCGTCAGATAGGGATTGCTCATAGGCTTTCCCTGCAGCTTCTGCTTCCCGACCCATCCGAGCCGCACTGTCGAGATCATCGGCAATGCGGTTAGAACGCTCTTCTAAAATCCCGCTAAGACGGGGCAAGAGCACTCTAGCCAACAAGAACAACAATATCCCGAAAGTTATTGCCAGCCAAAATAGCTGTGAGGGATATGTGGCCGTATCCAGAGGCGGGAAAAGTCCGCTCTCTGCATGCTCAGCCACATGTTCCACAGCTTCTTTAGCGTTTTCACTAGCAGCAACTGAAGCTGCCATGAGTGTTGCAAAAGTGCTCATAACCAAATCCTGGTAATATGGGTTTTATTAAACGGCGTAGATCAACAAGAAAGCGATAAGCAGTGAGAAGATGCCTAGGGCTTCTGTCACGGCAAAACCGAAAATCAAGTTACCGAACTGACCTTGTGCGGCAGATGGGTTGCGGATTGCGGCTGATAGATAGTTGCCGAAAATGTGGCCAAGGCCAACACCGGCACCGATCATGCCTGAACATGCTAGGCCTGCGCCGATAAGTCTTGCTGCTTCTGGTTCCATGATAAAATCTCCTAATGGTTTGTTTTTAGCAGTTAAAGTTAATGTCTTCTCTTAGTGGTGGGCATTAGTGCCCGGGATGTAGCGCGTCATTGATATACACACTGGTCAAAATGGCGAATACGTAGGCCTGTAAAAAGGCTACGAGAATCTCTAGGGGGGTCAGAACGACAACCATAAAGAATGGTGCGATGGCACCAAGTTTTGCAGCTCCGCTAAGAGCGCCAAACAACATAATAATAAAGATGGCAAATAATTTCAGCATGATATGCCCGGCCAACATATTGGCCCAAAGCCGGATTGAATGGGAGAGGGGACGCGAAATAAAGGAAATGACTTCGAGCAAGACAACAAATGGTAAGATGACAATTGGTACACCGCTTGGGACGAATAGTTTTAGGAATTTAAAGCCGTGTTTCCAGAGGCCGACGATAACGACTGTAGAAAACACCATAAGCGCCAAAGCAATAGTAACAATAATATGAGATGTCGTGGTGAAAAAGAACGGGATAAGACCGAGTACATTGGCGAAGAGGATGAACATGAAGAGGGCGTAGATGAACGGGAAAAATTTAAGCCCGTCGCGTCCGGCCGTAGAACGGATCATATTGGCGACAAATTCATAAGAAATTTCTGCCATGGACTGCAAACGTCCAGGTACCAATGCCTTTTTAGATGTTCCTGTGAACAGAAACAGGCTGATCAAAGCAACTGCTACGCACATCATGAGTGCTGAGTTGGTAAAAGTTACGTCATAACCAAATAGTTCGAAATGCCCAAACTTTTCAAAAGCCGGGTGAATTTCAAATTGTTCGATCGGATCTAATCCGCTAGCCATTATTGGCTCCTAATTCTTTATTCTGTTATCACAAATTTAGCTGTCGCTATTTTGCTCACTCATACTTTTGGCCATCTGCACAATAGAGCGCGTTCCGGCTATAAACCCTATAATAATACCTGTCATCAAACCCCAAGGTTTGGTGCCTGTAAAATAGTCTATGCTATACCCGATGCCGCCTGCTACAACAACAGATCCGACAAATGCACTGGCGTAATTTACACCAACCGCCCAACCAGAAACATCTTTATCAATTTCGGGCTCATGGGCAGCTTTGGCGGATTTTAGTTTTTCACCAAATTTGCGCAATTCTTCCGAACGATCTTGATCTGACGTTGACATTTCTCTCTTAGGCATAGCTTTCGACTCACGTAAGATGGTCTCCCATCAAACGCGGGCAACTTACGCGCGGTTGTTTTCAGTGTCAACAAAGTGCTCTGCTACTAAGTATCTGAATTATATAAATAAATATATTTAATTGCACATGAGGTGAGGCAAGGAATGTGAATTTTGCTTTAAGCCTATTAAGCTGTCATTTTTTCGGCAGCCCCAAGGTCGATAGACACCAGTTGCGACACACCTTGTTCAGCCATGGTTACGCCGAATAAGCGGTCCATACGGGCCATTGTGACCGGATTATGGGTGATAGCAATAAATTTTGTTTCGGTAGACTTGCACATTTCGTCCAAGAGGTCGCAATAGCGTTCAACATTGGCATCATCAAGAGGCGCGTCCACTTCATCGAGCACACAAATCGGTGCTGGATTAGACAGGAATACGGCGAAAATAAGAGCGGTCGCGGTCAAAGCTTGCTCACCGCCGGACATCAAGGACATATTGCCGAGACGTTTCCCGGGCGGGCTCACCAAAATTTCTAGACCGGCTTCTAGCGGATCATCATTTTCGCTCAATGTCAGCGAAGCGTGGCCACCACCAAAGAGTGTTGTAAACAAGCGCCCGAAATGTCCGTTGACCGTATCGAAAGCTTCCAAAAGACGTTGACGGCCTTCGGAGTTCAGGTTTTCAATGCCTTCACGTAATTTGGCTATGGCCGCTATTAAGTCCTGGCGTTCGTCATTCATAGCAACAAGGCGTTCTTCTTGTTCGGCGGCTTCTTCGTCGGCGCGTAAATTAACCCCGCCAAGTTTTTCGCGTTCACCGGATAGACGTTCCAGCTTACGTTCAATACTGTGCTCATCCATATTGCTGTCAGGGCTCAGATCTTCGAGTTGTCCCTTAAGGTCAGCAGGTGCGCAGGATAGGTTTTCCTGAATGCGAGCTTGAATTTCTTCTTTACGTTCACCAGCTGCAATGTGCCGTGCTTCGGCGGCGGCTCGTGCTTCACGGGCTTGACCAAGTTCGCGTTCACTGGCCCGTAATTTGCCGTCGACTTCACGTAGATTAGTTTCGATTTCGGCCAGTGCGTCACTTGCTCCGCTGCGGCGTGTCTCGGCTTGGCTCAGTTCAGTTAATAATGCCTGTTGCTTCTTGGTAAATTCGTCTGGACTGTCTTGCGCAGCGGTTAAGGCAAGAGCGGTTTCAGCTTCACGCCCTTGTAGGCTGGTGATGCGTTCTTTGGCGTGTTCACCGCGACCTTGCCAGTCTTTCAGGTCTTGCTCTACGGCACCAAGGCGGGCGGCGCGGGCTTGGGCTTCGTTTTTAAGACTGCGGTATTGGGCACTGGCTTCGTCGGCTTGTTCGCGGGCTTTGTTCAAATCATCGCGCAAATTTGTTAGTTGGGTTTCGAGGTTGTCGTCAGTTTGGGCAGAAGCGAGTGTTTGGTTAGCCGTAGCTAGAGCGGTTTGTGTGTTTGTAAGCTCAGAGCGGCGGCGGCTTAGCCTGTCTTCTAAGCTTGTTTTTTGCTCTGCTTTACGGGCTTGGTCGGTTTCAAATGAGTTTAAGGTGGCGCGCGCATTGCGATCATCAGCTTCCAATTTTGGTAAGGTTTGTCTGGCAAGACGTGCGTTCTCTTCTGCTTGACGGCGGGTATCTTGTGCCGAGCGCCAAACGGCTTCGGCTTGTCCTACGGACTTACCAAGGCCGTTCAGTTCATCTTCGATTTCCACAAGGCGGTTCTTGTTTTCTAGCTTAATAGCAGCCGTAGATTTAACGTCTGCTGAGGAAGTAAACCCGTCCCAACGCCACAAATCACCTTCTAGGCTCACCAGTCGTTGCCCGGGTAGGAGGTCTTTAGATTGCGCAGAGCCGTCCGCGGCTTCCACTACACCGATTTGGCTTAGGCGCGCTGATAACAATTCGGGCGCATCCACATAATCTGCGAGCGGTTTTATCCCGGCCGGTAATTTGGTGTCTGGCGTTGCTGCACCTTGCCAGCATAGCGGCAGGTCAGCATCCATATTCGCATTTAGGCCAGCATCCAAATCTTCGCCGAGCGCTGCGGCCAATGCAGTCTCATAACCCTTTTGTGCGGCAACAGATTCCAAGGCAGGCACCCAGTTTTGGCCACCCATCTTAGTATTTAGGCTTAGATTAACAATGCGGGATAAAGCTTTGTGTTCGGCCTCAGCGTGAGAAAGCTTACGGCGGGCCTCGCTAAGAGTTTCGTGTAATTCTCGTTCTTTGTCGGTTGCTTCGTCGCGCGCATTAATCGAGGCTTGCTCTTGTTTTTTAGCAGTCTTTAGCACTGATGCAGCATTATCTAATGCGGCGGCAAATAGATTGTCACTGGCTGCCGTTTTGTTTGCATCATCAAGGGTTTTTAGTGCGGTTATTGCCGTTTCGATATCTTGTTCCAGCCGCGTTTTATTGCCGCTGAGCCGTTCACACTCGCGTTTTGCCCCTGCGTAATTTGCCGTTTGTTCCGCAGATTTTCGGGTGAGGTCGGAGACTTCGCTTTCAAGTGCATTACGTGATTGGATAGCTTTGCTGGCCGTTTCTTCGGACTCGGCTATGGCGGCGCTATTATCTTTGGCGGATTGCAGTCCTGCGAGTTCACCGCCTAGACGGCTAGTGGCATTGCCCGCGTCAATTACGATATTTTCTTCGCGTTCAATATCGCCTTTTAAGAATGAGAGACGGGATTCAAGTTTGTTTATTTCGGATTTAGCGGCTTCGGCGTCATTCTCCAACGCTTCTTTAGCGGCATTCAGTCGGCCACAAATGGCGGCGGCAATGATTTGTTCTTCGCGGTGTGGCTCTAATTTTGCGGTTATTTCAGTAACTTCGGTTGTGAGAACCGTTACAATGGATGTAAGCTCCGAAACTAGAATTTCACTGTCTTTGAAAGCTTGACCATTGCTTTCAAGTGATGTCAGCGCTTGCTCCCAACGTTTTAACCACAGCAGTGTGCGGTATTCACGGATTTCACCGGCCAGTCGTTTAAACCGTGCGGCTTGACGTGATTGGCGGCGCAAATTCAAGAGCTGGCTTTCGATTTGGCTTAATACATCTTCGAGTCTGTCGAGATTGGTTTCTGCTGCGCGCAGGCGGAGCTCTGCTTCGTGGCGGCGCGTATGCAGTCCGGAAATTCCCGCAGCTTCTTCCAAAATTTTACGGCGATTTTCTGGTTTGGCAGAAATTAACTCGTTTATCTGACCTTGGCGGACAAGTGCAGGTGAATTGGCACCTGTTGAAGCATCTGCGAATAAGAGCTGCACATCTTTGGCGCGGACGGTCTTGCCGTTAACTTTATATTTGGAACCAGCCCCTTTTGTGATGTGGCGCGTAACTTCTAACGTCTCGTCGTCGTTAAACATAGACGGGGCAATGCGGGATGAATTGTCAATTTCCAGCGTTACACTTGCTTGGTTGCGAGCAGGACGATTTTTGGCACCGGAGAATATGACATCATCCATGGCTTTTCCGCGCATAGCCTTGGCGGAATTTGCGCCCATGACCCAACGAATTGCTTCTAAAAGATTGGATTTGCCACAGCCGTTCGGGCCGACAACCCCTGTGAGGCCCGGTTCAATCTGAAAAATGGTGGGTTCAACAAAGGATTTGAAACCTACCAATTTTATCTGATTAAAACGTAATGACCCCATATCTACCCCTGTTTAACTAATGTTCTGCGCCAGATTCTGTTTCTGGCTTTGCTTCGGATTCTACCTCAGGCGTAGTTTCACCTAAAAGCGGACCCAAAATTTTATCAAAGTCTTCAATACTGAAGATTTCCTCTTTTTTACCATTGATAAAAAATGTCGGTGTGCCTTTGACCCCAGCGTTAGAACCAGCATCAGCCACGGCATTTAGTCTTTCAATCTGGTCTTCGTCGATCATACAGGCATCGAAGTCGGCTTCACTCATCCCGGCAGATTTAGCGAGAGCTACATATTTTTCTCTTATTTTACTACCAGCATTCAGGATGTTTTCTTGGCGTTTCATTTGTACGCCAATCATACCAAAAAACTTATCATCGCCTGCGCAATTTGCCAGCAAGTGGCCAGCATTGGCTAAACTAATATTACCTGCGGGGAATTCACGGTAAATATAGCGCACTTTGCCCGTATCTACATATTTAGTTTTTAGGTCTGGCCAAACACCCGTGTGCCAATTCGCACAATGCCCGCAGGTAACAGATGCATATTCCACCAAAGTGACAGGCGCTTCGACAGAACCAAGCGCATGATCCGTGGAAACTTCAAAGGCTGTACGTTTGCCGTCTGCACTTTTTGTTGTGCTGGTGCCTTTGTCAGAACATGCATTTATAAGCAGTGCGGAGGCACTGATCAGCACAGTCGTTTTTGCAAACGAAACGAATCGGTTGGTGTTAATCATGGGTCACTCTCTCAATTTACGCCACAATGGCAAGGATTTATAAAGGTTTTGTTAATGAACGGGTGTGGATAAATAGGTTCTAAGGCTTTGAGATTGGTGAATAACCTTGTGCCAATAACTTGTTCAAGTGTTTTGATAGCGGCAAATAGTCACTGCTTTGCTTCAAAACTTTGCCGTTTATGATGAAATTAGGCACTCCTTTAAGGCCTGCCGCTTTCATCAGAGCTGAGGATTTGTCGAGGCGGTTATAGCCTGCCTCGCTTTGGATACAGGTATTCATAGCCGCCTCATCGGCTAACCCGGCTTTTTTAGCAATCTCAAGGTAAGTTGCTTTCCCTGTTCCAGCTTTAAGAGAGGTAAAGATATTGTCTTGCTCTTTCATTTGGTGCTCAATCATGTCAAAAAACTGATCTTCAGGGGCGCAGTTGGCAATTTGAAAACCAATGACAGCAATATTGACCGGCGGAGTTGGGATCTCGCGAAGGGCTACGCGAACTTTGTTGGTTTTAACGTAATTATTCTTGATATCAGGCCAGACTGAATTGAACCAGCTGGCGCAGTGGGGACAAGTCACGGACGCATATATAATCATGGTGATTGGCGCAGTGGGGGAGCCCAACACATGATCACCTTCTATCTCTGAAAAAACACCATCCAAATTCATAACTGGCAAGGCGGTAGATTGTTCCTCATGTTCAGAATGATCGTGGTCTTGTATCACTGTTGACTGTGCGGACTGTGCTGCAGCAATATTAGCTGAGGCAAATAAAGATAATGCCAGAAGTGATAATGCCAAACGCGATAATGCCAAAAGCGATAAAGAATGGGTTGTAGTTTTAAGGAGGTTCATTTTATATCCAATTTATGTTTTGCGGGATTTAATGCTTTTACCGAGCTTGTCGAGGGCGGATTTTAAGCTCTGTTCGGTTTCTGATTGGTTTGGTTTAGGCTTTGTTGCCTCATTGCTAACAGGCTTTGTGGTATTTACATGAATACGGCCTTGTTTGACAATAATTTTATGAATTGCCCCTGCGCCTAGGAATTGATTGACTTTATTGAGTATATTGGCGCTGTCAGCTTGAAGCATGGCTGCAGCGGGCCCTTTAGCGTCTATGTATAAGATTTTTGCGCCTTTCGTACCTCGAACCGCCGTTGGTTTGGATAGAACCGCCCAACGTTCTCCGATAATTTCGGCCCACTGTGTACGCAGAGAGCTAACGCCCGGCCCAAATTTTCTAGATAAAGGTCGCAAAATTTTATTAGCGGCGCGGCTGGCGCTTGGGGCATGGCGGTATTGTGGTTTCCCCCGATGCTTTTGCAAATAGGCAAGCGTATTTCCCCGTTTAGCCCTAGATTTTAGGTCATTGGTCTTTAAGCTATCTTGATTGCGCAAGTCGTTCATACATGCACAATCGCTAATTAATAAGGAAACGTCCAGTCATATTACCATGAAATCTTCGCAACAAATCATAGCCATGCGCCAATCCTTGCTTGATTGGTATCAAAGGGAAGGCCGGACATTGCCGTGGCGTATCCGTCCCGAAGACCGCGCGGCTGGCGTGATGGCCCATCCTTATGAAATTTGGCTGTCGGAAATCATGTGCCAGCAAACCACAACAACGGCGGCGAGCGCCTATTGGCATAAGTTCTTAAAAGCTTGGCCAAATGTCGCGGATTTAGCTGCCGCACCGCGTGATGATATCATGACAGCATGGGCAGGGCTTGGCTATTATGCCCGCGCTCGTAATTTACATAAATGCGCTAAGGTTGTTTGTGAGCAGTACGGGGGCGTATTCCCTGACAGTGAAGAAGAGTTACTCACATTACCAGGTATTGGCCTGTATTCTGCAGCGGCTATTGCCGGAATTTGTTATAATGAGCCCACCAATGTGGTCGACGGAAATGTAGAGAGGGTCATTTCGCGGATATTTTGTGTTGAAACGCAGATGCCTAAAGCCAAACCCGAAATCCGGATATTAGCGGGCGAATTTGCTGACCCGCAACACCCCGGTGATTACGCCCAAGCCTTGATGGATTTAGGTGCACATGTCTGTAAACCGAAAAATCCAAAATGTGGGGACTGTCCGTGGGAGCTAGAATGTACGGCTCATAAATTTGATACAATGGTAGATTACCCCAAACGTAAGCTAAAAACCGAGCGTCCAGTCCGTTATGGAGCTGTATTTTTCATTAAGGATGCAGGTCAAATATGGCTGCGGCAAAGGCCGGATAAAGGTTTGCTCGGCGGTATGATGGAATTACCTGGGACAGAGTGGACAGAGGTGAAAACAGATATTGACGGTCTCTTGGCGCAAGCACCATTTCCAGGTAACTGGCTGCAATTAGACAGTGAGGTGAAACATGTTTTCACACATTTCACCTTATTTTTGACCGTCTTTACGGCACAAATATCCGCAGAAAGATTTGATATTTGTGCTAATCTAAACATGCTGGATATTTACGCCTTGCCGAGCTTGATGCGCAAGGCAATTGCTCTTGCTACACAACCACCTCACTAGATATTAAACAACTACTCTAGATGTTAAACAAGCACGGCGGCTATTTTAACCGATAATGTGTTGGTTGTAGTGCTAACGCCCTCTCTTACGGTTAACAAATTGCTATTACTCACGGGCGATAATACTGTACTAGCAACAAATCCCTGACCCAGACCAACGCCGGGGGAAGTATTTAATTTAGCCAGATTACTATATGTTCCAGTTGCGCCCGTATCTGACACGCTTAATTGGTCACCTATTGTGTTACTATTAAAATGGAAACCTAACATTAATCCTGTCTGTCGAAAGGCCGTCCCAAAGATAGTGTTGAGCACGGGGGAAATATCTACGTCTACAGTGTTCGTTCTTGTTGGTTCCCCTATTTGTAGTGTATCGCCATTTGACCACCCTGAAATGTTGCTAGCATCTGTTACCTGTAACTTACCCGCCGATGGTATATCCTTAACCCATGCGCTTTCATTTGGGGACTTTGTTGTATTCCATACGCGAACATAACTCACACCCGTCATAAAAGTAGTATTGAAGAACCTAGATGTATCCGTAGCTGTGGCTAGAGTAATCTCATCAGTGGATATAGCGTCAATCACAGCAGTGCGAGGTAATTGTGCTTCGCCCTCTATCCTATATACGAATGAACCACCCGCAATCGACCCAACAAAACAAAATTGCCCAACATTTCTTGATTGTGTCGGGTCTTTAATACCTGAAGGGAACCGCGCGGTTCCTGTTGTTTTATCTAAAGCTAGGCCTTCATTGAATGTACTACCGTCGGGGCTAACTTTAAAATGGAAATCATCATCACCGGTTAGTCCTATTTCGGCTCTGCCTGAAAATCCAGTTTGGTAAAGAACTGAGCTTGTATCAGAAGAGACATTTTTATTGAGCTTTAATTGGTGTCCATTGCCTGCGTGGTTGAACAATGTGGTAGGGCTTGAAACAGAAAGACGGTTGGTTGTATCAGCAGTCGTATTGATGCCGACATACTCTATGTTTTGATGGTTAGGAATGGGCGTTGGGACTTGCCAAACAGAACCATCCCAAATTTGCAAAATGCTTTCGTCTTCTATCCATGCCTGCCAGCCTATTTGCGGTGTGTAAAAGGCCCAAGCCCCATCCTGAAATGCGGCAATTAATGCGTCTTGTCCCGCCCATTCATTTGTGCCTGCGGCAACAAAATACCGGCTGCCTTCTATAGGCGTAAGCGGTGGTGTAGTTTGGGACTTACTAACCAAGCTTAGGTGTATAACTGCGTCCAGCGCGCGCAGGGCTTCGTTATGGGTTACATGTTTTTGTGCTTGTGCTGGCGCGATATAGGGGAGGTTTAGGTTCGTACTGATAAAAGACATAAAGTTTCTCACTGAAGTTAAATATTCAGCAAGAATACCCCAGCGCGTAAAACCGTGGATAAGATTTCTGTCCAGAGAGAAAATCAGTGAGAAATGGGGGCTAAGTTAAGCCAAAACCCCCATGGTTTCTCGTACTCTGGCCCGCAAGATATCTATGGGCACTAATGATGTGGTGCGGCCATCGTTGTTTTTGACACCTTGCTCGAAATGCCAATAGGTCCAACCGTTACAGGCGGGCGCTTTTTGCACATGGGCGCCAATTTTATGGATAGAACCACTAGCGTCAGGCACGGCGATACTGCCGTCTGCGCGAACGCGTGCCGTGATACGGCCATTTGGGGAATACAATGTATCGCCCGGATTGACCATGCCGCGCTCGACCAATACACCGAAAGCTACACGAGGGAGGGCACGTTTGGATTCGGTGACTTTTACCGCAACACCACTGCCAACTTTGATGCTTTCAATACGGCGCCGCGCATGGATAAGGTATTCTTCTTCGCGCTCGAAGCCAATAAAATGGCGTCCAAGTTTTTTCGCAACAGCACCCGTAGTGCCTGTGCCAAAGAATGGATCTACAACCACGTCACCCGGATTGGTGGTGGATAACAAGACGCGGTGTAACAAACTTTCAGGCTTTTGCGTTGGATGAGCTTTGGTGCCGTCTGATTTTTTCAACCGCTCTCGCCCCGTACAAATCGGCAGCGTCCAATCAGAGCGCATTTGCACACCATCATTCATCATTTTCATGGCATCATAGTTAAATGTAGGCTTGGCATCTTCGGTCTTGGTCGCCCAGATTAATGTCTCGTGGGCATTGGTAAAGCGTGTGCCACGAAAATTCGGCATAGGATTGGTTTTGCGCCAGATAATGTCATTGCGGATCCAAAATCCTTGGTCCTGTAAAACGCCGCCAACTCTGAAAATGTTGTGATAGCTACCAATCACCCAAATCGCGCCATTGGGCTTGAGGATACGGCGCGCTGCATTGAGCCAGTCATGGGTAAACAGGTCATAAGCATCCATCGTGTCGAACCTGTCCCATTCTTCGGTGACACCGTTAACCACAGAGTTGTCTGGGCGGTTCAAATTACCGCCAAGCTGTAAATTATAAGGCGGGTCAGCAAATACCAAATCCACACTTTCCGCAGGCAGGGCATACATACCTTTAATGCTGTCACCTAAAATTATCTCGTTAAGGGGTAGTTTGGTCATTATTTTTATTCCATTCTTGTTTTTCTGGCATACGTTTTGGTGTGACGCCGCCAAATGCAAACGAATCACTTAAGGTCAAAACTTGTCTGAAAAGATTCACAAAAGTTTAATACGCGGGTATGTGTATGGAATAACTGGGGATTTTAAGGTTTTGTTAGGGGAAATTAACGCGCAAGGATATCTATATTTTGAAGAATATCCCGAACAGGTCCGTAACTGCGGCGGTGGATTGGCGAGGCACCTATCTCTAGGAGCGCTTCTCTGTGTGCCTTGGTCGGGTAGCCTTTGTGGCCAGTGTGCCCATAGCCCGGAAAACGCCTATCTGCTTCCTTCATCAATCTATCGCGGACAGTTTTTGCTATGATGGAAGCGGCGGCAATCGAAAGACTTTTGGCATCACCTTTGACAATAGCCTGAACAGGGATGGTAAAATCGGGGCAGCGATTACCGTCGATTAGAATGGCATCTGGTACCTGCGGCAAGTCCGTGACCGCTCTTTGCATGGCGGCCATCGTTGCGTGTAGGATATTGATACGGTCGATTTCTTCTGGCTCTGCTATGCCAATGCCTACGAGTGCAGATGAATTGATAATATCAAACAGGGTTTCGCGTTTGCTTTCGGACAGTTTTTTACTGTCATTCAGCCCGTCGGGTATATTAGCGAAATCCAGTATGACGGCCGCAGCCACGACAGGGCCAGCCAAAGGCCCGCGTCCGGCTTCGTCTACCCCTGCCACATATTTTGCACCTGTATTGGCTTCATAATTCCAATTTGGTGTGGCCCTATCCGGAGTATGGCGCGAATCTTGCTTTTTTAAGGTCATTGTTCAGCTTAGGTGCAGAATTGAAGAGATAAAGGCAGAAAAATACAGTTACGGGTCTTTTATGACCAGAATAATTGGGTATAAACGGTTAAATAGAAATCTAGGAGATGAAAATGGGTATTTACAAGAGGCAGGCTGCGCTCTCAAAATTTGGAGCAGGTGTTGCTTGCACAGTTATGGCGCTTGGTTTTGCGGGCGTAGCACAGGCTGATTTCGTGAAAACTGTCACCACAGCAGATGAATGCACGGCTCAGGCGGGTGATGTCATGGACCTAGGTGGCGATCAACATTGTTTTGTACCTATTATATCTGAAGAATTTCAAAGCATTGAATATGCAGGCGAACTTAAAGGCGTTACAGAATGCGCAGAAGAAAATGTCCGCAAATCTCAAATCGGCGATTTTTGTTTGATTAAATTGGGAGCTACACCAGTTGTGGAAGCCCCAAAAGAGGCGGAGGAAACAGAAATACCTGAAATTACTGAGACATTGAAGGAAATTGCCAAAGACGAAGCTGAGAAAAAAAGCCAAAAAGGAAGCAATTAAGTCTCTTAAAAAGATTTTCTAGCAAATATCAATTAAAATTTTAATGAAAGCTCTGCCCGCCATATAGGTGTGCAGGGCTTTTTTATGCCTTCATTTTACATGGTGTATTGTGACTTGGTTTATTTCGACTTGGTGTATTGTGACTTGCGCCGTGGACTGAAAACAGTGACAAGCCAAATATGTTATCTGTCATCATCCCAACCTTGAACGCCGAAGTCCATCTGCCCAAATTATTGGCGCAATTAGATGCACATGTGGACGAAATTATCATTACGGACGGCGGATCGACAGACGACACACTTGCTATTGCGCTGACTGTTGTACTGGCGGCGAATACTAAAATAGCATTAGGGTGCAAGGGCAGGGGTTGGCAATTGGCCAGAGGTGTAAAATGGGTTTCTGGGGGTGCAGAGGACTGGCTGCTGTTCTTACATGCCGACACGATGCTCGGCGATGGATGGCAGGATGAAATTAAACACCACATAAATCACTTCCCGAGCCGTGCCGGCTATTTCCGCTTTAAGTTTAACGCAGACGGCTTTTGGCCAAGATGGATCGCGTTTTGTGTACGGCTTAGATGTGTGTTTCTGGCTCTGCCTTACGGCGATCAAGGTTTACTCATTAAACGAGATGTCTATGAGACCGTAGGTGGCTATCCAAATTGGCAATTGTACGAAGACGTGCAGATTATCCGCGCGCTTGGGCGGCGGCGGTTACGCGCCCTAAACGCAGAGATAATCACAAGCGCCGAGCGTTACGAAAACCAAGGCTACGCCCATAGAAGCCTGCGCAATTTACGTCTATTGATACGGTTTCTTCTTGGGGCTAACCCCGACGATCTCAGTAACCGATATTAGTATGAAACCCTCTATGAAACCATGCCTGTATATTTTCGCCAAAGCCCCACATATGGGTAAGGTTAAAACGCGCTTGGCGGCCGATATCGGGCAAGTTCACGCCCTGCGCATCTACCGCGCCATGACCGCAAAGATACTACGCGAAATGCAAGACCCGCGTTGGGATACGGTGCTTTATGTGACGCCAGATCATAGTGCGGACGCGTATTTCGGTGGGCTCTGGCCAAAAAACATGCCGCGTTTTACACAAAACGGCGGCGGGCTTTCTGAGCGTAGCGCGCGCTTATTCACGCGAAAAGGCCCCGTCATCACCATAGGCACAGATATCCCCGCCATGAGACGCAGCGACATAGCAGCAGGCTTTAAAGTTCTAAAACATAATGACGCCGTCATAGGCCCCGCCAAAGACGGCGGCTTCTACCTCATAGGCCTAAACGCTCCTGCCGACCCAGAACTATTCAACACTATTAGATGGTCACACAAGGACACACGCAAAGATATGTGCGCAGCAATAAATGGACGGATAGCTTTCCTGCGCGAGCTGGAGGATGTGGATGATTTGGCGGGGTATCAGCGGTATAAGATGCTGGCATAAGTTTTTCTTTTGTCCTGATTTCCCTAAGAGACCGAATGACGAATGACTTGAACGCCATTAAAGTGAACATTAACATAGTGTTTTAACTTTGGGTATCTGTGTTTTAACTTTAGGTGTCTCAGGGCACTGCCACTAGGTTTGGTAATAGCTGGATAGAGATAAAACTTAGCATAGTTATAATTTTGTTCACTATATTTCCCAATCTCCTTTTAACCCTATGGCTGTATAGATACCACTATAAGTGGAATGCCCATTCATAGACAGGGGTAAATTATGAGTTTGAAGTCTAGTAAAATTTATAAATATCTAACAATGTTGCTAAACGACAGTGGTAGCATGACAATTACATGGGCTATATCCATGACGGCTGTCATCTTCGCTGTCGGTGCGACTTATGATATGACACAGATAACACACGCCAGACAGCGCGCTCAAATAGTCGCTGATAGTATGGCTCTTACGGCTTCTATTGCCGTTGATTCAGAAAACAAATCCCGTTACAAGGCGAACAAACGCTATAGTTATGCTGAACTAGGCAGCCCTGGACAGGATTTCACGAAGTCAATAACTGGTTATGTCGAATACGATATTGTTGATGATAGGGATCCAGAAAATAGCGGTAAATCCACGTCGAACAAATCACGCTTACTTGCACGCGCAACGGTTGAAGGCACTTATAAGCCTGCCTTCATGAACATTTTTGGTTATGAGGGCATACGGTTTGCAGCAAGTTCGGATGTGTCCTATGCGTCACGCGAAGGTACGCCTGCTAGTATTTTCTTCGCCGTGGACAACTCTGGTTCCATGGGTTGGTCGGATGCTACCGGCACACAAAAATTACGAGGCTTAGAGAATAGTTTGAAAGGTTTCATGGACATCCTTGAAACCATCAATACTGCTGATAATGATGTATATAGAACCGCGCTTTGGCCATATTCACAGGATTATTATCGAAGGTCTCCCTACATTTCTGATGATGGTAT
>JAJFFM010000035.1 GCA_021776675.1 Robiginitomaculum sp.
AAGCATCAAGCCCGCAGCAACATTAGACAATGTACCTTGAACGGATAAAGCAATTGCAAGGCCTGCGGCTCCGAATACGGCCAATAGGGAAGCAGGCGGCACACCGGCAATCTCAAGTGCAGCATAAAGTGTGCCCAAAAGTATTGCATAGCGTACCAGAAGAGCGATGAGTGGGCGAAATGTATCATCTGCTTGCAAGCCTTTTGAGTTACCAAGCCGCCTACGCACGGCACGGTCAGCCCATCTTGCAATAATCCAACCCAGAATAAGTACGCCAAGTGCAACAAATATATCTTTGATGGTAGGAAGAATTATTTCCCAATCTAGAGTGGTCGCAAGTTCAGGGACAGATTCCATAATCGTTATTCCGCGGCCCTGTCAGTGCCATTTTTGGTTGCACCATTTGTTTGCTCATCTTCTTCAGGTTCATAAACCAGTAAATCAGCAGGCTGACAATTAAGTTCACGGCACAAGGCGCTTAGGGTTGAAAACCGTACGGCACGGGCTTTCCCCGTTTTTAAAATAGACAAATTGGCCAAAGTAATACCGATACGATCAGAAAGCTCGGTCAAAGACATCCGGCGGTCAAGCAACACACGATCAAGATTTACACGTATGGCCATATCTACACCGTCAGCTTTGCTTCTTGGCGCATACGTGCGCCCTCGCGAAACACTTCGGCAAGAATGATTAAAGCTAAAACCATGAACCAGACATAGACCCGCAAGTCAGTGGCTTCGATAGGTGTGCCTTCAGCCGTTTTGCCGACCCAAGAAATAATGAATGTAGCGACCAGCCGTAATATCTCTCCGGCCGCTGCAGCAATCCAGATAACCCGTAAACGGTTGGCATTTTCGGGTACAAAAGGGTCACCAGTCACCAGAGTATCACATATTTGGCGTAGCTGTTTCACAATGATTAAGAAAACTGACGCTACGATAACAACGCTGATAGAGGAAATAAGTGCCATAAATGGCGTGGTGACTTCAAAAGATTTTTTTACGGACTCAATACCAAAAAAAGCTAATATTGTGTACAAAGACACCAAGGTAAAGATAATCATAAATGCCCAACCCGCCCACCAGATTACGGTGAGGAGAACGTTTAAAAACCCGATAGCAGGGCTAACTTTAACCTGCTCGCCTTCTGTAGAATATAGTGGTTCAACATTAATATTATTTGGCATATGTGACCTTTCTAAACATATCGATAATCAATATTGTACATTAAGGCAAGACAAAATGCATAGGGTGACCAGACGCGGCTTTACGCCTTGGACAAAACACGATAGGAGAAATCATGCGCCATCCTCTTAATAGATTAGTTGTTGCCTCCCACAATGAAGGTAAAGTTCGCGAAATTCGCGCCCTGCTCAAGCCGTACGGCGTGCGCACATTTAGCGCTGCAGAACTTGGGCTCATAGACCCTGAAGAGACCGGGACAACATTTGCGCAGAACGCAGAGCTTAAAGCTAAAACAGCTGCGGATGCAGCCAATATGGCGGCGCTGGCTGATGATAGCGGTTTGGCGGTTGATGCTCTGGGTGGTGCGCCGGGGATTCATTCTGCGCGGTGGGGCGAATTACCGGACGGGAATAGGGACTTCGGTGTGGCTATGGAAAAGGTTCATACCAAGATGTTGGAAGTTGGCGGTGTGAAATCAGCGAGGTTTATCTGCGCACTTTCTTTGGCGTTTCCGGCAGGTAGTGTCAGCACCTATGAAGGCAAAGTTGAGGGTAATTTGGTCTGGCCGCCGCGCGGTGAAAAAGGTTTTGGCTATGACCCGATATTCGTCGCGAACGGCGATACGCAAACTTTCGCGCAAATAGATCCGGACGAAAAACACGCAAAGAGCCACCGCGCTGATGCATTTGCAAAGTTTATTGCTGCCTGGTTTCCCCAAGAGGGACACTCTAAGACGCCCGATGGGGCCATTTAACAATGGATGAAATTGGCCTGTATATCCATTGGCCCTATTGCGCTCGTATTTGTCCTTATTGCGATTTCAATATCTACAAAAACAAAGCGGGTATGGAGGCTGATTTAGTAAGTTCTATGCTTATAGATATGGAGCACTGGCGCGTATTGAGTGGGCCTCGCAATTTGGTCAGCATTCATTTTGGCGGCGGTACACCGTCTTTGCTGAGCCCAAAAAGCATGCACAACCTGATTGAGCGTGCGAAAGCTTTATGGGCGTCTATTGGTGATTTAGAAATAGGGCTTGAGGCCAACCCTAAGGACATCAACATAAACACTCTCACCGTATGGCGCAGTGCAGGCATAGAACGCCTATCTATTGGCGTGCAAAGTTTCAACGATGATGCGCTAAAGTTTTTAGGTCGCGACCATGATGGCCAGATGGCAAAACGGGCACTTGAAATAGCAACTGACATCATGCCGCGTGTTTCAGCCGATTTGATATATGGGTGGACTAAGGGAAGCCCCGAGTTATTACAAAAAGATTTGCAATTGGCATTGGCGAGTGGTGTCACCCATATCTCGACCTACCAATTGACTATCGAACAAAACACCGCATTTGGGCAGGCCGCAAAACGCGGAATTCACAAAGCCGTAGATAGCGACACCAGCGCAGATTTGTTTGAACAAACCATTGCTACATTATCGGTGAACGGGTTCGACCAATACGAAGTTTCAAACTTTGCCAAAGGTAAAGACGCAAGCTCCCGTCACAATTTACTCTACTGGCAAGGCGGTGATTATGCAGGTCTCGGCCCCGGCGCCCATGGGCGCCTAACAATAAATACCGCCCACGGACGATTATCTACGGATGGTAAGCGCATCGCAACTATCGCTGCCCTCAAGCCCCAAGACTACATTGCGCGCATAGGTGACTGTGGCCACGGTATCTCTGAAAAAGAAACGTTGAGCCCAGAAGATTGGGCGGAGGAATATGTATTGATGGGGATGCGGATAAATAAGGGCGTCAGCCTATCGCGTTACAAGCAAATTTCCGGCCACGCACTTGCACCAGAAAAAATCAAACAATATGCGGCTGCAGGGCTGCTTACAAAGCAAGGTGACCGCCTAAGCGCCACGCCCAAAGGTCGCCTCGTGCTTGACACATTGTGCCATGAATTGCTGATTTAATATGCGCCGTTAAAGCTTTTCCCTAAAAAATGCTATCCTAAAAGGCACCATCAGTAGATTTTGGTGCAGGGTCTATGACAACAAAACGTCCACCTTTAATTTGGTAGACGGCAAGACCACGCTCCGGTGTGCCAAATGGGGTAAACCGAACAAGGCCGTCAACTCCGAAAAAACCAGCAGGGTTAATCAATCGCTGTGTACGCTCGTCGGTTTTTTGTTTCACTAGGGGTTCTTCGTTCATTTCGTCTTCTGTTAGGTCCTCTGCTACAAACGCCGCGATAGATAATCCGTCATATGCTAAAGACGCTAATCTGGATGGTTCCTCGCCGTAAATTGCATCATAATTGGCATTGAATATAATTTTACCGTCCAGATCAGGGCCTGCGAAAATACCGCCAGCTAGAGCGGGTTCTTTGGCCGCTTCGTCGCGGTTCCATAAACCGGTTCCCATAATCTGTACATGGCGGGTATTTTCATTATAAAATGTCAATAGCGGCGCTAATGAACGCAAAGATGTGCCGCCTTCAGGTAAAAGTACAACATGATACGGATCATCATATTCAGGATTGTCAGCCGTTTGTTCTGGTGATGGGAACAGGCCAGCCAATCGTGCCGCAGGTTCTTGCATCACAGAGATGTCTTTACCTGCATAGGTTTCGACCCCCGCCATAATACCGCCCAGATACCTAACTTCATTGGTATAAGCGTTGAGCACACGATTGCCGTAGGTGGATTCGGGGCCAAGGAATGCAAATTTTGATGCACCGGCCTCGGCGGCAAATTTAGTGATACGGGCTACCTCTGCTTCTGGTGGGAAGCTGAGCAAATAGACGCCGTCGCCTGCAATAGACGTGTCCGTAGAAAATCCGATTACCGGCACACCGTAATCACGAGCAACCTCTCCGGCCGCCTCGACGGACCTTGCCAGAATTGGCCCAATAATAACATCTGCGCCTTGGGTAATGGCGGACTGTGCAGCTGTTGCCGCACCTTCTCGTGTGCCCCTGCTGTCCAACGCAATCAGTAGAATGTCGTTACCCTCTTTATCAAATACTGACATTTCAGCGGCTTGTAACATAGAGGCTGCTTCGAGGCGCAGGGCGTTGGACTTTGCAGAAAACGGTAATAAAATTGCTACACGCTTAATGTCTTTGCCAACCATAAAGGCAGGGCTAAGGCCAATTATATCATCTTGTGGATCGGGTACGCCCTCTGGCGTTTTGATGTCTGGCTCTCCAATATCCGGTCTCTCTATATCTGGTATTTCATCAATTGGCCTCTGTCCCGGGACGGGGTATTGTTGACCCGGAGGTCGCTGTGTTGGCGCGGGCGCAGTCGCACAAGCACTCAGGAATATGCTGGCGATAAGAAACGCACTTATAATTTGCCAAAACTTCAAAATAAAGCCTCTCGCTTTTGCAAGTAATTCCAAGTACACCGTCATAAATAATCCCAAATTTGAGAACACATATTGTGCCCAATAATAATACAGACCCTATAAGCCCAGACTTTATAAGCGAAGACCCTATAAGCCCTGACCCTATAAGCGCAACCCGCCAAGTGCAATCCCAAAACGGGCTTGAAATACAGTCCAAGCCAATTGAGCCCGGATTATATGTTGTCGCCACGCCTATTGGCAATTTACGTGATATCACATTGCGTGCCCTCGATATTCTGACCAATGTCGACTTGGTGTTGGCTGAAGATACACGCCGTGCGCGTGTTTTGCTGGGCGCTTATAACATCAAAGCTTCTGTAAGTGCCTATCATGACCATAATGTGGCAAAGAAGTTACCAAGTGTTATTCGTGATATATCAGAGGGTAAATCTGTGGCCCTCATTAGCGATGCAGGTACGCCGTTGGTTAACGACCCGGGCTATAAATTAGCCCGAGCCTGTATTGCTGAAGGGTTGCCCGTATTTGCAGCACCCGGTGCTAGTGCCGTCTTGGCGGGGTTGGTTAGCTCAGGCTTATCACCTGCACGGTTTATGTTTGCGGGTTTCTTGCCGCCTAAATCTGCGGCGCGCCAAACTGCGTTGCGTGAAGTTGAAACTGTTCCGGCGAGCTTGATATATTTCGAAACCGCCAAACGCATCAAAGCATGCTTGGGCGATATGCAATCAGTGCTGGGCGATAGACAAATAGCCATCGCCCGTGAACTTACCAAAAAATATGAAGAAGTTTTACGCGGCAGCATTAGCGAATTGATTGCTCAAGTTGACGAAACACCCTTACGCGGTGAAATCGTTATCATCATTGCTCCACCTGAAACACAGGAAAAGTGGGATGAGGAAACCATCCGCGCAGCTCTTCTGCCTTTGCTCGAAACGCAAGGCGTTAAACGTGCCGCCGCCCAGATAGCCGAAAAAAGCGGCCATAAAAAACGCGATGTCTATGCGATTGCTCTGAAACTGAAGGATGAGTAATGCGACTAGAAAGCAAGCTGAGCAACGAGGTCGCCGCGCCGAAACTTTCGCAGCATGGTTGCTTAGATTTAAGGGCTACACAATACTGGAAGAGCGCAAAAAAACACCTCACGGCGAAATAGATCTGGTCGCGCTTAAGGGCAATATATTAGCCATTGTCGAGGTCAAACAGCGGCCAACTTTTATCCTCGCCCAACAAGCTCTCCACAATGCCGATTTATCCCGCATAGAAGAAGCCGCATATTTCTACCAAGCCAAACAGACAAAATGGGAAAACAAAACCATCCGCTTCGATGCGATGTTTGTCATGCGGGGCTTACGCATCAAACATGTGAAGGATGCGTGGCGTGGATATTGACTATCCGTCGCACCCTAATTTACGAAAACCATCAATAAAACCTGAGCTCATGCGGAATAAACTTTAGCTCCAAAGTTGCAAAAAATATTGCACAGGATGTTTTGATGGAGTAGAAGTGGAGATTATCTGGTTTTAGGGAAAACATGTAAAGTTATGGCTTTAATTTCAAAATCACTGGTTTGTGTTATATTGACCAGCAGTTCAATTCTTGTCTCTGGAACTGCATTTGCTAAATCCTGCAACAAAATTGATAAAGCTTATAAAGAGCAATTTGGTAGGGCGGATTTTAATGAAGCTATTAAGCCGTATAGTGTCGGCTGGTTCAAAAAAGACCAATGGCCGAAAGCAGTAAAAGGGTTTGAACAATTGTTGCTAGATGAGCGCTTAACACCGAAAGCCATCAGTACCGCATATGAAGAAATTGCCAAAATCTATGAGCGAGCTGAAAAGTATACTGAAGCTAAAGCGGCCTTGGGGCAGGCGCTGCAAGCAGGGGGGTTTCCAGAAGAAAGAAATGTTTATATTCGGATGAAAATAGATCAGTTAAGTTATGGAAATAAATTTAGTGACATTATCATTTCAACGACAATGCGGACGGCAGGCCTTAACTGGCCTGCAAAAATGAAAAAAAGCGGCCACTGTAAAACCTCTTTTAATGTTAGCGTAGATGGAATTCCGACCAATATAGCGGTTATCTATTGCACGAATGATAAATTAATTAAGGTCGCTATACAGGCAACACAAAAAAGACTACATGAGCCTATTGATCCGCAAAACCTTGATGCTTTAAATTACACGATATTTAGTGGGGCGTCCTTGAAGCAATTTAGTGATACATGTAACAAGATTGAGCCTGAATAAAGTCTTGTCCCCGCCTACGTATTATCAAAGGGCTTAGCGAATGCATTAGGCGGCAAATTTTCCGCTCTCCTATCCTTGACTCTTCCCCTTAGCGTCCTTATCTCCCCTTTATTAGCAGTCGGGAGGTGTGAGTGCTAAACTTGCGCACCGGACTGGATGTTAACTGAAACAGAGAGATTATAGATGAAATTTCGTCCTCTACATGACCGTGTGCTGGTAAAGCGTGTGGCAGAAGAAACCAAAACTGCTGGCGGGATTATTATTCCTGACACAGCTCAAGAAAAGCCGTCCGAAGGCAAAGTTGTATCCGTAGGCCCCGGCGTACGTGATGAAAACGGCAAATTTGTTGCACTAGATGTCAAAAAAGGCGACCGCGTCTTGTTCGGCAAATGGGGCGGCACTGAAGTAACGATTAACGGCGACGAGCTTTTGATCATGAAAGAATCTGACATTATGGGTGTTTTGGCTTAATCCAGAGCGCTTTTTTTATTATCTAATTATGGAGAATTATTATGGCGGCTAAAGACGTCAAATTTGGAACCGATGCTCGTGACGGTATGTTACGTGGTGTTGATATCCTCGCAAATGCAGTGAAAACAACGCTCGGCCCTAAA
>JAJFFM010000036.1 GCA_021776675.1 Robiginitomaculum sp.
CTTCGGTAGCAAGCGGATTGGGGTCACGGTCTATGTCTATAGCGGTTGGGTGGAATTGGACGAATTCAGGATCGCGGATGACCGCACCGTGCACGGCGGCCATGCCAATGGCATCCCCGCGAGAGGTTCGTGGGTTAGTGGTGACTTTGAAAAGCCCGCCAACCCCGCCCGTGGTCAGCACGGTAATATCGGCTTCGACCGCCATGAGCGAGCCGTCGTCCTTACGCGCCATCGCGCCTGCGATACCGCCTTTACCATCGGATAAGAGTGTCTCTGCCCGCCAACCCAAGAGCGGCGTGATATGGTCGGCTTCGCGGGCACGGTCGACCATGGTTTCGATGATGGCTTTGCCTGCAAGGTCACCTTTGACCCGTGCGACACGGGGGCGTCCGTGGGCGGCCTCTAGGGACAGCACCAAATCTCCGCGCGGGTCGGTATCAAATTCGACCCCGTATTTCATGAGGTCGCGCACCCTGTCTGACCCTTCGGACGCCAATATCATGGCGACCCGTTCGTCGACCAATCCGTCGCCCGCATTGATGGTATCACGGGCATGGTCTTCCGCCGTATCGCCCGCGCCAATGGCCGAAGCAATCCCGCCTTGCGCCCAAGCCGAGCTTGAGCCTTCTCCTTGGCGCATTGATGTCAGAACATAAACCGGACGCGGCGCCAATTTCAGCGCCATAAACAAACCCGCAAGCCCCGCCCCAACAACCAGAACCGCACCAGCAGGCAGGCGTGTAGTCTCTAAATCACGCATTTTTGTTTCTTGGGCCATCTATGCGCATTCCTTTGCAGTATTCACGGGCTTAGTAGCAGGCAAGGGATAGGGGAGCAAATGATAAGGTGTATGGGCCTTTCTTAACTCTTGGTTTGCCAACCTCTGGAAACGAGTAATTTTAATTTATGACTTTTATTTATCAATTTAACATGGTATCCACACCTTATACATATTAATTTTGGGGACTTTTCATGAATAAATTACTTTTGGCTACTGCACTGGGTTTAACGCTTTTTGTTTCGGCTTGCGCAACCATAGAACCAATACCTGTAACTCGAAAGTTGACAGCAAAAACTATGGTACAATTAGGGCAAACTGATATAATTTTCGGCACTAATCATGAGGGCATACGTGCAGGCTGGACATCGGCAGGTGCCGCTCCTGCCACTCCTGGTTATTATTATGTTCCCCCTGGAACCAGCCCATTGGCGGCGGGTGTTGGTGCAGGTATTGGGCATGCCATTGGCGTTGCAATTGTGGACGCAGCACCATCTGCACGTGCGAAAAAAAATGCAAGTAAGATAAATACAGACATAGATAAAAAATCTTTAGACAAGGCGTTCATTCAAAAAATCAAAGAGGCAATGGTATCTGGCACCGTAACCGTTGGAGAGGTAAGCACAGCGGAGTTCAAGCGCAAAGACCCCGTACCACAAGACAAAATTAAACTCATATCTAGGTACACTCTGGCTGAAGATGCCAGTGCAATTCGTGTGGATGCAACTATCACATATGAAAATGATGCTATTTCCTATAAAACGCCGTATGATTTTGATGGCAAACCGCCAAAAAAAGAAACAAAAGGGCCACTTTACCGAAATACATTTTCATATCATTCCGATCGTTTTGAGGTTCCTGCTTTAACGGATGAAGTAAAAACTACGCTGGTTGATGCGATTCGGTCTCAATATGATGAGGATTTTACGGTAGTTGAGGATACGAAAATTGATGGTAAGAATCAAGAAAAGAGGTTAAAGAAACTTCTTAGTCGCCGTAATAAAGCTTTGGAACAAGCCGAAGACGGTAAATTTTCAAAGACTGAAAAAGCAATTTTGCTAATTGATAATTGGCGCGGTAGTGGCTCTCCTGCTTTGAACTTGGCGATCGAACAGGGACAATTGTTTATCGCTCAAATGTTGGTATTAGATATAAACAACGCCAGTGTGCCGAGATATGAAACTGCTGAGCCCAGGGAAAAACCAGGATTTTTTAAGGGGGTGAGCCAAGGTTTTGGTCCTTTAGGGAATGAAGATTATTCGGTGTTAACAACTGCTAATGATGGGCGCAAAGTCGTCAGGTTAGATAGCGGCACATTATCAGGCGCTTATTTCTCATATCCAGAATCTGGGTTCTCGAACTATGGAAATGCATATAAAATAGATAAATAGGGATAGGCAATTGGGTTCAGTAAAATTTTTTGTCATAAAAACTACAATCTATTCTCCCTAAATCACCTTAATATCTTTATGCACTGCATCCGGATCGAAATGTCTTTTTACGCCCGGTGCGGGTAGGTCTATCATGCGCTGTACGGCGCGGCGGGCTTTTTTGGCTATTCGTTTCGGGACTTTTACTTCGTGTTTTTCGTCCCGTAGGCATTCGTATATATTTTGCAGCGTGATGCGTTTCATGTGGGGGCAGAGATTACATGGGCGGACGAAATCCACATCGGGGTTTGCCATTGCGACATTGTCGGACATGGAGCATTCGGTCAGCAGGACGACGTTATTTGGTTTGTTATTAGACACATAATCGGTCATGGCTTTGGTAGAGCCTGTAAAGTCGCTCTCTGCTACTACGTCCGGCGGGCATTCAGGATGAGCCAGCACCACAACACCCGGCCAGCGTTCGCGCATTTCTCTTACGTCTTCGGCGTTAAAGCGCGCATGTACCTCGCAGCGGCCATGCCAAGCTATAACTTCGACGCCCGTCATATTGGCGACGTTTTTGGCCAGATATTCATCCGGCGCCATGATGACTTTGGGCACGCCAAGGCTCTCCACCACTTGCACTGCGTTAGATGACGTGCAGCATATGTCGGTTTCGGCTTTGACGTCTGCGGTGGTGTTGACATAGGTGACAACAGGAATGCCGGGGTATTTTTGTTTAATCAGGCGCATATCATCACCCGTGATAGAGGAGGCGAGTGAACATCCGGCGCGCAGAGACGGGATCAGGACTTTTTTGTCAGGGCACAGGATTTTGCTGGTTTCGGCCATGAAATGCACGCCCGCTTGCACGATAATATCGGCGTCGGTTTTGGTGGCTTCGATAGCGAGACCAAGGCTATCGCCCTTGTAATCTCCGACCAGTGCATAGATATCCGGCGTCATATAATTATGGGCGAGGACGACTGCATTTTTCTGTTTTTTGAGTTTATTTATGGCGTGAACCAATGGTGCATAGGCGGGCCATTCGAATGCGGGGATGAAACCGCTTACCTCGTCGTAGAGATGGTCAACGGCGGCTTTTACCTCGTCCGTATAGGCGAGATCTCCGTTCTGTACTTTTTGGGGTAGGGCGCAGACACCGTTCTCAACCTCGAGAGTTTGTCCGATCCAACGGCCATTTTCCCAATTGTTCAAAGCTTCCGTCATAATTCTCTCCGTTCCTGCTCATTATATAGGGAGGGACGTCGAATTTCCAAAGCTATTCTATGACAATTCTGCGAATCTTTTCAGGTATAGTTTTTTGGCGTCGACCACGGACAGGGGTTTGATTTTAATGCGAATATCGCCGGGCGGTTTGGTGAAAAACTCGTTGGCTTCGTCCACTGTAAAACCCGCGATTTGAATGGCTTCAAAATAGGCGCAATAGATGTCACACGTTTTGATAGCTTTTTTGAGACGCTCGGAAGGATGGGGAGGTAGGCCGAACCGTAAATGCACGGCTTGTTCAATCCGGTCTTCGAAATCCGTATAGTCAATCCCGAGCGCAGCTTTGAACGGTGAAATCATATCACCGACCACATATTCCGCCGCGTCGTGCAGCAGCGCGACAAGTTTATCTTCGCGGGATGCTTTTGGGTTTAAGATAGAAAATAATTTCTCAACCACTACGGAATGTTCAGCCACAGAAAAGGCGTGGTCGCCCGAAGTTTGCCCGTTCCACCGCGCAACCCGCGCCAGTCCGTGGGCGATGTCTTCGATTTCTACATCAAATGGAGACGGGTCAAGCAGGTCAAGTCGCCGACCTGAGAGCATGCGTTGCCATGCTCGGCTTAGGGGCGTCTTTGCCACTAACGTTTTCTGACAACAATGACACCTGCGCTATACCCTGCGCCAAAGGAGCAAATAAGACCTGTATCACCTGCTACGAAATCATCTGAATGTTTGTCAAAGGCAATGATGGAACCGGCGGAGCTTGTGTTGGCATATTCATCGAGCACAACAGGAGCCATGTCCATGTCCACGTCTTTGCCCATTACTTTTTTGGCGATGAGGGTATTCATGGACAGATTAGCCTGATGGAGCCACATACGTTTGATTTGATTGGTGGCGATACCTGAATTATCGAGTTCTTCAGTGATGAGGGAAGCTACCAATGGAACAACTTCTTTGAAAACCCGGCGGCCGTTTTGGATGAATAATTTGTCGTCCTTGCCGATGCCTTCGGGGGCTGCGTTATTGAGGAAACCGAAATTATTGCGGATATTGTTGGAGAACTGGGTAGCCAGTTTCGATCCAAGGATTTCCCATGCACCTTCGGGGGCAATGCTTTCATCTTCGATGAGAATAGCCGTCGCCACATCACCGAAAATGAAGTGACTGTCGCGGTCTTTAAAATTAAGATGCGCAGAGCAGATTTCAGGATTACACACCAATACCGATTTAGCCTGTCCACCTGCAATCAATCCGCGTGCCGTTTCAATACCGAATGTGGCACTGGAGCAGGCGACATTCATATCAAAAGCAAACCCGCCCGTGCCGAGTGCGTCTTGCACCTCAATAGCGATGGCAGGGTAGGCCCGTTGCAGATTGGAACAAGCAACAATAACCGCATCAATGTCTTCTGGTTTGCGCCCGGTTTTCGCCAAAGCATCTTTGGCGGCGGCGACTGCAATTTCGGCCAAAATTGAAATTTCGTCATTGGAACGTTCGGCGATACGCGGCGCCATGATATCAGTGTTAAGAATAGGGTCTTTGGAAATCACATAACGGGATTTGATACCTGATGCTTTTTCGATAAATTCGGCGGAAGACAATGGCTTAGCTTCAACTTCTCCTGCCGCAATGGCGTCTGCGTGTTCTGCATTCCACTTGTCAGACCACGCATTGAAGGCGACCATTAGTTCTTGGTTAGAAATGCTTTCCTTTGGTGTCCACAAACCTGTCGTACTAATAACTGCTGTCATGCGGTACTCCCCATAATTAAATATTCGGTTCTTTTAACAGGAAAAACGCCCCATTCCAGTCAATTAATTGTGTTAGGTGTAACAATTTATTTTGTACCCGTAATAGATTATTTATTTGGTATTGGCGGTTCATAATTGCCTGAACATCTGGGATCGTTGCGCTGTTCTATACTTTCACAAATTGGTTTTAGCTCATCATAACATTTTTTGCTGATCGTATCCGCGCACTGCTCGTCATGGCGTGTATGAATAGGCGTCAAACAACTAGTCAGGGGCAAGGCTATTAACAGGCTAAGTGCGAATTTGGTATATGCTTTCATGGTTTAGCTCTTTTCGCGGCATTTTTCGTAACAGTGGCAATTTGTTGCGTGGTCATTAATCATGCCGACTGCTTGCATAAATGCATATATGATGACGGGGCCAACGAATTTAAATCCACGTTTTTTGAGATCCTTGGCCATAGCTATGCTTTCGGGGCTTTCTACCGGTGCGTCTTTGAACTGAGACCAATTGTTTTGAATTTGCTTGCTGTCAACGAAACCCCATAGATATTGCGAGAAATCTACGCCTTCTTCGTCGCGCATTTTTATGAAAACTTGTGCATTGGAGATAGCTGCGTTGATTTTAAGCTTTGAGCGGATAATACCTGCATTGTTCATCAGGCGTTCGCGGTCTTTGTCGGTATAGTGGGCGATAATGTCCGGGTCCAGGCCGTCAAAGGCTTCTAGGATATCTTCGCGTTTGCGTAGGATTGTAATCCATGCGAGCCCTGCCTGCATGCCGTCTTGAATTAGTTTAGAGAATAGTGACTTGCTGTCATAATTGGGGATGCCCCATTCAGTGTCGTGATAATGACAATAAAGCTCGTCGGTGGGGGGTACCCATCCGCATCTTACAAGTTCGGGGGGTAAATCAGGATTGTGGCTCATAATTTGGCTCCATGATTTGTATTGGTTGGCCGTTTATCAACACATCATCTGTGCTCGCAGCCAATCGGTCAAGCCTAACCAGAGCCATACCAACAGAATTACTGCCATGATTTGCCGTATTATGGCTTTCATTAACATGAAGAATCGTACCGATCGTGCGACCGCCCGCTTTCAAGGTATCGCCTATTTCTGCTGGCCCGGATAGTTTTACGGTGCGCATACGTTTGCGGACGTCCGTCTTGCGGTGCATGCGGCTGACGACTTCTTGGCCAATGAAACAGCCTTTTTTATAATCGACACCGTTCAACAGGTCCATATTGGCATCTGCGGGGAATATTTTCTCCGTACCAAAATCCCATGTGCTATCTGGAACGCCGAGGCTGAGACGGTGTAAGTCGTAATCTTCCGGGGTATGTTCAGGGGACAAACCACTATCTTTGGAGAGCAAACGTTGACCTAGTTTTGGATGGCGCGGGTCTGTCAATCCGACTTGGTCTTGACCTTTTTCGGTTTTGTTGGCCCACAGGGCATAAATGTTATGGGAATCGCTAATATCTTTGATGTCTATCTTGGCCCGAAGCTTATACATTTTTAAGCGTATCGCCAAAATATTACCAAATTTCTCAGGCGTTTCCAGCACAAAGCTATTGTCTTCTAAGCGGTGAACGAAGAAGTCAGCAATAATTTTCCCTTGCGGCGTTAGGAGTGCTGCAAAGGTCAAATCGTTTTTGAGTGAATTGGTAATCAGGCGGTTTAAAAACCCCAGGGCATCATCTCCCCTGAGGCAGATTATGGTGCGGTTTAGACGGCAAATAGGCATCAGATCCTAACCCCATACACAGGATCATTATGGTTTGAGACAATTTGTTCAATGGGCAGGCAAAAGTCCGTAGGAAACCAAGTGGTTTTCAAGGACTTGTAACGCACCCAGTGGGCAAATTGGCCAAACCCTGCGGGCGATAAATTTGCTTTAATCTGCTGCGTCAAATGTTTCAACAGTGTTATGAACACGCCTTTCAACATTTTTCTTGCATATTTTTGCAAATTTAACGCCATAATGATCCTGTGTATGGGGTTAGGATCTTGCCTACTTAATCTTGCCTTCTTTGAAGTCCACATGCTTGCGAACAACTGGGTCGTATTTTTTCTTGACCATTTTGTCAGTCATTGTACGGGCATTTTTTTTAGTTACGTAGAAAAACCCGGTTCCAGCAGTGGAATTCAGGCGGATTTTAACGGTGGTTGGCTTCGCCATGATCTAGTCCTTTTAATCATATCCATAGTTGGAATTCTGAAGCGGGAACATACTCACGAATTTGCCAGTGTCAACGCCTAAAACGCCCATTGTTAAAGCGCAAAGTTACGACGACCAATCCGACCAGTCCCAGTCCCGCCATTGTCCACATAAATCCCTGCGGATTATAGATATCCATCATTTTACCCGCAAGCGGCGGTACAATAAGTGAGCCAATTCCGTAGGCCACAATAAACCCTGCATTGGCGGCGGAGAGTTGATGCCCTTTAAACCGTTCACCCAGTTGCACAAGGCCAACCGTATAAAGCGCCGTGGTCAGACCCACATAAAAGAATGCCAATATGGCCAGTACCCAAAAATTGCTGCCAACCATGCTCATAGCCAATGGCCCTATAAAAGCCACGCTCATGAGAATAATGGTCAAAAGCTTGCGGTTCATTTTATCGGCCAGAACACCCATTGGGAATTGGAACAGGGCATTGCCGAAGGCGGCGAACAATAACATGATGCGTGCCATATGCTCGGTGTGGCCAAGGCGGGTGTCATAGACGGGGAGGAAATAGATAATGCTTTGCTCAATGGCGCCGAACACGACGGCGCAAATCATAATGGTCGGTGCGGCCAGCATAATTTTGAACATAACCCCAAAGCGGGCATCTTCTTTGGAGGTTGGGACTATGTTTTCGGCGCGCCTTAGAATTAGGAACGGTAAAATGGAGAAAGAATTAATTGCTGCGCAGACAATAAATGGCCACCAACCGTCAATACCGGTCAGCACAGCCAGTCCACTACCTATACCCATTCCGCCGGCTAGAGCAGCGCCGTACATGCCCATAATGCGGCCGCGTAAATGTTCGGGCGCGAGCTGATTGATCCAAATTTCGGCGATGACGAAGACTATGGTAAAAGCGCAAGACCCGATAAATTTAATCAAGAACCATGCTGCGGGGAACATGAAGATTTTCAGAGCAGGGATAGACGCCGTGCCAATGAGCAAACAGGCAACCAGGACACTGCGCGGTGCAAACCAACTCATGAGCTTAGGCACAAATGGGGTCGCAAGCACGGTTGCAACTGCTGCTAGGGAAATCAACCAACCTAACGTCACGCCAGAAGCGGTCATGCGCTCCAAATGTTGGCTAATCAGCGGCGAGGACAATCCCCACGCCAGTGCTATCATGCCTGTACTTATGATAGCTGTGATGATGCCTTGCTTTTGCGACCTTGACATTGCTGCGGGAGCCATCGTGGTTGAGGCTGTGACTATACCTGTCATGAGGTTTTATAATAATTAGGGAAACGAGAAAAATTAAATTTACCGCGCACGGCACGCGAGAAAAAGATATCTGGAGGCGGATTATCATACCCTAGATAAGTTTCCAATTGCATGATCATCATTTGTGTAGCGCGGTGCATTTTAAGAGTTTTCATCTGTGTAAATGTAAACCAACCCGTATCGACCAGTTCGGCGCTGTTTTTAAAAGGTCGGGCGGCGGCTTCCTCGTTTAACCTTGCCAGGAAGAACCAAGTATCAAACCGTTTATCGCGGTGCGGCGGTGTTATAGCGCGGCCAAATACTTCAATATTGGCGAGCGTTGGCATATATCCCTCTGTGTGAAAGGACTTCCACGACGGATCGTTGATGGCGTTCGGTCTACTCTCGAACTTATCGCCCAGTATTAAGGAGGTTTCCTCATATGTTTCGCGCACTGCGGCCAGTACACAAGCGCGCGCGCGTGCAGGTGTCATAGCGGCTTCGAGGATTTCGCGTGTTCGAGAATTCGCATGGTCGAGGGCAGGGGCAAAACTATCGCATCTGTCAACCCGACCACCCGGAAACACATAAACCGAAGGCATAAAGTCATGTCGCGCAGAGCGTTTCCCCATCAATATCTCATGCGCACCGTCTCGCTCACGAAGCAGAACAATGGTCGAAGCCAATTTGGCACGCGGCGCAACACGCCCGGGTATAGGTTTTGGTATTGGAATCATGCGGGCATTATTAAGGGGGTGATAGTTCATTGTATAGGTATGATTTTTTCCATGAGGGTAGGGGAACAACCATAGATAAGATTCGTGGGTTGTTTGCCAAAAACATTATATCTCAATAGTTGAACTGAAGCACTCAAGCGCGCGGGCAAGGAAGCCTATTCATAAGCAACATCTTGAGGTCTGACCGAATGAAGGAAAATTGGAGCTTAAATTCACACTGATATCAGATATTAAAACTACCGGTTTTCTTCTGACGGTGTCTCAAATACATACACCGAACCAGATTGGTCGCCATTATCATCGTCGCGGCTAGCCCCGACAATTCCAGTGTTGTGCGAGATTGCTACGCTCCACCCAAAGACATCATCAGCCGCACCATCAGCGGCCGTTAACTTAGCTTTATACACCCAGCTTTTGCCCTTGCGCTTAAACAAATATACTGACCCCGAATTTTCGCCTTTATCGTCTCGAAACATCGCACCAACTAATGCCGTATCACCGAAAAGAGCAACACTACGGCCAAATCTATCGTCTGCAGTACCGTCAGGGGCAGTCAGTTTTTCCTGTTGATGCCAAGTTGTCCCAGACCGAACAAATACATAGGCCGAACCCGCGTCAACTCCCATTATATCATCATCATCTCTTCGGGCTGAGATCAAAGCTGTATCACCAAAAAGAGCAACCCTTACACCGAAAATATCAGTCTCACCGCCGTCCGCAGCAGTTAGTTTGGCTTGCTGGCTCCAGCTATTCCCAGACCGCTTGTAAACGTAAACCGCGCCTGCATTTGGGGCAATCTCGTCATGGAGATCCGCACCCACCAAGATAGTGTCACCAGATAGTGCTACGCTGATACCGAATAGATCGCCGTCCGCACCATCATCTGCCGTGAGCTTAGCTTGTTGGTGCCAACTCGCCCCAATGCGGGTGAACACATAAACCGAGCCTGTGTCTTTGCCATTGTCATCATCACGCGGCGTCCCGATTATGAGGATATTGCCAGAGAGAGCTAGGCTCTGACCAAAGGCATCATCTTTTGCTCCGTCAGCAGCGGTAATCTTTGTCTGATGGCTCCAGACACCTTCGGAACGCATGAATATATGTACGGAACCAGAATTTTCGCCCATATCATCATCACGCATCGCACCTATTGCTACTGTGTCGCCCGACAGCACAACATTACCGCCAAAAGTATCGTTTGTGGCGCCGTCTATGGCTGTGAGCTTTGCCTGTTGATGCCATTTTTTCCCAGAGCGGGTGAAAACATACGCAGATCCAGCGTCAACTCCCAATATTTGGTTGTCATCCTTAAATGAGCCAATAACCGCAGTGTCGTCTGAGAGCGCCACGCTATAGCCAAAAAAATCCTCGGAGGCTCCGTCATTGGGAACTAGTTTTTGCTGAGTGTTCAGTGTAGCCGCACAAGCCGTCAATATTATGACGACAAGAAGAGCTATAACGATTGGAATTAAACTGGTCCGCTTCGCATGTTGATAAATAATGTTTGTCATATTCCTTTCTTGGCATTCTAATGCGCTGTATAGGACTGTACCGGTTACTGTTTTTCCTTAAATCAACAATCTAGTTACAAATATTTTGAACTCCACTACCTGAAAACAATCCGATTTGCCAGCTTACTTTTGTTTCGGGCTTATCCCTGCCAATAACAATAACCCCGCGAGTATACCCAAATTTTTGATGAAGTTTTGCAGCTCATGAGCGGCCTCTATGCCTGCAAAATTCCAAAAATCATGCATTAAGGCGTTGATAACGATGATATAGAGCACAAAGCCGAGCGAGACCAATCGCACATGGCGGTTTACCAGTAGCAACAAAGCGCCAATCACTTGTGCCGCTCCGGCGATATACAATAACGGCAAAGCATATGGTATATTATGGTGCTGCATCATTTCCACCTGACTGTCTGGCAATAATAATTTAGCTATGCCCGGCAATAGGAAATACAAGGCAAGGAGTATGCGGCCAGACGTTAAGTAGAGCTTTGATGCTTTGTCTGTCATGTAATTATCTCCGTCGTCTTTTATGTTTGCTACCTTTGCTACCCTTATATCCGCCGCCGCTGCGGCCACTGCGGTTTGCTAGATGTTTTGGAAGCTTGCCCTTCTCTGGCTTGGTCAGGATTTCGAATAATAGTCCACCTTGCAAGGGTTTGGCTTCAGCGAGTTTAACCTCGACACGGCGACCAAAATGGTAGGTGCCGCCCGTATCCATACCGATAAGGGATTTGGATTTTTCGTCAAATGCAAAATGCTCAAATCCAATTGTGCGGGCAGGGATGAAACCGTCTGCGCCCGTCTCGTCTAGGCCAACAAACAGGCCTGCATTGGTGACACCCGTGATACGGGCTTTGAAAGTTGCGCCAATTCTATCTGCTAAAAAGGCGGCGATATAACGGTCTTTGGCATCGCGTTCTGCAGCCATAGCACTACGCTCAGTGGACGAGATATGTTCTGATATTTCCTTGAGGCGTGTTAATTCTTCGGCACTTGTACCGCCGTCCCCAAGATCGAAGGTTTTGACCAATGCTCTATGCACCATCAAATCCGCATAACGGCGAATAGGGGAAGTGAAATGGGCGTAATGGGTTAGGCTGAGCCCAAAATGGCCTTTGTTTTGGGGCGTATAAAACGCCTTCATTTGGGTGCGTAACACCGACATGGACACGGTTTCTTCAAGGTCACGGCCGCGCGCTTGTTCAATCAGCTTGTTAAAGCGCTTAGTCGTCGTGCGCTCGCCCATAGACCATTTCAAATCAAGCGCAGGCAAGAAATCGGACAATCCTTGAACTCTCTCCATTTCTGGTGGTTCATGTACGCGGTAGATCAAGGGCGTGTCGGCACGTTCCAAGGCTTGGGCGGCGCAGACATTGGCCTGTATCATAAATTCTTCGACTAATTTGTGGGCATCGAAGCGGTCTTTGACCTCTATACCAGTGACGCGGCCTTTTTTGTCTAGGACGACTTTACGCTCTGGCATTTCAATATCCAGCGGGGCACGGCGGCCACGGGCGGATAGCAAGGCTTTATAGGCAGTATAAATATCGGCGAGAATATGCGCAACGGGTTTAGCCGTTTCATCTGGGTTGTTTTCGAACGCAGTCTGAGCTTGGGCGTAAGTCAGACGAGCATGGGAACGCATAAGTCCGCGCATGAAGGTATGGCCGATTTTATCACCATTACGGTCAAAACGCATTTTAACAACAAGGCAAGCCCGATCTTCATGGGGACATAAGGAACATAAATCCGCTGAAATTTCTTCGGGCAACATCGGTTCGACCCGGTCGGGTAGATAGACTGAATTGCCGCGTTTAAATGCACCTTTGTCAAGGGCAGACCCGGGCAATACAAAGGCGCTCACATCTGCAATAGCGACCCAAACAATATGCCCATCTTTGTTTTTTGGGCTGTCATCTGGCTTGGCAAAAATAGCATCATCGAAATCTTTGGCATCCACAGGATCAATAGTCAGCAGAGGTAAATCACGCAAATCTTTGCGGTATTTATTTATTTTGGGTAACGTTAATGCCTTGGCGTCGGACAGTTCTTTATCGCTAAAGCCAGTGGGGATGTTGTGCTCAAGTAAAGAGATTAAGGACGCCGCTTTGCCGTGTTTTGCACTGCCAATGACTTTGATGACACGCGCTATGCGCTCGCCTTTATGGCGGCTACCTGATAATTCAAATTCGACGATATCCAAATCATTTATTTTGGAACCTTTTTGGGGGATATAGTCGAAGCGGGAGCCTTTTTTAGCGGGCCGTATACGCAAACCACGGCCACCTTTGACGACAAAGCCAACTTCGCTCGTTGGGCCGTCGTCGAGCTTTTTGATAATTGTGGCATAGATGCCAGTTTCCGTAGTTTTCAAGCGGCACAGAGCGCGGTCACCAACGCTGACTTGGTTGGCGTTACGGTGGCCTCTGTTTTTACGGCCTTGTTTTTGTTTGACTATAATTTGCGGTTTATCGTCATCTTTGTCCCATTTAGCAGGCACGGCGATGACATCGCCTTGGTCGTCAATATGGTCTATGTCGAGCACCATGACGTTTGCCATAGAGGGGGGAAGTGCGTCAGACATACGGTAGGCTTTGCGGTCGTCGCGGACAAATGTCCCATCACGCATCAATTCACCAAGAGCGAGGCGTAATTCACGCCGTGCGTCTCCGGTAACTCCAAGCACACGAGCAATTTCTCGTTTGGTCATTCCCGTTTTTGGGCCCAACTTGCTTGGATTAGCGCCGCTCCTGACCGTTTCAATTAGGGTTTCGCGGTTAATTTTCATAATTTATTTTCTTTATATCGGGGCTCAATCCTTTTTGGGAGCCGCCTTCTTCTTAGCGGGCGTTTTTCGCGCCGCTGGTTTCTTTTTAGCTGCAGGTTTTTTCTTTGCAGCTGGTTTCTTTTTTGCCACAGTTTTTTTAGCAGGGGCTTTTTTCTTTTTGGCCGGGGCTTTACGTTTTTTAGCGGGCCCTTTCGCTATTTTGGCTGCGATATATTCAACCGCCATGTCCATAGTCACATCATTAGGGTCGACATCTTTGGGGATGGTGGCATTAACTTTTTCGCACTTTACATAAGGGCCGTAACGACCACTCATGACACGCACCGGTTTTTTGGTTTCTGGGTGGTCACCGAGTTCCTTGAGCGCACCCGCACCGCCGGCGCCGCGTTTGGCTTTTTTCTCGGCCAGTAAAACCACAGCGCGGTTAACACCTACTTCGAACATCTCGTCTGCGCTTTCAAGATTAGCGTAAACGCCCGCGTGAAGGATGTATGGACCGTAACGGCCAATAGCACCAGTTATTTTTTTGCCGTCTTCCGGATGGTCGCCAACATGGCGGGGTAGGGAGAGCAGTTTGAGAGCCTTAAACAGATCAATGCTATCAAATGGCCAGTCTTTTGGCAGGCTAGTGCGTTTCGGTTTCTTTTCTTCGCCGAGCTGCACATAGGGTCCGTAACGTCCGGTTTTAAGCCAAACATCAAGGCCGCTGTCAGGGTCAGTGCCCAGTACAGTATCCTCGGACGGAGTTTCTTCCCCGCCTTTGCCAAATGAGCGAGTGTATTTACAATCAGGGTAATTTGTACAGCCAATGAATGAGCCAAAGCGGCTAACCTTGAGGCTAAGTTGACCATCATCACATGTTGGGCATTTACGCGGGTCAGAACCGTCTTCTTTTTCCGGGAATACCATTGGGCCAAGGGCAACATTGAGCGCGTCTAACACTTGTGTAATCCGTAATTCTTTGGTGCCATCTACTTGGGCGGCGAAACCTTCCCAGAAATTGGCCAGAAGCTTCTTCCATTCCAATTTACCGTCCGAAACCAAGTCGAGCCGTTCTTCTAGCTCGGCCGTATAATCATATTGCACATATTTGGTGAAAAACTCCTCCAAAAACGCAATGACCAAACGGCCTTTGTCGGCAGGAATGAAACGCTTTTTATCTAAGGTCACATAATCTCGGTCTTGTAGAACTTTCAAAATTGATGCGTATGTAGACGGGCGGCCAATGCCGAGCTCTTCCATTTTCTTAACCAAAGACGCTTCGGAATAACGGGGCGGCGGTTGGGTGAAATGCTGTTCAGCTTCGACCTTCTCGGCCACGACCATGTCGTTAGCAGCTATATCAGGTAAGCGCACATTATCTGCTTCGGCCTTTTTAGCTCGTTCTTGAAACAGCACCATAAATCCGTCAAAACGAACGACTGTACCGCTGGCGCGAAAGCCAACCGTTCCTGCTTTGTCGCCAATTTCGATGGTTGTGCGTTCTAATTGCGCGGTGGCCATTTGACTGGCCATAGCTCTGTTCCAGATAAGTTCGTATAATTTAGCTTGATCACCTGAAAGATGTAAATCAGCAGGGGCACGGGTAAAGCTAGTTGGGCGGATGGCTTCATGGGCTTCTTGCGCATTTTTAGCTTTGGACTTATATAAGCGGACTTTTTCAGGCAGATATTTAGCGCCGAATTTATTGGTAATTGTCGAGCGAGCCTCACTAATGGCTTCGCCGACCATAGAAACGCCGTCCGTCCGCATATAAGTAATCAGGCCAACAGTTTCGCCGCCGATATTGATACCCTCATAGAGTTTTTGTGCCGTCTGCATAGTGCGGGTGGCGGAAAAGCCGAGCCGTCCAGATGCGTCCTGTTGCAAGGTCGATGTGGTATACGGCGGCAAGGGGTTACGTTTAACGGGTTTGGCTGTAACCGACGAAATGGATAGTGATGCTGCTTTGACGGTATCCCGCGCTGCATGACCCGCTTTCTCGTTGCCTAATGAAAATTTCGTCAGCTTATCACCGTTTAAAGATACTAATTTGGCCGGGAAGTTTTTACCCTTAGTGCTGGCGATGTCCGTATCGACCGTCCAGTATTCCTGATTTTGAAACTGTTCAATTTCGGTTTCACGTTCAGTAATAAGGCGTAAGCATACTGATTGTACGCGCCCAGCAGAGCGCGCACCTGGTAATTTGCGCCATAAAACTGGTGATAATGTAAAACCCACTAGATAGTCTAAGGCCCGGCGTGCCAGATAAGCATTGACCAATTCCATATCCAGTTCACGCGGTGCCTTGATAGCATCTGTTACAGATTTTTTTGTGATGGCATTGAAAACAACCCGCTCGACTTGTTTGTCTTTTAGGGCTTTTTTCTTTTCAAGGACTTCTAATAAATGCCACGAAATAGCTTCACCTTCACGGTCCGGGTCGGTTGCGAGAATAAGTTTGTCAGAGCTTTTTAGTGCGTTGACAATATCGGTAATGCGTTTCTTGGCGCGGGTATCTACGGCCCAATCCATAGCAAAATCTTCGTCTGGACGGACGGATCCGTTCTTTGACGGCAAGTCGCGGATATGACCAAAGCTGGCTAAGACTTTATAATCTTTGCCGAGATATTTTTCAATGGTTTTGGCTTTCGCCGGCGATTCAACAATCACTAAATTCATAAAGACACCACATTACGGGGAGAAAATTTTGGCGATATCTGGGGTAAGAGGCTGCTATTGTCAACAGGGCGCATGAAAAAACCCATTCAGGAAGGCGAGCAGGCAGGCGAGTAAAATAAGCGCTTTACAACCAAAACGATTAAAAATATGAAATGCATCACAATACAATGGGAGCGTGTGATGAAGAGAGAAATAAAAAATACACTAGGGAGTAAGCTTAGTCAGGCGAAAATACCTGCCAACGCAGTACGGGACTATATAACTGATATGTTAGCTGAACTTTGTACCGTCGCCAAACAGGACGAACAAGAGGATTTGCATTTATTACTAAAAATCACTCATCAGGCAGCACGCAATGCCGCAGATCGCTAGAACCTTATAACCTTATAACCTTATAGCCTTAGTAAGTTACACTCTAAGTCGGTCGAGCACACCTTGCAGAATATAGCTGGCCGCTAGCTTATCAACGGCCTCTGCACGTTTGGCACGTGACGTATCGGCTTCTAATAATGTGCGGGTCACTGCGGCGGTGGACATACGCTCATCCCACAACAAGATAGGTATGTTGCGAATATTTATGAGATTGTGACAGAAGTCTTTGACCGACTGAGCCCTCGGTCCTTCGGAGCCGTCCATATTCACTGGATAACCAATGACCATAGCTGCGCATTTGCGATCATCATACAACGCAAACATTTTTGCTGCATCCGGCGTAAACTTTTTGCGTCTTATGGTTTCTACTGGGGTTGCGATTAAGCGCGTTGTATCACTCACTGCCAAGCCAAATGTTTTTGTGCCCGGATCAATGCCGAGCAAGGAGCCATTTGTTGCGGCCAATTGTTCAAGGGTGATTATACTCATAGCACTCCATAAGGTTTAGCTAGGAAAATGCCAAATAAAAACACCATATAAAAATAGAAAATAAAAATAGAATATTAAACGAAGAGACGCACCAAAAGCATGACCGTATAAAAAGCCAGAGCAATATATAATAGGGTACGGGTAGAGCGTTTTGTGAATCGTCGTAATAACAAGGTCACAAGCCCTATACCCAGTAATGTCTCTACGAGGCCAACGTTACGGCCAAAATGCCGAATATCCCAATAGGAAAACGGCGAGTAAAACCGCCAATCACTGATGGGCCAGAAATGTTTGTGGGCGTCTTCTGCATGCACGGGAAAGTCTGAAGCCATATGGATAAGTGCTGCCAGAGCAAAAAATAAAAGCAGTTCGCCGTATTTTTTCTTACGAGTGAACCAACCCATGGCGGCTAAGCCTAAATATAACGGTATTGAATTGGACAATGCACCCCAGAACTGCACTCCTGATTCGAAGTATATTTCGTTCCAAATTCTGTCTTGGGATACCCCGCTGAAAGATAACCAAACCCAACATATATATATAAATGCATCTGGTATCAGTGAGCCGATTAGGATGGTACGGTTGCGAGCTGGCTGACCATTTTTTGCCAAAAACGCCATTGCTAGTAATGTATGGGTAGGTGTTTGGATATTTAATGCTCCTACTTAGAAGTATTTGGCTTAGTGGTTTTTGGGGTTAATTCCGTAAAACTTATCCATTACGTAGACACGAATCTCTTCCGTCTGTTTAATGGCACTTCCAGAACCTTTGGGCTTTGTATTGGGCGCTGGTTGTATCAAACGGTCTAAATGTAGTGTTTTTGTTCGGCTATCCACACCCAGCAAAAATATTGGAACATTGGCATTGCGGGCTATGCGGATAAAACCGGCTTTCCAGGATTTAACCGGCTTGCGTGTGCCTTCGGGGAGGATGGCCAACCAAAATTTTTCATTATCGCGAAATTGTTTCATGGTTTGGACAACGGTTCGCTTTGGGCTGCTACGGTCGAGCGGCACGCCGCCGAGTGTCTTGAACAGACCTTTCAAAGGAAAGAAGAAAGCTTCTTTCTTCATCATGAAATTTATCCGCACTCCGAGCGATAAAATCGTTCCAATCGCGATGATTAAATCCCAGTTGGAAGTGTGGGGCGCAGCGATGAGAACCATTTTTGGCTCATTAGCAAATTTACCTTCGATCTTATAGCCGACCATACGCAATATCATGCGCCCGATAAAACGGGTGAAAGCATTGCCAATGCGGGGAGCCTGTTCGGGGACTTGGTTTTGGTTAACTTGGCTTTGGTTAACTTGGTCTTCGGGAACTTGATTAGGTAATTTGCTCATAGCCTTCTATATAGAAAACAGGATTTCATTTGTCATTAGTAGATAAGCCACGTAAAGCTTAATAAATCGCAGTTTTTTAAATAAGTGCGCGAATATGCCAAAATAGGCACGTATAATTATGGGGGCTTCAATGAAACGATTGAACAAATATATCTCAATATTGACTTTAACAACCAGTGTGTTGGCATTTGCGGCTTGTAAGCCGGTAAGTGCGCCAGAAGGTGTAGGAGTGGGTGGCGCCGAACCTATTGATGTAGCTACATCAGAAGCTAATGATGTAACAAGTGCAAAAGCCGCACACCAAGCAGTCATAACACTGGATACTCATGTGGATATCCCGCTGACTTATATGACACCTGAAATGGACCCCGGAACGGATACGGACGCGCAAGTTGATTTAGCAAAGATGGAAGTCGGTGGTCTAGATGCTGCATTTTTCATTGTTTATACGCCCCAAACAAATATTTTGGGGGCAAATATTTTAGAGGCTGATATCAAATACTCCGAAGCCCGTGCAATCGCCGAAACACGTTTTGCGGCCATTGATAAATTGACAAAAACTTATCCTGATCGCATAGAACTCGCGAAAACTGCGGACGATGTGCGCCGTATCCATAAGTCTGGCAAACGCGCCGCACTTATCGGTATGGAAAATGCGTTTCCTTTAGGTGACTCAATTGATGATGTACCTAAATGGGCCGAGCGTGGGGTGCGCTATATGGGCATTACGCATATGGGCCATAATCAGTTTGGTGATAGTTCTAATCCAAAAACCCAGTGGGGTGAAACGGAGAACCTGTACGGCGGGTTATCTTCGCTCGGAAAAGACTTGGTTGTGGCTCTGAACAAAGCAGGGATTATGGTAGATGTATCCCACGCAGCTAAATCAACAATGATGCAAGCAACCGCACTCTCTAGCGTGCCGGTTATTGCGTCCCATTCAGGCGTTATGGGCGTCGCGGATAGCTTACGCAATCTGGATGATGAACAGCTTAGAGCACTCGCAGATAACGGCGGTGTTGCGCAAATGGTAGCGCTTGGCTCCTATGTCAAAGCCCTATCGCCTGCACAAGAAAAGTTCAAAGCGGACGTGCGCGCCCAAATGGGCTTTGAAGCGGATACGCAGATTTTTAAAAGCGACCCGGAGGTAATTAGCCAATACTTCAAGGCCTTAGAAGCAATGTATGACATAGATGCCAAAGCCACGGTTGCAGATTACGCTGATCATATAGACCACGCCGTAAAAATAGCCGGTATTGATCATGTGGGCATAGCTTCGGATTTCGACGGCGGCGGCGGCATAACGGGCTGGTCAGATGCAAGCGAAACCCTGAACATCACCAAAGAATTGGTAGCGCGCGGTTACAGCGAAGCTGACATAGAAAAAATCTGGGGCGGTAATTTGCTCAGAGTTTTACAAGCAGTACAAAAGGGGGCAGATAAAGCGCGCTAAGACAAACCTGAAAAGACACCCTAGTCCGTATCGACGCTCCAGCCGTCTGGGGTTTGGTGGGCGTCTAGGACGGGGCCGTCTGTTTTTGGCTTCGGGTTTTCTTCTTTACTCTTGGAAGAAGCTTGTCTGCCGTCAAAGCTTTGGAATGACCACATCGTGCTTTTAGGGCGTAATGATTTGCCGAGAATTTTTGCCCGAACCCAAAGTACACCAAAGGCTATGAAGCCGAGGATCAGAATGCCTATCACCACAAATAGGGCGAAAGCCGCCGAAGCTGCGAAGATAAAAAATCCGCCAATAGTCGCTGCTATAAGGAATAAGGTGCGAAAAAGAGACTGGAATAAATTTTGCCCATTATTAGGCCCATTATCAGGAAAGAGGAATGTTTTTGTCATAATACCCTATATGTCGTGTTTTATAGGGCGTTCGTCAAGTCCCTAGAGGTGACAGTTTTGTCATAATTATATTCACATTCTCTATATATAGTTATCAACAACAAATTAACCACTATATGTTGCCATATTGGTGCAATGTATTAACGTACCCTTAAAGAATCAAACATGTTTGAGGTGTCTACGTGAATTTTGTGGAAGATATTATTGCTAAATCCGCATCTCGGCCCAGTGCAAACCTCGCGGCGGCGCGCTCTGTACGCGGTAATCCAATTGATGTTTTTGAGCGCGTATCCATAGCCGACCATCTAGATTTTGAACGTGTTAGCGCCAATGAAATTCATATTACTTTGGCCGGACACTGGTGCGAGCATGATGTGTCTTTGGTGTGGAATAATGAATTTCAGCAGGTCGAATTGTACTTATTGTTTGATAGTCGGGCGCCAGGCGGCCGTACGGACGATATTTGCAGACTTTTAACATTGTTGAATGAGCGTCTGAAAACCGGGCATTTTGATTTCTGGAATACCCATAATTCTCTTGTTTACCGCAATTCCCTTAGTCTTGCAGGTGGTGCAAAATTGACAATTGAACAAGCAATGGCTTTGCTGGCGGGTGCACTGGAAGCAGCAGAACGCGGCTATCCGGCTTGCCAATATGTGGTCTGGGCAGGTAAATCACCTGAAGATGCTTTGGACACAGCGTTATTGGATTTAGCAGCTCATGGTTAGCCAAAAATAGGTTAGCCAGTTAATTGGCTAGCTCAAAATAGGTTAGCTTAAGAAAAATGTAGGGAGGCGAAATGACAGGTGTAGTTAAACAAGGACGGCTTTCTAGCAATACACATGCATTAATCGGTGCCGGGAATATGGGCGGTGCTTTGCTCAGTGGTTGGCTAACTGATCGTGGCAGTAAAGCCTTAAAAGCCCAAGAAATTTTGGTGATAGATCCTGCGCCCGGCCAAGCGGCAGAGAAAGCACTGAAGCTCGGTGTAAAGTTTTCGGCCAAGCTGACCACAGGGGCAGCGTCTGGCCTTAAGATGTGTTTACTGGCTATCAAACCACAATCATTTTCGCAGGTCGGCCCCAGTTTGGCAAATGCACTGCCCAAAGATACCTTGGTTGTTTCAATAATGGCGGGTATTAGCTTGCACGGATTGGCTGAAGTCTTTGGTGAGCGGCCAATTATTCGCGCTATGCCAAACCTACCCGCAGCATACAAGGCAGGCATAACCGGCTATGTTTGCGGCGAGGGTGTGACGCAAGCCCACCGCGATATAGCCGAACCCCGGCTTAGGGCTAGCGGTAAAGTCGTAATGGTCGATACCGAGCGCGAAATCGATATGGTCACCGCTATATCTGGTTCAGGGCCAGGCTATGTGTTTTATCTCACTGAAATTCTGGCTGCCGCCGGTGAAAATTTGGGTTTGAAACCTGAACTGGCCAGACAACTGGCCCGCCAAACAGTTATTGGTTCCGGTACAGTGTTAGCGCGTTCGTCCGAGGCGGCTGCTGAGCTTAGAAAGTCAGTCACATCACCCGGTGGCACAACCGAAGCTGCCCTCGACGTTTTGATGGCCAGAGACGGCCTACCCAAACTGATGGGCGATGCCGTTAAAGCTGCTTATAAAAGGTCGCAGGATTTAGGTAAGTCCTGATCCCTTTTGAAGCTTAAAGCGGTAAAACCACCACACATCTTAACCCGCCCAAAGGGCTATCATCCAGTGTCAGAGTACCACCGTGGGCTTGGATAATGTCGTTGGCTATGGATAGGCCCAAACCAACCCCATTAGTGTTTTGATTGCGGGCTGGGTCGAGACGGATGAAAGGCTTGAGAGCATCTTGGCGCCGCGCCGTAGGGATGCCGTCGCCGTCATCATCTATTGTCAGATGGATATGCAACTCGCCGCGCCGTACATGGATTTTAGTTTTTGAACCGTAAAAATCAGCATTGCTGATAAGATTTGAAAGTGCGCGTTTTATAGCCGTTTTACGGACATTTATCTTTAGATTTCCGTTCGTGGATAAGTTGGTATTTTCGTTATTTATGCCAATTATTTCTTGTAAGAGTATCTCTAAGTCGATTGTTTGCATGTCTTCTTCCGACATATCGCGAGCGAAATCCAGATAACCGTCGAGCATGTTTTCCATGTCGATTATATCGCTACGTGCTGCCTGAATTTCGACGCTGTCATCTTCAAGTGCCAAATGTAATTTGAGGCGTGTCAAAGGTGTGCGCAGGTCGTGGCTTACACCAGCAAGAAGCGTGGTGCGTTGGTCGATATGGCGGCCGATGCGGGCGCGCATTTCTAAAAAAGCATGCCCGGCTTGGCGCACTTCGGTGGCGCCCGATGGTTTAAATTTGCCAATACTGCGGCCCTTGCCGAAGGCCTCTGCCGCTTTAGCTAATTTCACGATGGGGCGTGCTTGGTTAAGGATGAACAGAATACTGACCAAGCTGAGCAATACGGTCGCCATGACGAGCCAGAACAAGAAAATAAACCCTGTTGGGGCAAATACCCGGTCGCGCGGTACCACGAACTTAAGAACTTTGGCGTCAACCTGTACGCGGATGTCGATATAATGCGGGTAGCGGGTCGTATCGAACCAAAATTTATCGGTTAGATTAGCCGACAAAGCTTGGCGGAGTGTTTTATCCAGAGACGAGAAAAATGCTCTGCGCGCCGCCGTCGGTAAAGCGTCTTTGGCATCATAAACCACGGATAATTTCATATTGGGGCGGATCATTTGGTCAAGGCGTTCAAGGCGCTCGATATCAGGTGCTTGCTTATAAAGTTCGACCACGACGGCCACGTCGGCTGCAACGCTGTCTGAAAGGCTGGCGGTTACCGTTTGCCAGTGGGCATCAAAGAAAAAGTAAGCAACGATGATTTGCATCATAGCGATGGGCAGCATGATAATGAGCAAAGCTCGTCCGAACAGGCTTTTGGGCAAATATTGCTTTATCCATGGTTGCTTATGTGGCTGTTTTGCGGGCTTACTCATGTATCGGTTCCGCTTGTAAGCAGTAACCACGGTTGCGGACTGTGGTCAGGAATTCCGGTTGTGCGGGATTGGTTTCTAATTTGCGCCGTAGCCGTGTGATTTGCACATCGACGGCGCGTTCGCTTTTGGCCTTGATTTGGTCGGCCAGATTTTGGCGGCTGACGGGTTGGCCGGCGCGGTTTGATAATGTCGTGAGCAGGGCGGTCTCGCCTGTGGTTAAATGCATGCGTTCGCCGGATTTTTCCAAAAATTGCCTGTCCAGATCAAACAAGAAATCGCCAAAGCTA
>JAJFFM010000037.1 GCA_021776675.1 Robiginitomaculum sp.
GTATTTATCGTCAATCCCGAAGAACGCGGTATTATTCCATTAGACGGTCTTAAAATTAGCAAATCTTTGGCCAAAACCGTACGAACAAAGACGTTTGAAATTAGGGTAAATACTGCGTTTTCAAGTGTCGTGTCAGCCTGCGCAGCATCTGCGCCCGGGCGAGAAGATACATGGATAAATCCGGGTATTGAATATCTGTACGCAGAACTTCATCAAATGGACTGTGCCCACAGTGTAGAATGTTGGCAGGGCGATACATTGGCCGGAGGGCTGTACGGCGTACATTTGGGCGGTGTTTTTTTCGGCGAAAGTATGTTTTCACACCGCACAGACGCGAGCAAAGTTGCGTTAGTGCATTTGGTTGGTCGGTTAATAGCGGGCGGGTTTCAACTACTTGACACCCAATTTATCACACCGCATTTACTAACACTAGGCGCAGTGGAAATTAGCCGGGCTGAATACCAAAAACGCTTGCAGAAAGCTCTTAAACTTGTCGGAGAGTTTGAGCCTTACGGGTTTTCGGATGTGGAATTTCCCAAATCTGTTAAGCCGTTTGGCCTTAGTGGTGTTAAGCAATCTAGCACCCAAATATCATAAACGGGATGGTCGAGGGCTGACAAAGCTGGGCTCGAGGCGAACATCCATCCTGAAAATAATTTGGCGTCCTCGCTCTCGCCGCCTGCGCCGTCCAGTCTTGCATCTAAAATTTGTAGGAATGCAAATGTTTCCGGCGTTTCTTCGGGAGGGCGTTTTTCGCAGTGCTGCACTTTGATGTCCAAAGAACCATACCGTAAGTTTTTACCAACTACGACTGTGTAATCTTCGGTGGTCGCTGTGACCTTATCGAGAGCGCGCAATACGACTTTATCGCCTATGAGGTTCTCAGCATATGCAGGCATGGCCATAGATGCGGCCAATAAAATAAGTGCTAATTTTTTAACCAGTCTTCTATGCATCTGGAGACCAAGCCTCATAGTCGCTCGCGACTTTATCCCGCTTACCACCGTTCCATAAACTGCCCTTTGGCCGCCATGCGTGCACAGTTCCGGTCAAGTTCGGACGGTGTTCTTTTTCAAATGCTTGCTTCAGTAAAGGCTCTTTGTTCGGGCGTTGGTCATGTAAATGATGTAGCCAGCCATGCCACTCCGGCGGTACTTTGGAGGCGTCCGCATAGCCCTTATAGGTCACCCAGCGGCGTTTTCTGCCATCATAGGTCTCTTTTTTCTCTTCGTAATACTTATTGCCAAAATCGTCTTCGAACACAAATATTGCCCGCCGCTTAATCGCAAATAAAGTACCCAAAGTCGCGCCGTCCCACCAAGCTACAAGACGTTTGATAAATTTAAACATAACAAGTCCATTACTATTATTTGGGGCGCAATATGGCCTTTAAGGATAGATTCGTCCAGTATAATTACCATTGATTATCGAGCTATCATGGCGGCATTATGGCGCATATTCATTTTATTTTAAATGCTAGTCTTGCCCGCAGCAAAACAGAGGCCTAGGTTGTTAGACCGAGTCGCATCCTAATAGAGAGCCAAACATGCAAATCGACCGCCATTATACCGTCAAATCCGCCACTCACTCTGGAGACCCATATGTAAATATGGAGTTCAAAACTGTATCCAGTGAAATACGTGATCCGGACGGCGCATTGGTGTCGGGTACGGGCGAGTTTACAGCGCCTGCGGCTTGGTCGCAGATGGCGTGTGATATTCTAGCACAAAAATATTTCCGAAAAGCGGGTATTCCTGCCTGTTTGAAGCCGGTCAAAGAGGACGACGTTCCCGAATGGTTGTGGCGCAAAGAGACGGATGCCAAGGCGCTCAACAAATTAGATAAAGTTGATCGCATGATCGGTGAAACTGATGTGCGCGCCGTATTTGACCGTATGGCAGGCTGTTGGACATATTGGGGTTGGAAGGGCGGGTATTTCGACGGCGAAGAAGATGCTCGCGCCTATTTCGATGAAATGCGTTTTATGTTAGTGACGCAGATAGCTGCGCCGAATTCACCACAATGGTTTAATACTGGATTACATTGGGCTTACGGCCTTACAGGGGCTAGCCAAGGGCATCATTATGTTGATTTTCGTACGGGTAAATTAAAAAAATCCGCTAATGCATATGAGCACCCACAACCACATGCTTGTTTCATACAATCTGTCGGGGATGAACTCGTCGCCGAAGGCGGGATTATGGATCTTTGGTCCCGTGAAGCTCGCTTGTTTAAATATGGTTCCGGCACTGGTTCTAATTTCTCGTCCATTCGCGGCGGCGGCGAAGGCCTTTCGGGCGGTGGTACGTCTTCTGGACTGCTAAGCTTCCTAAAAGTCGGCGATACATCTGCGGGTGCAATTAAATCAGGCGGCACGACGCGCCGCGCCGCCAAAATGGTCATTGTTGATATTGATCATCCCGACATCGAAGAATTCATTGGGTGGAAAACCCGCGAAGAAATGAAAGTTGCGGCACTGGTTGCCGGCTCTAAAGCGCTAGAGAAGCATTTAAATGCTATTCTCAATGCGTGTATCAATTGCTCCGGCTCTGATGAAGATTGTTTCAGTCCTAAAGTAAATATGGCGCTCAAGCGCGAAATCCGCGCCGCAAAGAGAGCAGGGGTGCCGGACGGCGCTATGGAACGTGTTTTGAACCTAGCTCGCCAGGGTGTTGATACTATCGAGGTTCCTGTACTGGACGCGGACTGGGACAGTGAAGCCTACCGCACGGTTGCAGGCCAAAATGCCAATAACTCCGTGCGGGTCAGCGATGATTTCTTACACGCCGTAAAAGAAGACGAAACTTGGGACCTTATCCGCCGGACGGACGGCTCTGTTGCTAAATCAGTACGGGCGCGTGATTTATGGCACCAGATCGGCCTGGCCAGCTGGTCGAGTGCTGATCCGGGTATCCAATATCACGACACCATCAATGATTGGCACACTTGTCCGGAATCGGGTGAAATTCGCGGCTCTAACCCGTGTTCTGAATATATGTTTTTGGACGATACCGCCTGTAATTTAGCATCGATCAATTTGATTAAATTTAAAGGCCCAGAAAAGGGGAATGGCGTAACATTCGACGTACCCGCCTTTGAACATGCATGTCATCTCTGGACGATAACGCTGGAAATTTCTGTGCTGATGGCACAATTTCCATCTAAAGAAATCGCACGAAAATCCTATATGTACCGCACACTGGGTCTGGGTTACGCCAATATCGGCGGGCTACTTATGGCCAGTGGTTTGGCATATGATAGCGAAGAAGGTCGGGCTACGGCTGGTGCAGTGGCGGCGCTTCTAAGCGCTGTTGCCTACGGCACATCTTCGAAAATGGCCAAGAATTTGGGAACATTTTCTGAATATGATAAAAATAGCAAAGCCATGTTGCGGGTCATTAAAAATCACCGTAGAGCTGCGGAAGGCCGAACAGATTTCGACGGTCTGCGTGTATCGCCGCCCGCACTGAACAAGGATGCATGTCCTTATGACGGTTTGACGCAAGCCGCCGTGAAGCGGTGGAAACGGACCGAAGCTGATGGTAAGAAATACGGCTACCGCAATGCGCAGGTGTCTGTGATTGCCCCGACGGGTACTATCGGCCTGATTATGGATTGCGATACTACAGGGATCGAACCGGACTTCGCTCTGGTGAAATTTAAAAAGCTCGCAGGCGGTGGACATTTCAAAATAATCAACCGTTCCGTACCGCGCGCTCTGAATGCGCTTGGCTACACGAAACGCCAAATTGCAGATATTGAAAACTATGCTTTGGGGACGGGTTCACTTGCTGGCGCGACGGCTATTTCTTTGGCGGATTTGAAATCATGTGGATTTGACGAAGAACGTTTGGCTATCGTTGAAGGTGCAGTGAAAGAAGCTTTCGATATTCGTTATGTCTTCAACCGCTGGACCTTAGGCGAAGAATTTTGCAAAAATGCGCTTGGGATGACGGCTGAACAACTGGAAACATCTGGTAATGATTTGCTGCCCGTGCTTGGCTTTACCCAACAAAACATTGAAACCGCTAATGTATTCTGTTCAGGTGCTATGACCCTTGAGGGTGCACCACACCTTAAGCCTGCGCATTTGCCCGTATTTGATTGCGCTATGCCGTGTGGGCGCATTGGTACGCGTAGCTTAAGCGTAGATGCGCATATTTTGATGATGGCTGCCGCACAGCCATTTATTTCGGGTGCTATCTCCAAAACCGTTAACATGCCGAGCACAGCGACCATTGATGAATGTTCCGAAGTGTATAATTCGGCGTGGAATTTGGGATTAAAAGCAATTGCGCTTTACCGAGACGGCTCGAAACTCTCACAGCCTCTCAATTCCGCTTTGTTCGACGAAGCCGCTCTGGATGCGCTCGACGAAACCAAAGAACAATCCGCCGCAGCGCAGGCCAGTGTCGGGGCAGAAAAAATAGTCGAGAAGATTGTTGAACGTATCGTCGAAAAACCTGCGGAGCGACACAAGCTTCCGGATAGACGTACTGGCTATATCCAAAAAGCTTCTGTTGGCGGGCACAAAGTATATTTGCACACGGGTGAGTTTGAAGATGGCTCTTTGGGCGAAATTTTCATTGATATGCACAAAGAGGGTGCAGCATTTCGCTCGGTTATGAACAACTTCGCTATCGCCATTTCAATTGGCCTGCAATACGGCGTACCGCTAGAAGAATTCGTTGATGCATTTATCTTTACGCGCTTCGAGCCGTCCGGCCCGGTTAAAGGCAACCAAACAATTAAATTTGCCAACTCAATCCTTGATTATATTTTCCGCGAATTAGGTATTTCCTATCTGGGTTGGGACGACCTTGCCCATGTTGACCCAAGCTCCATTACACCTGATGCACTGGGGAGCGGTGATAATGAGCGCGGTATGGCTAATCTTGAAGAAGCACCTGCTGTACCATATTCTAAAGGTTTCCTGCGCGGCGGTGATGCAGATAATATCGTGCATTTTCACCAGAAAGTAGAGACCGAAGATTTGGAAGATACAGCTGAAGTTTCTGCCGAAGAGCAAGAGGACGGTGCCGTAATGTTAGACCGCACTGAAATATCCAGTGGCAGTAAGGCGGCGAGCACATCAACTAATCCTTCCATTTCGGAAGGGAGTGTAACGGCACAGGAGGCTCGGTTTAAGGGCTATACAGGTGATGCCTGCCCCACTTGTGCCCATTTCACATTGGTGCGTAACGGAACCTGCCTAAAATGTGAAACATGTGGCTCGACGACTGGTTGCTCATAAATTTAACTTTAGATATCTAAGTAGAGGCTTAAAGCTAACTGAATTTTAATGCAAAACCGTTCGCAAAATTTTGGGTTTTACGCTATATAGCAGTCATGAAAATACAAATAATGGTTAAGCAAGTGTCTATTCGTCTTATAGGTGGACTCATTGCTACAGGGTTTTTGTGGTCAAATACCGCTTTTGCGCAAGTGCCTGCCAAGACACCGGTAAGTACAAGTATGCATCTTTCTGGATCGTGTGCTAAATGCGATTTGTCGGCGCGTATTATGCCGGGCATGTCTTTGCAAGGCGCAAATTTTGCCGGTAGTGACTTTTCCCACTCTAATCTGGCTGGGGCTAATTTCACGCAAGCTAATCTCGACAATACCTCGTTTTACAAAGCGCATTTGATGCAAGTTAAAGGTGTTGGCGTAAATCTCAATAGATCGGTTCTGCGCGGCACCACATTATCTGATGTGAGCTTAGTATCTTCTAACTTTACATCTGCGGATTTGTATAAAGCTGACCTGACGGGCGGCGATTTTTCGGGAAGTGACTTTACCAAAGCTAAGTTGAAAAGCGCTGATGCTATTGGCGTAACATTTGCTAGGGTAAATTTTACAAACGCTAAATTTGACCACGGAGATTTCACAGGTTCTGATTTTTCAGAGGCCCGCTTCATAAATACTAAATTTGGTGATGCTAATATCGAGAACGCTGATTTTTCTGGTGCTGATTTTAGCGGTGCCGAAATGGCGTATCTAACTGGCCTGAAACAAGGCCAGCTGGATGTTGCTTGTGGTTCCCATGAAACGCAATTGCCTGAAGGATATAGCATGCGCATATGTCCACCGGAAATTGAAATGGAAGTAAATATTGAAGTGCCAGCTATCGCTCCACCCCCACCTGTTGTTGGTATGGCGCTAACCACAAAACCAATGCGTCCTAAAATTGCTTCACGCATGCAAAAAAGACATAGCAAAATGATAGTTATTCGCTCAGCAGAATTCGATGAAGTCATGAGCAATATTGATGGCGCTCTTGGTGACTTGCCAATGGGCAGTCCTACCCGTACTAAATTGGAGAAAGTGCGTGGTCAATTGGAAGTGATGCAGGCGCAAAAGCGCGAAAAGCGATAATTACATAAACTGTGCAGGCAGACTATGTTTCTTGCACATAATCCACCCTTAATTAACTTATTTTTCTTTTGGCAAATCCAGACGTAGGTGCAATTCGCGCAAGGATTTAGACGGAACTTCTGCAGGTGCATTCATCATTAAATCTTGCGCTTGGCCGTTCATCGGAAACAAAATCACGTCACGGATAGTATCTACACCCGCTAGCAGCATGACAATACGGTCAACACCCGGTGCAATGCCGCCGTGGGGCGGGGCGCCGTATTTAAAGGCGTTGATCATGCCAGCAAATTTATCGTCCACCACTTCGGGGCCGTAGCCCGCCAATTCGAACGCTTTATACATGGTTTTGGGTTTGTGGTTTCGGATTGCACCGGAGGAAAGCTCTACGCCGTTACAAACAATATCGTATTGGTAGGCCAGAATATCGAGCTGCTTTTCGGTTGTATCAGCTGCTTCAAGCAACTCCATAGCGCTCATACCATCTGGTGCTTGGGGCATAGAGAATGGGTTGTGAGAAAACTCAACTTTTTTATTGTCCGCGTCCCATTCATACATTGGGAAGTCGACGATCCAACAAAATTTGAATATGCTATCATCAAGCATGTCCAAATCAGCGGCCAATTTCTTTAAGGCTGCGCCTGCTAGTTTGTAAGCCTCATCTTTTTTTCCGGCCGAGAAGAATACGCCGTCGCCCGCTTTTAGTCCCATTTTTTCAAGAAGAGATTTTAGGTGCGATGGTTCGAAGTTTTTCAAGACCGGGTCTTGGGAGTCTACACTTTCTTCTCCATTAGCGCCTTCAGCTTCTCTCAAACGCGCATAACCAAGGCCAGGCGCTTGCATTTCTTTCTTGGCCCATTTGTCCATATTATCAAAGAACTTGCGGGATTTGCCTGCCGCCGCACCGGGGGCAGGGATGGCGATAACTTTACCGCCGCCGCCGGTAATCTTGGCAAAAATACCAAATCCGGTTTTTCTCTCGTCGGTGAAGAAGTCCGATACATCAGTTAATTCGAAAGGTATCCGTAAATCGGGTTTGTCTGAGCCAAACCTCTCCATGCTTTCTTTGTACGGAATACGCGGGAACGGGGTTTGGACTTCACGGCCATCTGCAAATTCTTCAAATACGCCAGCCATAACAGGTTCAATGGTATTAAAGACATCGTCTTGGGTGACAAAGCTCATTTCAATATCAAGCTGATAAAATTCGCCCGGTGATCGGTCAGCGCGGGCATCTTCGTCGCGGAAGCACGGTGCGATTTGGAAATAACGGTCAAAACCAGCCACCATAAGCAATTGTTTAAACTGTTGTGGGGCTTGTGGGAGGGCGTAAAATTTACCAGGGTTAAGGCGAGACGGTACTAAGAAGTCGCGTGCTCCTTCCGGAGAGCTTGCGGTTAGGATTGGTGTCTGAAACTCAGTAAAACCTTGGTCAATCATCCTACTTCGTAACGAGTTAATCACCTGACCACGTAAGATGATGTTCTTGTGTAATGTCTCGCGGCGCAAATCCAAATAACGGTGTTTTAAGCGAATATCTTCTGGGTATTCTTGTTCCCCAAATACGGGCAGAGGTAGTTTCTCTGCCGGGCTTTCAATGATCATTTCGTCAGCCCGTAGCTCAACTGCACCTGTTGGCAGTTCTTTATTCACAGCTTCATCGTCACGTGCCAGAAGTTCACCTGTGACTGTTATAACAGACTCTGATGAACAACGCTTAGCTGCTTCATAAAAATCAGCAGTTGGATAAACCACGACTTGGCTGATACCGTAATGGTCGCGTAAATCGATAAAAAGCGCATTAGGATGTTCGCGTTTACGGTGAACCCAACCGGACAAACGGACGGTTTCACCGACTTGTTCAGCGCGAAGTTCATTGCAGTTATGGGTACGATAAGCGTGCATGTTATTCTCTTATATATTTTTCAGTAAAATTCATGCCCCCATTGATACGGAAGGCATGAAATGTCAAGGGCGTTGGGCGGCGTTGGGTGGTTTTGAATGGTTTAGATGGTAACTGTTTTATAGCTATTCCGGTGCAAAATCACCCAAAGAAAGCAGTGATATACGTATACCAAACCCGTCAGACTTTTTAACGAGGCCAAGGTCATTTTCTTCCTTACTGTAAACAAGCTCAATCCGCGTACAATCATCGTCGTAAATTAAGGACAAGTTTTGCCGTCTTGTGATTTTCTTGTCTAAGTCACGGAATAATGAATATTTAGTACTCCAATTATCGATTAACTTTACAGACAGCGAGCCTGAGACTTCCTCGGAAGGTATATCGGTCGGAAGTGATAAAGCGGTTTGACTGTCTAGCCTGTAATAACGCGTTGTGGCTCTGATACGGTTGCCGCTGTAGCGGAAACTTGTATCTAGGCGACGAAATGCGTCATTGGCAGTATTGTAACGTATGCGGGTTGATGTACTGAACCGTTTTCCAAAATTAGTTTCTAACTGGCCAACAATGTCAGAATCGTTGCCGCCTAATCCTGATGTAGTGCCAAATACATTAAGGTCTTCATCGCCGTGAAAACTTTGGCCGACAAAGAGATTGGCACGACTGTAATCGCCCCAGTCCGCACTAATTGAAGCGCCGACGTCTGCCCGAAAGCCTTTCTGCCAGAGATCAAAACCTGTTGTTTTATTAGGATTCCATATAAGGGATTGATCAAGATCGACGTCCAGACTGTCTTGGAATAATTCAACGGCGCGGCCTCCTGTATCTGTCAGTAGAAAGTTGTCGCGTTTCCCATTACCAAAATTTTGAGTGACCTGTACACGTGGTTCGACAATCCAGTTGACGTTCTTACCAGCTTTCAAGAAAGGCCAGCGAATATCTACACCCACCTGTCCAAGTGAGCGTGTGAAATCAAAAGATTCTTGTTGTGCTGCTGTCAAATTTTCGTCTTCGGCTTCCAGTTCGAAATAATCAAACCGGCCCATAGCGAATGGTTTGACCTCTATGCCGGCCGGTACCACCAATGTTTTTTGCCAATCAAGAGCAGCCGTAGCACGGGTATAGTCTGTACCTATTTCGCGGGTTAGCATCGTTGCGTCGCCAGATAATTTCAAGCGCCCGCCTAGAAGAGGGTCTTTGAAATATTTTGTAAGCTCAATTTTTGGTGCAATGATAGGAAGAATGCTGTCGTTTTCTCGGCTAACCAGTAATTCATTGAAATTATTAAGTAAGGGGTCTGTATTTTCGATATTGCGGCGAACTTGTGTGCGTAGGCTGACATTACCAAAGGTGCTGGTTGAGAAGCGGAATGTATCGTTCTGTCCCACTACAAATAATTGCTGCATTAGGCGGCGGCTGTCAGCTTCATATAGTCCAAATGCAGGCCTGTTTTCATCGAAATCATAGCGGTTTAAATAATTATCATCAGTTGCATAACCTGCCTGAAACCCCCATTTCCACTGCTGATTAATATCAAATTGACCATTGGTGAAAAAATGCGATCGCCATTTATTGCCTTCCAGACTTTCTTCAGGGTTTCTGAAAAAGTCCATATCGGAAAGCGTATTACCATCATTATCAAAGAATGATGCGTGCGTAAAACTACCCTCAAAGTTAAATTCACCAGAGTAAAACTTCTTGCGGTACTGGGCACCCAAAACAGGATTGACCTTTTGGAACACACGCGGTGTTACCGTAAGCTCGGAATAATCAGAGAGTGCAAAATAATAAGGGGTTCGGAAATTGAAACCCTTACTGCCGGATATGCCAATAAACGGCATCAATAAACCACTAGCCCTTCCTACACTTGGGTCAGGATGTGCCAAATAAGGCGTATAAAACAAGGGAATGCCTTTGAATTCAAATACGGCATCTCGGTAACGAATAGACCTGCTGTCTTTGTCCTGTACTACTTTGCGGGCTTTAAGGCGCCAAGTCGGTTTTTTGGTTTTGCCGTTGACTTTGCAGGCTTCACAAGCTGTGTAATATGCGTTGTAGAGCTCGATACCGGCATCAGTTTTGCGTGCTGCAAATGCAGATGCTAACTGGCCACCTTTTGGGAGACGGGCTAAGAAATTGGTCGCCGTTCCTGCTTCTAGTTGGTCTGATAATTCTAATTTGTCTGCAAATTGAGATGATCCATCCGCATTCACAAGAACTACATTGCCAATGGCGAACACTTGGCCCGTACTGACGTCATACCGAATTTTATCAGCACGAATGGTCTTGTCTTGATAGCGCCCTTCTACAGAGCCGCTCGCTATGATGATATTATTTACTTCGTCGTTTTCAAGCTCGTCGGCTTCGAGATAAATAACATCCGGGTCACGAAAGGGGCTGTCGGCTGCAAGCTTCAGATCCTCTGGCGCCGTTGTCACCGAAATACCTTGTGCATATGCAGGGCCTGCTAGGCAAATTCCGGACAAGGCTAGAATGCTAATGAGGATATGTGGATATAATTTGGTCTTAAAAAACGACATGCTCACCTAATTTGTTTTTTAGCCTGCATAGCGCGGCAAATGAGTCGCGTCTATGGAAATTCACTGAAATTACCTATGTTATTTATGAATTTTTGGAGAGTATTATTGCGTACACAGCCTATATATAGCAAATAATTTCAGCTGTGATATACTATGCTCATGCGGAACAAAAACGAGAGATTCCTATGAAACAAATTGGTCATTTTATTGACGGCACGAATGTCGTTGGTACATCCGGGCGCAGTGCCGATATTTATAACCCCAATACAGGTGAAGTGCAGGCGCAGGTTAGCTTAGCTACGGCATCCGAAATGGACATAGCCGTTGCAGCGGCGGTCAAAGCGCAAGCCGAATGGGCGCGGGTCAACCCACAGCGTCGTTCACGGGTTTTATTTGCCTTTAAAGAATTGGTCGAAGCCCATATGGACGAATTAGCAGAATTATTATCATCCGAGCACGGTAAAATTTTGGCCGATAGCCGTGGTGATGTGATCCGCGGTATTGATGTGATTGAATTTGCTTGCGGTGTGCCGCAAAACCAGAAAGGCGACTATACAATGGGTGCGGGGCCGGGGATTGATGTCTATTCTATTCGCAAACCATTGGGCGTAGTCGCTGCCATCACTCCGTTTAACTTCCCCGCCATGATTCCTATGTGGATGTTCGGCATGGCCATATCTACGGGAAATGCAGTTATTCTAAAACCATCAGAAAAAGACCCGAGCGTGCCAATGCGGCTTGCGGAGCTATTCGTTGAGGCGGGCGGCCCAATTGGTTTGCTAAACGTTGTCAACGGCGACAAAGAAGCCGTTGATGCGATATTGCAGCACGACGACATCAAGGCCGTAAGCTTTGTCGGCTCCTCCGATATCGCCCACTACGTTTATCACGAAGCCACCAAGGCCGGCAAACGTGCACAATGTATGGGCGGTGCGAAAAACCACGGCATTATCTTGCCGGACGCCAATATGGACCAAGCCGTCAAAGATATTCTGGGCGCAGCTTTTGGCTCCGCAGGCGAACGCTGTATGGCATTGCCTGTTGTCGTGCCAGTGGGTGAGGGGACGCGCGAAAAGTTCCTGGAGAAAATGCTCCCTGCTATAGAAACCCTGAAAATTGGTGTTTCCAATGACCCGCAGGCAGATTACGGCCCTGTGGTCACTGCGGTTCACAAAGCCAAAGTCACCAGCATGATTGATCTGGCCATTGAAGAGGGCGCAGATCTGTTGGTTGATGGGCGCGGCTTTGAACTCCAAGGCTACGAGGACGGCTATTTCCTTGGCCCAACATTATTGGGTAATGTCACCACCGATATGACGACCTATAAAGAAGAAATTTTCGGACCCGTGCTGCAAATCGTTCACGCCGATACTTTCGAAGAAGCCTTGGCTCTCCCCAGCGAGCACCAATATGGCAATGGTGTTGCGATTTATACCGCCAATGGCCGTGCAGCCCGTGAATTTGCAGACAGGGTAGAGGTCGGTATGGTCGGTATCAATGTGCCAATTCCCGTCCCCGTTGCCTATCACAGCTTCGGCGGCTGGAAACGTTCGGCCTTCGGCGATATCAACCAATACGGCATGGAAGGCTTGCGGTTTTACACCAAGACGAAGACGGTAACCCAAAGATGGCTAGAAAGCGATGAACTGTCCGAGGATAGTGCGTTTGTTATCCCGACTTTTTAGGAAGTTTTCGTGTCAATACAGTTTGTTAATACTGGGTCTGAGCTTTTGAGCGTAAAATCAATAAAGAATGGAATCCGTTCTGTATTGATGTTGTCAGATTTTGCATTGCCAACAAAAAATGAAATCATGGACGTTCATGACTGGATAGGGCAGACATCAGATAAACCACATAAATATGTTAGTTTTGCAGGCAAATTTTCTTCGCTTGCTCATGATTTATACGATGACATTGATATTGAGAGTGGTCGTTATGCATTGACGACATGGCATGAAAATGAACCTATTGATGACACGGCTTTCTTTTTTCTCGAAACCATTCCAATGTGTAACGATGGAGCCCATTTGCAAGTGGTTGTGGGTGCTGCAAAAAATAAGTATGAAAAAAAACTAGTTAGATTACTCAAAGACGGTGCAAAATAATGGATTTCACACTTACAGAAGAACAAGTCATGATACGCGATATGGCGCGGCAGTTTTCGGATGCCGAGCTTGCGCCTTATGCGGCGCAGTGGGACGAAGAAAAATCAATGTCTCGTGAAGTGTTGACCAAGGCGGCAGAGCTAGGCTTTGCGTCTATATACACCAAAGCCGAACACGGTGGGTCGGAGATGGGGCGGCTGGATGCGGCTTTGATATTCGAGCAGCTTTCACGCGGTTGTGTGTCGACGGCGGCGTTTTTGTCCATACATAATATGGTCACATGGATGGTTGATACATTTGGGGATGACGGCTTGCGCTCACGATTTGTGCCTAAATTGGTGACTATGGAAACAATCGGCTCATATTGTTTGACCGAGCCGGGTAGTGGTTCTGACGCGGCGTCCATGAAAACCAAAGCGGTACGGGACGGCGATAGCTATATTCTGAATGGCACCAAGGCGTTTATTTCCGGTGCGGGGTTTTCTGATGTTTACCTCATCATGGCCAAAACTGGCGAAAAATCTATATCCGCGTTTTTGGTGGAGAACGGCACAGACGGACTAAGCTTTGGTGCGCAAGAAAAGAAAATGGGCTGGAATGCTCAGCCAACAGCGCAGGTCATATTAGAAGATTGCCGTATTCCGGCGGCTAATTTAATTGGGGAAGAGGGTGCGGGCTTTAAATTCGCTATGGCCGGACTTGACGGTGGGCGCGTTAATATCGGTGCGTGTTCGCTGGGCGGTGCAGGTGCGGCGCTGGATGCAGCTATTCAGTACACAGGCGAGCGCCAACAATTCGGCAAGCCAATTTCCGCCTTTCAAAACACCCAGTTTAAGTTGGCCGACATGGCGACGGAACTCGATGCGTCGCGTCTAATGATTTACCGCTCAGGCGATATGATCGACAAGAACCACCCTGATAAATCTTCCGCCTGCGCTATGGCGAAACGCTTTGCCACAGACATGGGCAGTAAAATCGCCAATGATGCACTACAATTACACGGCGGCTACGGCTATCTGGCTGATTATGGTATAGAACGCATCGTGCGGGATTTACGGGTGCATCAGATATTAGAAGGCACCAACGAAATTATGCGCGTGATTATATCTAGGAGTCTTCTGCGATGACAAACCAAATCAAATTCGAAGTCTTTGGCAATCTGGGTAAAATTACCCTGAACCGTCCCAAGGCCTTAAACGCTCTGACCACAGAAATGTGCAAAGCGATGATTAAAACCATGCAAGCATGGGAAGACGATGACCGCATTGGTGCGGTTTTGGTCGAAGGTGCCGGAGACCGCGCATTTTGTGCAGGCGGCGATATTGTCATGCTGCAGGAAAGTGCAAAAGCTGGCGACCCAAGAGCCGAAGAATTCTGGCGCACGGAATATGCGCTGAACGAGCTTATCCACCGCTATAAGAAACCCTATATCGCCATGATAGACGGTATCGTCATGGGCGGCGGCGTTGGGCTTTCTGTACATGGGCGGCTGCGGGTAGCGGGGGATAACACTCTGTTCGCTATGCCGGAAACAGGCATCGGGTATTTCCCAGATGTTGGCGGTACATATTTCTTGCCGCGCCTTGGACGTGATTTTGGCAATTGGCTCGGCCTGACAGGTGCGCGCCTGAAAACCTCTCAGGTTTGTGCGCTCGGTATCGCCAATGTTTATATCCCAAGTGACCAACACGAAGCTTTTATAACGGCGCTTGGTAAAGCTAAACTGGACGGACTTGATGGTTCTGTCATGGATGTGATTAAGCATTATGTGAAACAACCAGACATGCCGGATAGTTTACCCGCTGCAATTAGCGCATTTGATAAACATACCTTGCCAGAAATTTACGGGGCACTCCGAGCCTACAAAAATCTTAAACCGAACAAGGATAATGAGGAAAATATCAATTGGGCCGCTAAACAGCTTGATTTCCTAGAGAGCAAATCACCGCTCGCCGTCTATATTACTTACGAAGCCCTGCGCCGAGGCGCAGGATTTGATTTTCGCGAAGCCATGCGCCAAGAATTGGATTTATCGTTAAATTTCCTACACATACCAGATT
>JAJFFM010000038.1 GCA_021776675.1 Robiginitomaculum sp.
AAATCACTCTAGCCAATGTTAAAGACAAAGGGAAGCAGGACTATATAGCTTATCCATATAATCAAGATCAGCGGCACACCAAAGCGAACATAATCCCCAAATTTGTAATGTCCCGGCCCCATAACTAACAAATTTGTCTGATAAGCAATCGGCGTTGCAAAGGAGCAATTCGCCGCAAATAAGACCGTTAATATCAATATCTTAGGGTCAATACCCGTCTGAGCTGACACACTTATGGCAATAGGCGCAAAAAGCAAAGCCGTCGCATTGTTGGATAAAATATTAGTCATTACCGCGACCAATAGGAATAATCCCGCCAATAATGCCTGCGGTCCAAACCCTTGCAAGGTACCAACAACCTGTGCCGCTACATAGCTTGCGCCGCCCGTGGCTTCTAGAGCAATGCCCATAGCAAAGGCGGCGCCGATTAATAGGAAAACCTTTCTGTCTAATGACCTGATTGCTTGGCGTACATTCAGACATTTGGTGGCAATCATGATGCTCGCGCCCGTAAAGGCGGCGTGGACAATAGGTAAAATACCAAATGCGGCTGTTAAGATAACGCCTGCGAATATAATCCGAGCAATATTAGCCTTACGGATATCCGGTAAATCTTGTGTCGCCCAGTCCAGTAAAAGAATGTCGTGATGATCACGCATGGCTTCGATTTGCGGCACATAGCCAAATAACAGCAATACATCACCGGCTTGCAGGTGGATTTTCAGCATCCGGTTCCGCATCATACGCGAACGCCTCTGGATGCCAAGGACAAGACAGCCATGTTCACGTTGAAATCCTGCTTGTTCAATTGTTTGGCCAATCATTTGTGAGCCAGGCGCAATCACCGCTTCACTAATCACCATACGGGCTGTGCCGTCGTCTCTTTTAAATCCGGGTGTTGATAGCATGCCTTTCAAATATTCAGGATAAGCTGAGAGAAGTCCTGTTAAAGCTTTACGTGTAGCGGCAACCGTCAAGATGTCACCTTGCTTAAGTGAGCTCTCAAATGGCGGGAATAATTGCTTTTCACCGCGCTGAATGGAGCGCACGGTCATCATTCGCAAATCGCGAAATAAACCTGCTACAGGCTTGGCGCCAAGTAATGGATGGGATGCGCTTATGCGGATAGGGGCAATATATTGTCGGCCTGAGGCAGATTGTGTGCCGGGCGCAGGGCCACGGTTCGGGAGCAGCCATTTAGAAGCAAACACAATATAAATCGTGCCTATGGCCGCCAGAATAAGCCCCGGAAAAGCAGGGTCGAAAAATGCCACTGTTTCGTCTGTGGTGCGGGCGAGGGCACCTGCAACCAGGATATTTGTGGATGAGCCGATGAGTGTCGTCATGCCCGCTAAAATACAGATAAAACTGAGCGGCATCATGAACTTAGAAGCATTGCCCCGTAATTGAAGCGCCATTGCAGATAATACGGGAATAAACATCACCACCACGGGCGTATTGTTCATAAACATTGAAGTAACAAAAGCCGTAAAGAATACCAATGTCAGTGTGCGTTTCGGGGCACTATCAAGGTATGAATTGAGTTTGCGGGTTGGTGTTTCCAATGCCCCGGTCTCGAAAATACCCTGACCAATCACAAGCAAAGCCATAACCGTTATTAAAGCCGGGTCAGAAAAGCCAGATAACAAAGTGCGGGCATCAACTTGTATTGAGCTTTCACCCATAAACAATTGAAAAAATAGTAATAATACAGATATAATTGCAATTGAGACTAGCTCTATAGAGAACTTTTCAAGCGCATAAAGCACGACACCAACGACAACAATCCCGAAGGTCGCCCACATCTGCCAACTGTATTCTAGTGCTTGTCCGTCCATAACTATTGTGTAACAGGTAAATTTACCCTTGGCGAGACCGTTTACATACCGTTACAAGGATATTTGAGGGAGAAATCATGGCTAATTTGGCATTTTTAGGACTCGGTGTTATGGGATATCCTATGGCGGGACATTTGGTAGCTGCAGGGCATAGTGTAGCCGTTTGGAACCGCAGCGCGGACAAATCTGCAAAATGGGCAGAAAAACATGCGGGCACTTCTGCTACGGACATTGAAACCGCCGTCAAGGACGTAGATATGGTCATGATGTGTGTCGGCAATGATAATGATGTATATGCCGTAGCCAAGCCCGCAATTGCAGCTATGAAATCCGGTAGTATTTTGGTCGATCATACAACTGCTTCTGCAAAATGTGCGCGCGCTTGTTACGAACTTGCCAACGTATGCAATATCGGGTTTATCGACGCACCTATATCAGGCGGTGAAGCCGGAGCGGTGAACGGTGCACTGACCATTATGTGCGGCGGGGATATAGATATTTTCGCAAAAGCAGAGCCTGTAATGGATGCCTATGCCAAAGCTATGAAACATATGGGACCTACAGGCGCAGGACAGCTTACAAAAATGGTCAACCAGATTTGCATTGCTGGCACTTTACAAGGTTTATCAGAGGCCGTACATTTTGCAAAAAGAGCAGGGTTAGATATAGACGAAGTGGTCGAAGCCATCGAGCAGGGCGCGGCGCAAAGCTGGCAAATGGACAATAGAGCCTCTACAATGGGGCGTGGTGAGTTTGATTTCGGATTCGCCGTAGATTGGATGCGTAAAGATTTAAAAATTGCTATAGAGGCTGCAGACGAAAATGGTGCAAATCTGGCCATGACCAAAATGGTCGATGGTTATTATGAAGATGTGCAAAATATGGGCGGTAATAGGTGGGATACATCTAGTCTGCTCAAGAGATTGGAAAATTAATGCTCAAAATATTAAAGCTAATAGGTCTTGGTATTGTCACCTTGATCGTTGTTTTCGCAAGCATTTTAGCCCTAAATTATTTCAACAACGGCCTTAAGAGTAAATCAGGAAGTTCAGATACGCTTGTAAACGCCGAAGCGACAATATCTGTGCTCAATTGGAATATTGGTTATGCAGGGTTAGGTAAAGAATCTGACTTTATTATGGACGGCGGTGTAAACTTGCAGCCGCCCAGTGTGGAAATTGTTGAGAAGAATTTGGTAGGTATACAAAATATTCTGAGCAAATATAAATCAGACTTCCACCTTATCCAAGAAGCCTCGGAACCGGATATGCTGAACCGTGGTGTGGATGTACTCGGCGGCGTGAAAGAAACATTATCAGGTTATGACTGGTTTTTCACTTACGATTTCCGCTCGCAATTTATTCCGCGAAGTTCATCTGTTAAACACGGTTTAGTCTCTCTTACGCGTATAAAAACCGACCCGGTTAAACTTATACGGCTTCCCCTTGAGCCAACTCGTCTACAGGGTGTCATCCAACGACAATACCACATTCAGGCCCGTGAATTTACGGATATGAATGGAAATGCATGGGTGGTTATGAATATTCATTTATCTGCTTTTGATGAAGGCGGTAATATCCGTGTGCAGCAGTTTGAGAAACTTATCGAGATAGCCGCAGAGTATTACGCAGACGGCAAACATGTCGTTATCGGCGGGGATTGGAATATGCAGCTTACGCCTACCGACTTTCCGAACAACACAGACATGAAACAACTGTTTTGGCTTAAAACCTTACCACATGCAAAACTACCCGCCGATTGGCAGTTGGTATTTGATCAAAACGTCGCCACTGTCCGTACGAATTATCAGCCTTATATAAAGGGAGAAAACTATACGACCGTCATAGACGGATATCTAGTATCACCCAATGTAGAGCTAGTGAGTGTAAAAGGGATTGATACTGGTTTCGAATTTACGGATCATCAACCTGTTCTGGCAGAATTTACATCGCGCCCATAACCGGAACACCAATCGTCAGCTCGTGCAGATATTTAAAAAACAGAAAATACACAGATGTTCCAATAATCAAGGCATATAAGTCACCAGCGATAGTCACTTTTTTGACAGGAAGGTCACGGCCTGCAACGGCAAAACGGTCAATAACGGCATAAACAAGGAAACTCCCGAATAAGAGCACCGAGTTCATCTCGCCGTTTGCCAAAAGATGCCCTACACTCCAGAACATAATGGACATTAGCATTGGGTGTTTGATCGTCTGACTTATATGTCCACGGGGCCCATATGCAGCCATTAATAATATGAGTGCAGGCAGCATGAGTGCCATATTTACATGCACGCCCCAATCCGGCGGGGTATATAGGCTCGCAGAAGGTCGTGCTAGGCCGTAGCCCCACAATATCAATACAAAACCAGCGCCAGAGAAAATTGAATACAGTCCCATATATTTCATGACACCCATGCGCATTCTTATATCTCGATCAGGAATACGGCTGCGGAAACTGGAATATAAATGAATAGCAAAAAATATTATTACGCCAGCAATTAGAAAATACATTATGGCCTCCCAACCTCAGCTAAGCAGACTGTACGCCTTCGCACTTGTGCTCGTTGTGGATTAGTCTATACAACCGCTCCCATAACGACAAGTGCTAGCTTTGCATGCAGGCACGACAACATTACACGGAAATAAGACCATGAAAGCCGACATTATTCTGTCTCGTAGTTTTACCTTCGAAGCCGCACATTCACTTGACTTACCGGACGGGACAAACCCGGGTTATAAAAACCTGCATGGGCACTCCTTTAGTGCAAGCCTGTCTGTTAAGGGCCGCCAGGAAGACATTGATAAATGGCTCTTGGATTTTGGCTCCCTTGACCCAGTGATAGAGAAGATACGGGCAAAACTGGACCACGCTTATTTAAACGATATCGAAGGCTTGAAATATTCGACATTGGAAAACCTGTGTGCGTATATATTTAAACTAGCTGAACCAATGGTCCCCGGCCTTCACGGTGTAGAAATTTCGAGACATACATGTGGACAGACCTGCAAGCTGATTGCTGATTGCTAGTCTTCAAAAGTATAACAATGCCTAGCTTTAAGCATATATGCGATTTATCGTGCGAGGTGTGGCAATGGTTTATAATGAAGATAAAAAATAAATATCAATTAGGTTTGAGAAAATACCGTGAATAAATTAAACGTAACTTGATTGTGTGTGAAAATATGCGAGTTAAGAAGTAAAACAAATAGGATTTAATATGCGCCGACTATCATCTCTCACGCTTAGTTTGCTTTTAACAACATGTGTCTCCCTAGTGGTTTCCGTGCCCGCTTGGGCTTGGGGTAAAACGGGGCATAGGGTATCAGGACAAATCGCCAGTGCATATTTATCAGATAATGCCGGCAATGCTGTTCAAGAAATACTCGGTGTTGAAGATTTGGCAGAAGCTTCAACATGGCCAGACTTTATGCGGTCTAGTCATGATGATTTTTGGCGTAAAGAATCCTCACCTTATCACTATGTGACCATTCCTAAAGACAAAACATATTCAGAAGTGGGCGCACCAGAGAGAGGTGACGCTATCACGGCATTAGCGAAATTCCGCAAAGTCCTACGCGATGACAATGCTTCTTTAGAAGATAAGCAATTAGCCTTGCGTTTTACGGTCCATATAATCGGTGATTTACACCAACCTATGCATGCAGGCGACGGGACGGACCGTGGCGGCAATGATTTTTCCATGACATTTTTTGGCAATTTAACAAACCTGCACCGTGTCTGGGACTCATCATTAATAAAACAAGAGGATCTCTCATATTCCGAGTTTTCAAACTGGCTAGAGCGCGGAATAACCCCCGAACAAGCACAAGAATGGGCAGTCATTGACCCTATCATATGGGCAGAAGAGAGCGCCGCAATCCGCGACACCATTTATCCCACTGGCGATAGAGATGAAAAATGGGGATATGTTTACGATAACCGCGAAACAATGCGCACCCGTCTTTCACAGTCAGGCATTCGTATGAGTGCATATTTAAACGATGTATTTGCTGATGAATAAGTGAAGACAAAGAATGGCGGAGGGGGAGGGATTCGAACCCCCGGTACACTTCCGTGCACGCCGGTTTTCAAGACCGGTGCATTCAACCACTCTGCCACCCCTCCGCAGGGATATGTTCGTGATTGCGTTTGCGCGAGTTAGCAAGGCTTGTCGCCGTACGCAAGTGTCTTGATACAGTTTTTGCAAACTATTTACGGTGACGTTGATAACAAGGGTAGGGGTGCGTAAAATATTAATCTTTAGGAAACCTTCTTTGTCAATCTTTGGTTAAGCTAGAAAATCAAACATTTTTTAAGCCTGTCTCATAACTTGGATTTAAAGTTACTCATTTAGGTTAACACTTAATCGAGGAGAGCGTAC
>JAJFFM010000039.1 GCA_021776675.1 Robiginitomaculum sp.
AATTACGGTGACAGTAACCGAATTAGAATTAATGAAATTACGTGACAGTGAGCGAAGCGAATGCCTCTTGTGAACCGAATTAACATTACGGTGGCAGTAACCAACGGGAATATCTTTAGGTAAACCGGAACTATTTTATTATTTCCTTGCCTTAACTCTGTGTACCCGCTCTTTCCCTGCACTCGCCTAATCAAAAACGGTCGCCGCGCTTTTTCGCTTTGCTCAGCGCGCGTCGGCATTACTTCTCCGCTATAATATGTCCCCCGGACATATTATTTATTGAGGGCGCTGCGCGCCCACAATAACCGCTTCGAAGCCTACACTATCCGTACTGCTGATACGTGGCGCAGCAATACGACGTTCAATTACGGTTCCGGGTCCAGTTACGCTTTGGGTCAGGTGGTTAGCCAAACCGCGAGTACCCAAAAGAACCTATTTGCCTGGGAGCACAATTCGACGACCAACTCTTTTGTCTGGTTTGATGGGGCGGTGCAAAGCAATATCAGCTTTGACAGTAATACCTCCTCCGGATCTAACCCCATCCACACCACGACCTTTAACCGCGATAGCTCCGGAGATCTGACCTCGACCTATATCAATGACGGGCGTCCCCGGACGGTCGCTTTTACCAATGGCATAAATGGCCAGGTGATCGAGCGCAAGGAGAGCAGCAGCGCCGCGACGGAGCCGCGTGAGGTCTATTACCGCTTTGGCGGCAAGGAGATGGGGCGGGTCGGCAATAATGGCGACTTCAATATGGACTATGCAGCCTCTATTGCGGACCGCACCACGACGCCGGTCACGGGTGCCAGTGCCGGAGCGTTTAGAAACGGAGCAAGCTCTGGCGTTGTCAGTGCCGACTTTGACCAAAACTATAATGCGATTAATTCTTATGGTCAGGGCAGTACCTCCGGTAGCTACACAGTGCGCAGCGGCGATACGCTGGCCGGCATAGCCGCGTCCGTCTATGGTGATAGTTCCCTTTGGTATAAAATCGCTGCCGCCAACGGCCTACAGGCCAGCTCAAACCTAACCGAAGGCACAACCATACAATTGCCAGCAGGTGTACAGAATTACGGTGACAGTAACCGAATTAGAATTAATGAAATTACGTGACAGTGAGCGAAGCGAATGCCTCTTGTGAACCGAAATACCTTAAGTGTCGTTCATGGATGGTTTCCGTGTTTTGGGATTTGTAATGACCACTTAAGCTGTTGAAGTATAACACCTTTCATAAATAATCACCAAATCTTATCCACGCTCCCTCAACTGCTCGTATATTCAAATTGTTCTTCTGCTGATTGGACAGGTTCGATATCAACTTACCGAGCAGGAGACGGTGCGCAGGTGTTGGCAGCGAGTGATGATCGTGTTGTCGGCCTGTCTGGCGAGAGCTGTTTAGCCCTGCCGTGTGTGAACACGGGCTTGGCTGGTTAGGAGCAATATCTCCAACCGTTTCCAAGTGACTGGCTAGCTCGGCCGCCTTTAAAACGTGCCGCCGCACCCCGCGAGTACTTCCTCGCTACGCTCAGGGCGTGTGGTCTAACCCTCACGAAACATATTTTTTGCATGCTCTTCTGGTATTTCCAGTGCGGGCAAAACCACACGGGCTGTCCTATTCTTACGGACGCAACCGAAATTAAGGAAACAAACCGTCAACCATCTCGGTGCACCCCGAGGGTACTTCCTCGCTATGCTCACAGCGTGGCGCATATTGTGGCACCTTTCGCTCTTGCAATATGCCCTACCCCGCGCCATATAAGCGCCAAATTCAATTCACCACCCTAATTCACATATAGGAGCCGCTCGTGGCACGTCAGTTTATTTATCACATGCAAGGTTTGTCCAAGAAATTTGGCAATAAAACCATTCTCGACAATATTCATTTGTCGTTCTACCCCGATGCCAAAATCGGCATGGTCGGCATTAATGGTTCTGGTAAATCGACCTTGCTGAAAATCATGGCCGGCGTTGACCAAGATGTCACCGGCGAGCATTGGGCCGCAGAAGGCACCAAAATCGGCTATCTGCCCCAAGAACCACGTCTCGACGACAGCAAAGATGTCTGGGGCAATGTGATTATGGGCTGTGAAGACAAAATTATCTTTGATAAATACAATGCCGTTGCCATGCAAATGGCCGAGGAATACACCGACGAACTCATGGAAGAAATGACTGCGCTGCAGGAACATGTCGACAATAATGACGCTTGGGATATCGACAGTAAAATCGAGATGGCCATGCAAGCTCTGGGCTGTCCACCAAAAGACTGGTCCGTGGATAATCTGTCGGGCGGTGAAGCCCGCCGTGTTGCGATTTGTCAGCTCCTCTTGTCCAAGCCTGATATGCTGTTGATGGATGAACCGACCAACCATCTGGACGCAGAGACCGTGGCCTGGCTTGAGAATTATCTCAAGAATTATAAAGGTGCGATTATCCTCATCACCCATGATAGATATTTCCTCGACAATATCACATCTTGGACGCTCGAAGTTGACCGCGGACAAGGCCTGCCCCACGAAGGCAATTATTCCTCTTGGGCCGCCGCTAAACATAAACGTATGCAGCAAGAAGGCCGCGAAGGCGATGCCAAAGAACGGGCCCTAAAACGCGAACTGGACTGGATCCGCTCCAATCCAAAAGCCCGCCAAGCCAAATCCAAAGCCCGTATTTCGGCCTTTGAAAAACTACGCGATAGCGCCGAGGCAGAACAGGTCACAACCGCAGAAATCCGTATTCCGCTCGGGCCACGGCTCGGCAATGTTGTGGTCGAAGCTGATGACGTTACCAAAGGTTTCGAAGAAAAGCTGCTCATCAAAGATTTGTCCTTCCGCTTACCGCCCGGCGGCATTGTCGGTGTCATTGGCCCCAACGGTGCGGGTAAAACCACATTGTTCAAAATGATTACAGGCGCGGAAGAACCGAACAACGGCACGTTCAAAGTCGGCGAGACGGTGAAGCTCGGCTATGTAGACCAAAGCCGTGATGCCCTTGATGCGTCTAATAATGTTTGGGAAGAAATTTCCGGCGGCAGTGAAATACTCGATTTGGGTCAACGGGAAATGAATTCTCGCGCCTATGTCGGCTCGTTTAACTTCAAAGGCACCGACCAACAAAAAAATGTCGGCAAGCTATCAGGCGGCGAACGTAACCGTGTGCATTTGGCCAAAATGTTGACTAAGCCGTCAAACTTGTTGTTGCTCGATGAACCGACCAATGATCTGGATATGGAAACGCTTTCAGCCCTCGAAGATGCTCTTGAGCACTACGCCGGCTGCGCGGTTATTATCTCCCATGATAGGTTCTTCTTAGACCGTATTTGTACGCATATGCTGGCCTTTGAAGGCAATAGCCATGTGGAATGGTTCGAAGGTGGTTTCTCTGATTATATAGAAGACAAAAAACGCCGCCTCGGTGATGATGCCGATATTCCAAGGAAATTGAAATTTATGAAATTTGAGCGTTAGGAAGATATGCGTTTATTTACAGAAATCGGCTTCTCATCATTGTGATGTTTTGTCACTAGACTCCGAAACTATATCCTTTAATTGGCGTTTCAAGATTATAAAACCTTCCTGCAGAAATCACTTATAAAGATAAAAAATGTCACATTATATTGAATATATCCCGATCATAACTACTCTGTCTTCAATTTATTTCGCCCGCGAGATTTATACCCATTACCGTTATAGCCGTTCAACATATTTGTTGTGGTAGACGATTGGTGTTGTAGCTTTTGGTCTTGGAACACTCAGCGAAAGCATCAATGTTTTATTTGGATGGAGTGAGCTTAACACACGGATGTGGTATATTGTTGGCGCGCTGCTTGGCGGGTTCCCATTGGCGCAAGGTTCCGTGTATTTACTGATGAACCGCAAATTTGCGCATTTCACCACTGCTTTGATTGTCAGTATTATTATCATTGCTGCGATTTGCGTATTGATGAGCCCAATCGCTATACCCGAAGATTTCGCAGGCAAGCTCACTGGGAAAGTTTTTGAATGGAAGTGGGTGCGTTTGTTCTCTATTCCGATCAATATTTATGCCTTAATTTTCCTCGTCGGTGGTGCAATTTACTCCGCTATTCGTTATTATGCTAAAGCCGATCACCAGGCCCGTTTTAAAGGTAACATCTTCATTGCAATTGGTGGTTTACTTCCAGGTATTGGCGGAACATTTACCCGCATGGGTCATGTCAACGTCCTGTTCGTCACAGAACTCGTCGGGCTTTCACTGATTTATCTTGGCTATAAAATTATCAAAACTAATAACCGAAAACAAGCCAAATAATTCAGCACAAACAGGTTTAGCAAAGAACGTTAGGCGTTATTGGCTACCGCTTCTTTTTCTATGCTGGACAGATAGTCTTCGGCCAAATCGACTTGAAATGCTGACCAAAGTAATTGGTGATCAGACATTTGGTTTTTAAAGCGGTACAGGTTGAAATACCGCTGCTGTTGCTCGCGGGTTCGCGTTATATTTTTGGCTGTGCCAGTAACCATGGGATCTTTGGCCACGTCAATATAATGGTCGGCGTCTTGTTTGCGAAACACTGAATTTCTGAAATTAACCGCACCGCTGATACGGTGACGCACACGCTTATCACCGAGCCTATGGACAATTTGGTCGTAATGAGCTTTGGTTTTACCGAGCGTTGTCCATAATTCATCCATACCGTCCGGGCTTTGAAAACCAGCATCTGTCAGCGCTGCCATGGTTTCGTGCTTCGGCGAGACAATATTAAAATCTCCCAACAAGATGTAATTTGCTTTGCTTTGTTGCGTGTCCCAGTTCTTAGATTTAAGCCATTTTAGCTCCACTTTACGTTCGGTTTTTTGACGCTCAGCGAGTGTTTTCGATAGCTCACGAATTTCCGCCTTACGGATTTCCATAAACTGTCCCTTAAAGTCTTTGTAATCAGCATCACTCATCAGTAACGGTTTTTTCGGGTCTGTACCAAAATAGATATGCACAGTGGTTAGTTTAAAATCGAACCAACCAGATTTAAAGCCAACGATATAGGGCGAACGCGCGAATTGATGATTGCGGTTAAATAAGTTCTGATGCGTAGCGCCCGACGCCCCGACGATTGTCTGTCCGTCCGGCAAAACAATTTCACCTGCCAATCGCGTAAATTTGACCTTGCCCTTACGGTATAAAAAAGCCATGCGCTCCTTATTACCCAAATCGCCACCCGACGTATCCGTAACAATATAGTCCCATTCTGATCCGAGGTAATTTTTAAGCAAGTCTTCAAGTTGTTGCAGATTGGCATTTACTTCTTGCACCGCAACCAAATCAAAATGGTCTATAATTTCTGCGATATAGAGCATGGCATCAACATTCCGCCAATATCCTCCACCGTCGCCAAAATGCATTAAATTCCAAGTCGCTAGGCGCAGATCATGTTCGCTGGTTTTATCCGTCACTTCGGATTTCAACTGGTCGCGCAAGGCCCGTAGTCTCTGCGAGACATGTACACGGTGTGCCGCGTTTTGTATGGTCCTAAGTTTCCAATATTGCGTCATACCTACACTTCCTAAATTTGAAATTACAATCCAAGGATAGCACAATTTGGGAAAGTTCGGCAGAATGAAATCTCTATACCCCCTATTCCGCCTCAAACTTATCCTAGTCTAAGTTCAGAAGCGCCGGATCGCCGCCTTGGGCGGAAATATTAACCGTCAAGGTGCGCTCTGATGCAAACCTTGGCAGATAGTGCGGACCGCCTGCTTTGGGGCCCGTACCAGAAAGACCAACACCGCCAAAAGGTTGAACACCAACAACGGCACCGATAATATTGCGGTTGACATAGAGGTTCCCTGCCGGAACAAGTTCTGCAATTTTTTCAGCGAAACTATCGATACGTGAATGCACACCAAGTGTAAGCCCGTAACCTTTGTCAGCAAATTCTTTGGCTAATTTCGGCAAATCTTTGTGGCGATATCGCAGCACATGTAAAATAGGGCCGAACTCCTCTTGGGTTAGGGCGGCTAGTGAACTGATTTCCACCAATGTCGGCGGCACGAATGAGCCTTTTTTCGGAAAATCACAAATGCGCAGGATTTTCTCTTCTCGCTTCATACGTTCAATATGCACGACCAAGCTTGCGCGGGCATCTTCATCGATAACAGGTCCAACATCTGTGGTCGCCAAAGTTGGATCCCCAATTTCTAATTCACTCATTGCACCTTTAAGGCAGTCAATAAAATCATCTGCAGTTTCCACGGGCAAAAACAATACACGAAGAGCCGAACAACGTTGACCTGCTGCATTAAATGCTGATGCGACGGCATCATCAACGACTTGTTCCTTTAAGGCGCTGGTATCTACGAACATACCATTGAGCCCTCCGGTCTCGGCGATCAGTACAGGTATCGGGCCATCTTTTGTCGCCAATGTGCGGTTAATGATTTTGGCCACTTGGGTTGATCCAGTGAAACAAACGCCTGCTATATCTGGGTGCGCAGTCAACTCAGCACCAACTTTGGTTCCCGGCCCAGGGAGGAAATGTAATACATCTTTGGGAAGGCCTGCTTTTTGGAACAATTTAACCGCCGCATACCCAATGAGGGACGTTTGCTCAGCAGGCTTAGCCAAGACCGTATTTCCCGCCGCCAAGGCGGCCGCAATTTGCCCCGTGAAAATAGCCAAGGGGAAATTCCACGGACTAATACAGACAAATACCCCGCGCCCGCACAAGGCAAAATGATTGGTTTCGCCCGCCGGCCCGGGCAGTTTTTTAGGTGCACCGAATGTACGTTTAGCTTCGGCGGCATAATACCGTAGGAAATCCACCGCTTCGCGTACTTCCGATACGCCGTCCGGGAAGCATTTACCTGCTTCTAATGCCATTAATGTCGTAAAATATTCTGTTTGTTCTTCTAATGCATCCGCAATCTTGAACAAGATGGCTGCCCGCTTTGCACCCCCTAACTTATCCCAAGTAGGAAAAGTTGATTTCGCCGATAGAGCCGCTTTTTCAATGTCGTCGCTACTCGCAACACGGCACGTCCCAATAATTTTACCGTTTTGCGGTGCATCTACTGGTTCCCCGCCTTTGGTGTTAGATTTCCCAGCAATAATTGGGCCCGCCGATATCTTCTTGAGGCCCGCAGCACGTTTCTCCAAATCTGCACGGATTTTCGCTTGGCTCAGATCAATACCACGCGCATTTTTGCGGCCAGAAACCCCTGTGCGACCGAACAAATCAGCCGGAAGTGGAATTTTATCATGGCGCACAGGGGCAATATCCGTAAATGGTGATTTTGCCACCTCCTCGGCCGGAACATTTTCATCTAAAAACGAGTGGACGAAGGACGTATTCGCCCCATTTTCCAACAATCTACGTACAAGATATGGCAGCAAATCTTCGTGGGCACCTACGGGCGCATATACCCGGCACGGATGCGGGCATTCAGGGCCATCGTAAACTGCCGCATAGAGCGCATCACCCATGCCGTGCAGACGTTGAAACTCGTAATGATGCCCGCCCGACGCCATTTCTTCGATGGCAGCAACCGTATTTGCATTATGGGTCGCAAATTGCGCATATATCCACCGCCCCGCGTCCAACAAACCACGCGCGCAAGCCAAATAAGACAAATCTGTAGTCGGTTTTCTGGTCCATACGGGAAAGTCTGAATGACCTTCTACCTGACTGTGTTTAATCTCCGTATCCCAATAAGCGCCTTTAACCAATCGCACCATCAATCGGCGACCTTTACCGCCTCTGCAATTGCGCGCCAAATCAGCCAAATTGGCCACTACATCAACACATCGTTTTTGATAGGCCTGTATGGCAAGACCGAGCCCAGTCCATTCCCCGAGTTCTTCCTCGTTGACCAGTTTGTCCAGTAACTTCAGGGATATAATCAGGCGGTCGGCTTCTTCTGCATCTATGGTAAAATTAAGATTAGCCTTAGCAGCTTCGACGGCAAGAGCTTTGATTTTAGGGTAAAGCTCCTTCCAAAGACGTTCTTCTTTAACAGCTTCATAGCGCGGATGTAGGGCTGATAATTTAACCGAAATTCCGTGCTTTTTTTCTGGCGGGATATTGGCGTCTTGCGCATTTCCCAATGCGGCTATGGCATCCCAATAGGCTTTGAAATAACGGTCTGCATCATGAGCCGTACGTGCGCCCTCGCCCAACATATCAAAGGAGCAAATAGCTTGCTTCTTATCCAGCTCCAACGTCTTGGCTATGTCCATTGCTTTTTCAATTGTGTCGCCAACCACGAACTGCTCGCCCATAATGCGCATGGCCTGCATCATGGCGGCGCGGATAACTGGCTCCCCTGCTTTGCGGGTCAAAGATTTCATGAACTTGGTCGGGTTAGCCCGCATAGACTTATCAACATTAACAATAGAGCCCGTCAACATCAGCCCCCAAGTCGAAGCATTGACCAACCAGCTATCGGACTGACCTTTGTGCTCACCCCAATCTCCGGAGGTTATTTTCTCCGCGATTAAACGGTCCGCAGTCTCTCCGTCCGGAACACGCAACAAAGATTCGGCCAAACACATCAGTGCCAAACCCTCTTTGTTGGAAAGCCCAAATTCCTCGAGAAAACTTTCCATCATGCCCTTTTGTGTGGACATTTTCCGGGCTTTTTTGACCATGGCAACGGCATTGTCATTAATGCGCAATTGTTCAGAAACTTCCAAGCGCGTTAAACCAACAAGCTTGGCCGCCATTGTGTTCTCATCCGCAAATTTATTCGCATCCAGAGCTTCCCAGTTGATCATGGCCGAACCTTCCTTTGTCTAACTTGTTGCCCGACTTATTGCCTGACTTATTGCCAGACTAATTGACTGGCTTGTTTGCAAAACGTTTTGTGATATTAACCTATTATTCGCAGACGCCTACATAGAAAATCGTCGCAGATGCATAAAAAACCATTTTGGAGTTAAATTTGACCAAGAAGCCGCAAAACATACCTGTAAATATGATTGCCTTCGATTTTGACGGCACAATTACTACCAAGGATACATTTGCGCTATTTTTACGATATTGGGCCGGTACACCGCGGTGGTTGTTCAATCTGCTTAAGCTATTGCCGATATTTATGGCTTACACACTAAAAATTATTGATCGCAATAAAGTCAAAGAGCATGTGGTGCGCACATTTTTCAAAAATGCGAACGAAAATGTGCTGACCGCGCGTGCAAAAGAATTTGCTACAGAAATTATCCCTACATTGATTCGACCCGAAGCCATAAAAACACTGAAAAAGAAAAATGTCGCACCCAATCAAGTGTATATTGTTTCGGCCTCAATAAACCATTATTTGGATGTCTGGGCAAAAAAACATGGCATTAAGCACGTGATTGCAACAAATCTTCAGGTTAAAGACGGATACATTACGGGCGAGCTTTCCGGGCCAAATTGCTGGGGTCCAGGGAAAATGACCAAAATTACGGCAAAAATGGCACAAACACCCTTTGAGTTGGTCGAGGCTTACGGAGATACGCGCGGAGATAGAGAAATGTTACACGCCGCACAGGAGTCTTACTTCAAACCTTTTCGCCTGTGACTAAACTCTCATTGATTTACTGTATAAAAAACCACCACTTATGCATTAGCACCTTGTTATTTCATTAACTTTTGTTTATGATTGGGTTCGAATCCGTATTTTGCGGGTTGATTTTTATAGAGTTTTGGGGGTTTTTAACATGAAACGCACTCTTTTATTGGCCGTATGTACTGCGGCATTAGCTGTACCAACTATCGCACAGGACTTACCACCTGGTAATCCATTACCTGGCGAATGTTTTGCGCGGGTTATCGTCCCTGCACAATACGAGACTTCCACGGAACAAGTTGTTCTTAGCGAAGCGAGTGAAGAGCTGCGGTTAATCCCTGCAAGATATGAGACAGTAACTGAACGTGTGTTGGTTCAAGAACCTAGCTATGAAATTGTTCCGTTCGGCGCCGCAGTGGGCACGCGCCTTGTCCCGGGAATTGGCATTATCAGAGTGTCAATAGATGGCACTGATTACCTTATAAGCTCTGACCGAACAGTCCGTACTGCAAATGGCACTGTTATCGGTTCCGTAAATGGTGATGGTAGTATCATTGATACAAATGGCAATATGATAGCCCTTTATGCGGTAAACCCCCTTACCCTTATCGGCGTTGGATCTGGAGTCACAACCACCCTAACAATAGGCGGAAATAACTACCGTGTTAATGAAGACATGAATGTATATGACATATCAGGTCGTAGAGTAGGCTCACTTAACACTGCTGGTCATTTGGTTGGTGCAAATGGCTCTATTATTACGCGTAATGTAGTAAATTCTTATACAGGCGGTACTGGTACATCTACGCTGGGGAATACTGCTAAACCTACATTTCGCAATGTCACAGAAACAGTTATCATATCTGAAGCATCTTCCGAGATAATTTCTGTGCCAGCCGTTTATGGAACGGCCACTGAAACCGTTATCGTGAAACCTGAAACCGTAGAATATGCATCTATTCCTGCCGAATACGAAACAGTGACAGATATAGTCGTTGTCCAAGAAGCATCATCTGAACTTGTCACAATACCTGCTATATATGAAAATGTTACTGAAAATGTTATTGTACAAGAAGCTACATCAGAGCTTGTTACTATCCCGGCTACATTTTCTACTGTAACAGAAACTTTGGTTGTTCAACCTGAGACTATTGATTATGTAACA
>JAJFFM010000040.1 GCA_021776675.1 Robiginitomaculum sp.
TCGCTGGATGAAGCCGTGAGCCGCGAATTCATTACGCAAGACGAACTGCTCACGACGATTGAATCACTCGATTTTATTTGGCGCATTCGAAATGAACTGCATTTCGCGACCGGTCGGCCGGACGACACCCTGACGTTTGAACACCAACGCGACATTGCCCAGGCATTTGGGTACGGGGACGACGTCGGCTCGTTTATGAGCGATTACTACCGTGCCGCTCGGACCGTGCGGCGGTTGTACCGCGCCGCACGCGCCGCCGTGACGGGCGCGCGACTCCCGGCGCCGTCCGATCAAGCCACGGACGGATTTTACACGGCGGCCGGATTTCTTCATTTGCCCGAAGGTAGCGACGGGTGGTTTGCGCACAATCCCGTGCGCTTAATGGAAGCGATTTGGATTTGTTCGCGCCACAATGTGCGGCTGAGCCGATCGGTTGAATTGAGTATTCGCGATCACTTGCCGCGCGTAAACGATGAATTCCGGCAAAACGACCTCGTACGCCGGTTTTTCGTGGCCGCGTGCAATCACCCGTTGCACGCTGGGCAAGCGCTGCGGGAAGCCGCGCGGTGCGGACTCCTTGGAGCGTACATCCCGGAATTTGATGCGGTCCGCAATATTTTGCGGTACGAAGATTTTCATTCGTACCCGACGGACGAACATACGTTGCGGGCGGTCGAAGCGATTGCCGACCTGGCGACCGGCGATTCCACGGTACAACGCTGTCTCCGCGAAGCATTGGAGAATCTCTCGGATCCGTACATCTTGATTATGGCGCTGCTCCTGCACGATCTCGGAAAAGTCGAAGGCGATGTGCACGTGGAAGCCAGTGTCCGCATCACGCACGAAATTTGTCAGCGCATCGGTATGCCCGAAGAAGACGAAGAACGCATTGCATTTCTCGTTCATCATCACATCCTGATGACGACCATCAGCCAATACCGTGATATCGACGACGAAGAAACGATTCAGCAATTTGCGAAGACGATGCAGAGCGAACAACGGTTGCGTGCGCTCTTCCTATTGTCCTACGCGGACCTGTCCGCCGTGGGGCCCGGCGTCTGGAACGATTGGAAAGGGGCCCTGCTCATGCGCCTCTATCTCCGGACAGTACGCGTGCTCCTGGGGCGTGCGGAAACCTCCGATGAAGACTACTGGCATTCGACAAAAGCCAATGCGATTCGCGAGGCAACGCCCGAGCACTTACGAGGACACGTGGAAGCGCACATACGCGGGCTGGGCCAACGGTATTTTGTCGCGTATTCGGCCGTCCAAATCGCTCGCCATATCGAAACCATGGAACGGGCAAAACAGGCCAGTCTCGTCGTCGAGGCGATTCCCGACGCCACGACCGGAACGTCCGAATTGATTGTGTGTACGTCCGATCGCCCCGGCCTGTTCGCCGCCATTTCAGGCGCGCTCTCTTCGCACCTAATCGATGTCATTGCCGCCGCTGCTTTTACAGGCCCCGACGGCATTGTGGTAGACTCATTTACAGTGAGCGACGCACGAAACGGTACGCCGCTTACCAAGGCGCAAACGGCTCGGATAGAACAAATTCTACATGATGTCCTGATCGATGGGGCTGATATTGGTGATTATATGGAACGCGCACGCAAGAAAATTTTCACGCTGCTTCAGCCCAAAGTGCCCATTCGGACCCGTGTCCAATTCGACAACGAGTCCTCAAGGTCGCATACCGTGGTCGATGTCGAAACGGGGGACCGGACCGGTCTGCTCTACGACTTAACCCGCGCGTTTGCCAAAGCCCGGATCGATATCGCCTCGTCTCGAATCGTGACGGATGCGCGCCGGGTCCGGGACTCGTTCTATGTAAGTTGTGATCACCATCAGATCAACGACGTCGACACGCAACACATGATCGAAAAAGCCATTCTCGACGCCATCCATCAGCCCTCATCGGCATCGGGTGCAACGGCATGACGAATTTGGCGCGAATATTCGCAATCGTGGCGGCGACCGCATGCACCGCCATCGCCCAATCCGACGATCTATCGATCCTGAAAGCATTGGAGAACGCGTACGTCGAGATTGGCGAACAGCTCCGACCCAGCGTCGCCAGTATTGAAGTGATTGCGGGGCCCGATGCCGCGATGCGCGAAATACTGCGCGAATTCGGTCTTTCCCAACCGGGTGTGCAACACCCCCCGTTAACCGAACGCTCGTCGGCATCCGGAATTATTTTTGATAGCGTTGGCAATATTCTGACGAACAACCACGTGATCGACGGTGCCGAAACGATTAACGTGACGCTCTCCAATGGAGACACGTACACCGCACGTGTGGTCGGTGGCGATCCGGATACGGACATCGCCGTGATCAAAATTGATCCGGTGGAAACCCTGACACCGGCGCGGCTGGGTGATTCCGATGCGATTCGAATCGGTCAGTTTGCGATTGCCGTCGGTTCAGCACAGGGATTGTCCGGGTCGATGTCCTTCGGCCACGTCACTGGATTGGGGCGCGACCATCTCGCCATCGACGAAAATCTGCGGTTCCAAGATTTTATTCAGACCGATGCCGCCATTAACCTCGGCAACAGCGGTGGCCCACTCTGCAACATTGACGGTGAAGTCGTCGGAATCAATACGGCCATCGTCATGGACGCCGCGTCGATTGGATTCGCCATCCCGATTAACATGGCCAAGCGATTCGTCCCGGAACTGATCGCCCGCGGTAAAGTTATGCGCGGGTACCTCGGCGTCGAAATTAGAGATCTCACATACGGCGACGATACGGATCGGTCGTTTCCATCCTCGGAAGAGCTCATCGAAAGTTTGGACTTGCCCGACGCCAACGGTGCCTATGTCGTGCGATTCTCACCCGATTCGCCCGCTGAGCGTGCGGGAATTCGGGAAGCGGATGTCATTCGCTCGATCAACGGCATTGGGATTGAAGACGGAAACGATCTCATCAGACGCGTCGCGGAAATGCCGCCCGGTTCGGTTGCGCATATTCAGGTTTGGCGGCGCGAACTTGGGCAAAAAGGCGAACCCGTCGAAATTCGGGTCAAGTTGGAAGAATACGCCGGTAGCCTACAACTCGCGATGCTCGGCCGCCCCATCCTCGGCATGTACCTGAAGAGCCTCTCCGACGGTGAACGCGAATCGGCAGGCCTCGGAAAAGACAAATCGGGTCTCTTCGTGGTTGAAACCGTGCCGGGTGGACCTGCGGACGCCAAGGATGTTGCCGCAGGCGATATCATCCTGGAGGTCGCGCAAGAACCAATTTCTGACCCGTCCGAATTCCGGCGCCTGATCGCAGACAATGTCCGGAGCGGTGACTCGCTTCATCTACGCGTGCTCAAATCGACAGGGACCATCGAGCCCCGGGTCCTCTACGTCCCCGAAGAAAAATGAATGATCCCGTGCAACCGCCACCGCTGCCGGAAACCGATGCGAGCACGGGGGCATGGTTCGTGCTCACGCGCGCGGAACGCCGCAGCGCAGGATTAGCCGCCCTCGGTATTTTGGGCGTGTTCGCCGTGGCCGCCATCCTCACCCCGGACTCGCGCGGCCTCGGAACGCACCAGCAATTAGGGCTCCCCCCATGCATGACCGAAACCGTTTTGGGTGTTCCATGCCCCTTCTGCGGAATGACCACCTCATTTACCCACATGGCGCATGGGCAAGTCGTGGAGGCGGTGATGGTTCAGCCCGCTGGGGCGCTCGGTTTTGTGATCGCGGCCGCGCTTGCGCTCGGCTTTGGCACTGCGGTCGCCTCGGGGGCCGCCCCCACCAAATGGCGGGAAATCTGCCGGTCTCGCAGGGTGTTTGTCGCAGGAGGGGTGACGCTCGGACTCGCCTGGATCTACAAAATTCTCGTCCATACGGGTGTAGTATCGTTCTAAACCACAGTTGGGCCAAAGCCGGTTGACGCCCGACTGCAAATGGCTCGACTTTCGATATATAGTATAATGGTTCGCGGGGAAAGAGCGCTCATCTGGGGGGTACGCGCCATTCCAAACAGCAATCACGATCTGCGTGTAGCGACAAATATGCGACAGACTCGAGCCGTCTCAGCGTCTGTATTCGTATTGCTCTGCCTCGTCGGGCTCGGATTCTGGTTTATTATTGAACGCTTCGAGAGCGAACGGCTGCAGGCCGAGACCGAACACGCCGCCGAACTCTCAACCCAGAATCTCCAGGCGTGGACCGAGCACCGGTTCGCACTGCTTCGCCACTTGCGGAACCACGCCGACACCGTCGAAGAATTCAACGAACATGCGGCGGAAATCATGGGCGCGTTTCCGGGCTTTTTGGCCATCAACTGGATTGATTCGGATTATCGCATTCAAAGCGTGCTTCCGCCCGAACGCAACACAGCCGCGTTGGGAAAACTCGTCATCGATCATCCGGACCCGCGTGTACGGGCGGCGATAATTGGGACAGAGAAAACGGGGCAACCGCAAGGCACACTCGTCGACAATCTATTTCAAGGTGGACCGGGGTATGTATGCTACACACCGGTATTGAACAGCAAGGAACAGGTTCAAGGTTATATCAACGGTGTTTTCCGCCTCGAGCAATTTCAACATATCGCGCAAATGGGTACGCGCTCGAAAGGAAACTTTCTTGCGACATTGCGCCCCGTAGACGACGACCAACTTGCGACGGCGGACGCACAACGTGCGACCGTCGTTGTCCCGTTTGAAATTCCCGGCGCGATCCTGGCAAATCACATCCAGCCCTCAGATCAGTATCTGGCTCGATTCGGATTCCTCGCCGATGAAGTGGCGCTGATGTTCTTCGTAATCTTTTCCGCCTTGTTGTCGTGGCAGTTGTACGTGTGGCTGGAGCGCGGTAAGGACCTCCGGGAATCGCGCCGATTCAGCGAGGGGTTGGCCGAATCGATCCCTCAAGCCGCGCATATCTACAACTGCGATCGCAATCGTTTTGAGTATTTCAATGGCCATCTCGATTCGTTAATTGGACAGGAGCATGCAAATGCCGTCCGAAAGTCGGGGGTAGCGTTCTCAGCGCTCCTCCACAGGGGTGAGCGAGTCCAAATGGAGTCGAAGCTCCGAGGCGGGAGGAGACTGCCCGGAGGGGAAGAGCTGGTTCCGGAAGA
>JAJFFM010000005.1 GCA_021776675.1 Robiginitomaculum sp.
TGTAATTTTGCCGAGTTATTTCAATTATTGTTGTTAATGAATTAGCATCGGCATATTTGGTTTTGTCGGCTATCAATTGTATCAATACTGCACGGGCTTCATTCATCATAGCAGCTTCGTCTGTTCCTTTACGTGAAGAGACATCCAACTGGGTGAGTATTTTTTCAAAATATTCTGGCTCGTGTTTTTTCATCGCAACATAGATAGGTGATGCTTCTAGTAGTTGTTTTTCAACGGAAACTCCAAGACGCGGCAACTTCATACCCTCATATAAACTTTGCGCGAATAAGCTACCAGCGGACATCACCAATACAGAAAACGCCGCCGTTATTGCGCTATGATACTTTTCATTAGGAATGCTTTTATTAAAGATAAAAGCAATGACAGCCCCCAATCCCGCACCAAGACCTGCCCCAAGTGCAACATATACAATCTGTGACCAATCCATAATTACCCCCCCTCAACCTCATTCACATGGCCCATTTTACGGCCGGGTTTTATGTCGCGCTTGTCGTAATCGTGGACATAGGTATTTGGTTTTCCCGACAATACATCCGCCTGTAAAATTTCATCGCCGATTAAATTAGTCATTTTTACGGCATGTTTAGGGGTTGTATCCCCGAGTTTCATACCCGAAATGGCGCGGATATGTTGCTCGAACTGATCGGTGCAACCTGCGTCTTGGGTCCAGTGACCTGAATTATGGACGCGCGGCGCGATTTCGTTGACGATAAGTCTGCCGCCTGCTAGCTCGAAAAACTCGATACCCATAACTCCGACATAATTCAGGGCGTTTAAAATTCTGTGGGTAATAGCGTGAGCTTCACTGCTTATATTTTGTTTGTCGTCCGCAGGCGCTATACTTGTATGCAGGCGGTGATCTTTGTGGACGTTTTCAGTGAGCGGATAGCAAGTAATGTCCCCATCTATGCCTCTGGCTGCTATTATAGAAAACTCTCGTACGAACGGCACAAAACTTTCCGCAATTAAATCCGTACCACCGAGCCGCGCAAAGCCCGCTTTGACATCACGCGGCGAGTTCACTTTGATTTGTCCTTTACCGTCATAACCAAATCGGCGGGTTTTAAGAATTGCTGGTGCGCCAAATTCTTGGACAAATTTCGACAAGTTGTTCATGGTTTCGATAGCCGCAAAATCGACCACAGGCGTGTCCGCCTTATCCCTTAGAAAGGTTTTCTCGACCAATCTATCGTGGGACGTTTGCAAGGCTTTTTTATCCGGATAAACATTGGTAAACTGGCTCGCATGTTCAATGGCGCTAATGGGAATATTTTCAAATTCGTAAGTCAGCACGTCACACGCATTTGCGAACAGCTCGACCGCCGTTTCATCCTCAAACGGCGCTATGGTTTGATTGTCCGCGATACGGCATGCGGACGTGTTATCAAACGGGTCAAATATATGGGTTTTAAAACCAAGTTTTTGCGCCGCCTGCACCAACATTCGGCCCAATTGACCACCGCCAAATATGCCGATAGTTGAACCTTTGCCCAGTTCAATCACGCGGATCCAGTCCAACGCTTTCAGTTTGTGCCGCGCGCCATTGCTCTAGCCGCTCTGCCAAATCCTTATCGCCAAGTGCCAAAATTGATGCTGCCAACAATCCTGCGTTTTTCGCGCCCGCACTTCCAATAGCGAGTGTCCCAACGGGAATACCGCCCGGCATTTGCGCGATGGATAATAAACTATCCATACCGCTCAATGCTTTACTCCTAACGGGAACGCCCAAGACGGGTAATGCCGTCATAGACGCCACCATGCCCGGCAAATGCGCAGCACCACCCGCGCCCGCGACAATAACTTGATAGCCTGCATCTTTGGCTGATGTAGAAAAATCAACCAATCTTTTTGGCGTGCGGTGTGCAGAAATAACTTTGGCTTCATAGGCGACACCAAGAGCGTCTAGAACCTCCGCACAAGCTTGCATGGTCGGCCAGTCAGATTTTGACCCCATTATAATGGCAATTGGTTTTGATGTTTTAGTATTTGTCATGTCAGGCTCTTGATTTCGCTTGTTTCCTCACGGGCAAAAACTGGAAACTAACCCGTTTCCCCATTAGGTCAACAATTTAAGTGGAGTGCAATATATTATACGCTGGCCTGAAAGGTGCAACAATAGTGTAATAGGGCAAAAGAGCACTACCCACGTAAACACTTTATTGACGATTAACATTCGCCTTTTTTTAACATCATTTTGCTAGTGTAAAATCAATTATATAAATAATATGGTGAAATAATGGCAAGTCTAAACATCCCTATTAACTACAGTGCTCCGCTTGAGGATGTAAGTTCGGCTAATGATACCGTAAACGCTAACCTTAAAGTACGGCGTCTGCAAGACGAAATCAGTGTCTTAAAAACCCACCTTTTACAGCTTGAACAAAAAGCAGATGAAGACCCGCTCGTGCCTATTTATAATCGCCGTGCGCTGGTTCGCGAAATCGGTAAAGCCCAAGTTTTAATGTCGCGCTATGATATTCTGTGCAGTTTAATTTTCTTTGACCTTAACGGGTTTAAAAAGATTAATGACCAATTTGGCCACAGTATTGGTGATGATTTGCTGATAAAAGTTGGCCTAGCGTTAAAAGCCTCAGTTCGCGATTGTGACATGGTCTCGCGGATTGGTGGTGATGAATTTGCTGTGCTCTTGTTTAAAACCGACACTGTCGAGGCCAAAGCCAAAGCTGCCACTTTGGCGTATCGCATCGCCGAACAAAGCATTGATATTACGGATGAGCCAATATCTGTGAGTAGCGCCTGGGGTGTCAGTCCTTGTTATCCCGACGATACACCCAAGCAAATCCTGCACCGCGCCGACCGCGCTATGTATGAAGCCAAAGCATGTCCTAGATAAAGCTTGGGTCTAGACTTGGGTCTAGACTTGAGCCTAAATCACTAAATAGTGTGGTGCAAATTTGTTTTTGTATGCTATTTTTCTCCCCGAAAAGGGAGTTCAGCCATGCGTATATTTTACTTTTTTCTCGTCGTTTTTGGATTAACGCTTACGGCTTGTGGCGCGCCTGAAACAAATACGCAGCCTGATGCTTTGGTCACTACGAATTGGACATTAGTAAGCGCGGACTCTCGCGTTGAATTTATCAGTGTAAAAAAAGGCACTATTGTCGAAACCCATAGCTTCACTGATTTAAGCGGTATGGTTTTGCGAAATGGAGTAGCTACGGTAAGCATTCATTTAAATAGCCTTGAAACCAACATTGATATTCGTAATGAGCGCATGAAAAAACATTTATTCGAAACCGATAGAACAGATATTGCTGGTGTTAGCGCCGTTTTGAATTTAACGCAATTCGAAACCATGGCTATTGGAGCGCGCAAAGATATAACCCTACCCATAAGTCTAATCATGCACAGCAATGTAATGAAGATGGACATCGTAATGGTGGTCACCCGTCTTGGCGACAATAAAGTCGTTGTCGAAAGCCGTACACCTGTTATCCTTGATACGGACAAATTTAACTTTGCTCCGGGCATTCTTAAATTGCAAGAACTCGCCAAACTTAATGTCATTGCAACGGAAGTCCCGGTTATGTTTTCCCTTACATTTGAACGCGGGTAATCTGGCCATTCTGGCTTTTGATTTTAAACACCTCCGCTAAGATAGTATCGCTGAGCACTATATCTGCTTTGTCATTAGCGACCAACCGCCCTTTGCTCATCACCCATATTCTATCGCAAAATTGTTTAGCCAGCGATAGATCATGCAAGCTAGCGATGACGGTGTTTGTGCCCTTTATTTTATTATTTTGGGCTTCGTTTCGTAAAGACTGCATAATGGAGATTTGGAAATAAGGATCGAGGGAAGCCGTTGGCTCATCCGCAAGCAAGAGCGGTGCACCCACCGCCAGCGCCCGCGCCAATAATACCCGCGCCTGCTCGCCGCCGCTGAGATGGTCAAAGCGCCTGTCTCGCAAGTCTACACAATGGGCAGATACCAATGCCCTATCAACGGCACGGTTGTCATCCGCCGATAACTTTCCGAGCCGACCTCTATAAGGTGCGCGGCCTAGAGAGACCAATTCGCGCACGGATAATGCCCAAGCGGCGCTGCGGTCTTGGGCAAGCCATGCAATGTTCCTCGCGCGGGCTCTTGGTGCGTAATCGTGTACAGACTGGTCTGCAATTTTGACCTGCCCCGTATCCGGTATTATCAATCCGGCAATGGTTTTGAGCAAACAAGATTTTCCCGACCCATTAGGGCCAACCAAACCGATAAGCTCACCCGGCTTTGCGGCGGTATTTATACCGTTCAACACAGATTTTTTACCGTATCCGGCGCTTAGGTTTTCTATGAAGACACTCATGACCGCCCCGCCTTAAATGCTAGCCAGATAAAAAATGGTGCGCCGATTAAAGCTGAAAGAATACCCAGATATAACACCGTACCACTTGTGGATAAGACCCGCGTCAAACTATCGGCCAGAACCAAAAACCCTGCACCGCCCACAGCTGATAAAGGAATAATTTTTGCGGGATCCGCACCAAAGAAACTGCGCAATATATGCGGGATGAACAAGCCAATAAACCCGATTGCGCCTGCCACTGCAACACCTGCACCAACGCACAATGCGACACCGACAACCAATAATAAACGTAACCGCCCGAGCGATACACCCAAGCTTTTGGCGGTATCTTCGCCGAGGCTGAGTGTGCGTAAATCCGGCCCTGTCAAGAACAAGCACACAAGGCCAATAAATGTTAAACCACCACACAAAACCGCTGCATCAAAACTAGCATTGCGCAAGGAGCCCATTAGCCAGTAAACGATCTCAGAAAGTGCCCACGGGTTTGGTGCAAAATTCATCAGCAACCCCGTCAAGGACGTTGCCAATGCTCCGATACCAACCCCCGCCAGAATAAGAACTGTAGCACCTTGTCTACGCCCCGCCATTGCGAGCAATAACCCCGCCCCCAAACCTGCACCCGCTAGTGCAGCAGGGGTCACCAAATTTGGCTGCCCGAAATATAGCGCCAATACCGCACCGAATGCAGCGGTCGCAGAAAAGCCGAGAATTCCAGGGTCAGCCAATGGGTTGCGGGTATAGCCTTGCAAGGCGGCACCGCTCGCCCCCAATCCTGCGCCAATGAACAGCGCCAATACGGTTCGCGGTGCGCGCAGGTCTTGCATGATAGTGATATGAATATCATCACCGCGGCCAAATAATGCGGGCAATAGATCAGCAAATGGAATATGCAATGCGCCGAGGCTAAGGGACAGTAATGCTGCGCACACACAAAATAAGGCCAGTAGAGCAATTCGCATTATTCAAATTCCCCTAATTCCAATTTATCTATTTCAAGTTCACCTATGGCATTACCAATAATGTTGGCCGCCTTATATAACCCGGGCCCAGCACAGGGCCATAACTTACCCGGTACATTTACGCGCGGGATAGATTTGATTTTGTCTTGCAAGACTTTGTTGCGTAATCCGGCTTCGTTGACCGATGCATAGCCGTCTTTAAAAAATGAGGTAACGATGAGGTCAGGGTTCAAGGCAACTAAGCTTTCTATGCTCGGCGTGTGCCAACCTTGTGTCGTGATGATGTTTTCACCGCCTGCCGCTACAATCGCTGCATCCACATATGTGCCCGGCCCCGCCGTCCCGCCCGATGCGGAAAGATAGAGTATGGTTGGGCGCAATCTATCATTTGGCAAATGCTGAACCACGTCTCTTGCAGGAGGGTCAAGCTGCAATGCATCAGCGAGGATATTCATGTTAACGGACACACTTTCAAGGCTTTCGCCCCATACCAAATTGACATGTATTATGCCGCGTTTATCGAGTAGTGGTTTGGCGGCATTGCCTTCGCCAGGACCGAACACCACCAGTGTCGGGTTTAGGGCCAACAAAGTTTCGGCGCCGTCAGACGCCTTTGGCTTGTCCTTAAAACTATCTGGCGCGGTAGATACATTATCACCAGACTGCCAAGACAAAGCAGTGATATTATCGTGGGGGACGCCGACTAACACATAGGTATCTCCGCACAGAGATGTGGACACGACGCGCACTTGCCCAGTTTTATTTGGGTCAAATGTGTCTTCTTTTATCTCTGCGCCGCAAGATGCGAGAAATAGACTAAAAATCAGCGCTAATGCCCGCATACCCCCCCCGTCCTTGTGATGCATAACCAACCACCTCTTGGTAGTCTTCGTCCAGCAAGTTCTCGCCGCGCACGCTAAGCGTCACTACATCATTGAGCGCATAACGTATATTCAAGCCGACCAATGTGAAAGCATCCAGTTCAACACGAGAGAAAGTCGCAAAGTCCGTATCAATTTGACTGCCCGTATGATCCGCCGACAGGGTGAAACTAAGCGGGTCTATGGGCGTCCATGTGGCCGTAGCACTGGCCAAGAATTGTGGGCGGCGCAGTTCGCGCACACCATTTTCTTCCGCGTCCAAAAATGTAGCGGATGCCCGCATATCTAGTGTTTCCCCAACGGCACCGCGCGCTTCCAGCTCTATACCTTCACGTTTGCTTTTCGCCGCTCTGTTGCGCACCGTTGCAGGGAAGACGCCGAAATCGGTGAAGATTTCATCCTTAAGGTCGGAACGGAAATAATCCGCACTGAAGTTCCATCGACCCAACTTTTGATCATAGCCGATATTATAACCCGTAGAGGTTTCAGGTTTGATGTCCGGATTGCCAACAAAAAACGCCGGGAAGAAGCCGAACAATTCCGTCATGGACGGGTTCTTTACGCCCGTGCCGACCGAAGCCCGCACCCGTCCGCCAATTTCATCAATGGCATAGCCCGCACCAACGCGCCAAGTCTGACTGTCGTCAAACTTCTCGTTGAAATCAGCCCGAGCAGAAGCACTGAGAGTGATGGCATCTTGATTGAAACGATAATCCGCCGCCAGCGCGTGATTGCGAATGTTTTCGTTTTGGTTTTGCCCTGCACCTGCGCCGCCGAAGTTGGAAAATTGTTCTGTCTCGGTTTCGGCGAGGAGGGTCAAATTATGCACATCCCAAGATTTTTCCGCTGCCCAATTTACCTGCGTGCGTTTCCCCGTAGTATCGTTGGGAAAGCTTGTCCCGACCGTGTTTTGCTTGGTATCGGATAGGCTAAGATTGACAAGGTTATCAAATCCGGCAATTTCAAATCGTGCGGAAATGCGCCCCGTTTCACTGTTGGTGGTTACGTCCGATAATGTATCATTCAGCCGTCCACTAAAATTCGTATCTGCATCAAATTCGGAAACTGCGTGACTTGTGGAATACTTTGCGCTCAGCATCAGCCCACCAAGTTCGACATTGTTCAAGCCAACATTAAGCGCACGGCTCTCGGCACCGTCTTTTACGCCGTCCCCAAAACCTAGTAAGTCGGATACATCATAACCGTCCGTGCGGAATACATTGCCGTTAATAGATAATGCGGCTGCACCAACTGGAACAACGGCAGAAACTTGACCTTCAAATGTATTGAAGCCGCCCACCTTGAGCGCCAAACGGTAACTTTCTTTCGTTTCTCCGGCCCGCGTAATAATATTGACCACACCACCCAGCGCATCACTGCCCCAAAGTGCGGATTGTTCACCGCGCAGGACTTCAATGCGAACAACATCCGCGCTGCGCAAAGAGCCAAAATCAAACTCGCCCGTATTGGGGTTGGAAACCTCTACCCCGTCTACCAATACCAAAACATGGTTGCCTTCTGAGCCTCGCAAACGAAGTTGGGTCAAACTCCCCGCAGGTCCTGAGCGGTTAACAGATGCGCCAGGAACAGTGCGCAGCAAGTCAGCGATATAATCATTATTGCGAGATGTTATTTCCGCTTCCGTGATAACGGACGCAGGACTGGTCAAATTATCAAGGCCAATAGTGTCAATACGGGTTCCTATGGCAATAACACACGGCTCTTTGAGAATTGGTAAAAGTGCACAGTCTTCCTCAAAGCACTCAGGGTTTTGCACTCCATCCCAACATTCCAAATTGGATTGCCCATAAGCAGGGCTGGCTATACATGCCACAAGTGCGGCGGATAAGTATAAGCGTTTCATAACGACTCCTAATGCGCCTGCGGATCGCAGACGGGTTGATTAAGTGTCGTCATGGGGCCCTCGTAAAAGGGTAAATTCCTGCTCTCCGCTATTCCCGGCGGGTCGGCGCTGGCGACGTCGTTGGCAGGTCTTCTGACTTACGACTCTGATGAAGTTCGCACCTTCCCGCATTTACATGCAGTGGTATACGCGTACCTCTCGTCGCTTACAGCTGCGGGGACAGTACCGGATTCTCACCGATTTCCCTTAGCCAACGCCCGCACCATAACTCCACCAAATTATTGGTCAAGGTTAATCGGGAGCAAGGTATATTATTTAGCAAGACCTGTTATTTGGCAGGGTTTATTATTTGGCAAGACTTTACCGCTACGCCCAATGTCATGGAACGTCTCAGTAGTATATTTCTTATCATCAATTTCAAGAGCCTGATCATTGCAGGCTTTGCTGTGCTGTCGACATGGTTGTGCCTACGTTATGATATTCGCGGCGATTTTCCACTGACCATGATATCAACCGCAATCGTCTTTCCCATCGTGTTTTCAATTGGTCATGCTTATAAGCGCAGAGAAAATGCGCTGGATAAATACGGCGCTCTTAAGGCCCACGGACGCGCACTTTATTATGCGGCCCGCGACTGGCTCCCGACCCATGAGGACGCAGACCGCATCGCCCACATTGAAAGCATCCTAGATAGGCTAATGCGCGGGTGCAGGGACATGTTCAAAGGCAAATTGTCCGATATGGATAAGCACGAAACCGCCATTTATGCGACATTTTCCGAACTATCAGAATTCGTCAAACATTTACGAGCAGATGGCCTACCATCCGGCGAATGCTCCCGCGCCAACCAATATGTCGGTAAAATCATAGTCGCCTTTGAGAGCATGAAGCATATTTTTCAATACCGTACCCCACGGACATTACGCGCTTTCAGTGATTTTTTTATTGTCATATTGCCTATATTATACGGCCCGTTTTTTGCCCACGAAGCCACATCCTATAACAATGCCTTGGTCTATGTCATGCCGGTGTTGTTCGCGGTTATTCTTGTCGGGCTGGACAATATCCAAGACCACCTGGAAGACCCATTTGATCAGGTCGGCGAAGACGACATCACTATCAATGTAGATAAATTTGTCGCCATGCTTTCAGCGGGTGAAGATGTTGAAGTTGCAGTCGAGCCTGAAGCCGCCTAATAAATCACCCGTTTAAAGCCTGCAAAAACACAACGCCGAACTTGTTCAATTTAGCTTTACCCACACCGTGAATACTCGACATTTCGCTGATGTTTTTAGGGTGCTGCCTTGCCATATCACGTAGACTCTTATCGTGAAAAATCATGAAGGCTGGGACGTTTTTCTCTTGTGCCAATGTCGTGCGCGCGGCTTTCAAACGCGTGAGAAGTTCCATTTCGCTTTCTGATAATGACCGTTCCGCCTGTTTCACTTTGGCTGCGCGCGGGGTCTTTGTAACCTTCATTGACATGGGTCTGTAAGAAAACTCAGCCGCACCGCGCAGCAAATTTTTGCCCGAGGACGTCATGGATACGCCGCCGTACTCTGCTACATCAAGGTGCACAAATCCCGCCGCAACCATTTGACGGATAATAGATTGCCATTGCGGTTTTTTAAGATGTTTACCTACACCCCATGTGGGCAATTTATCATGACCAAAATCACGTATGCGTTGAATATTTGCACCAACCAAAATATCACAAATATAAGCCGGGCCAAATCTTTGCCCCGTACGCACAATCGCCGACAGCACCATTTGTGCTTCGCGCGTGCCCTCCGTCAGCTCTACCGGGTCAAGGCAGACATCACAATTATTGCACGGCTTGGAGGTGTCGCCGAAATAAGAAAGCAGCGCTTGGCGCCGACATGTGGGGGCTTCGCAATAAGCGATTAATCTATCGAGGCGTTTATGGGCGCGGCGTTTTTGTTCTGTGCTTGCATCGTCCTGTTCAATAAACTGGCGGCGCATACGAATATCACTGACACCAAATAACATTTCACAATCCGCAACATCGCCGTCGCGCCCGGCCCGACCAAATTCTTGGTAATAATTCTCCATAGAGGACGGTAAGTCCGTGTGAAATACGAACCTCACGTCCGGCTTATCGATGCCCATACCAAAGGCAATCGTGGCGCACATAATGATACCGGGATCACGCACAAATCGTTTTTGATTGTCATCCCGAGCAAATTTATCCATGCCCGCATGATAAACCAACGCAGTGTAGCCAAGGCTATTGAGGCTGGCCGCCGCGTCCTCACATTTTTTGCGCGACAAACAATAGACAATTCCGCTTTCACCCTTCCTTGTTTTCACAAATGCTGCCAGTTGGTTTTTCCAACTTTGTTTGGGGGTGACGGACAGAGAAATATTAGGACGGTCAAAACCCGAAACATAAATATTCACATCATCTGCGAATAATTTGGCGGCGATGTCCCCACGGGTTACTTCATCTGCACTGGCGGTCAGAGCAATGACCGGCACGTTTGGGAAATGGGTTTTAAGTTCGCTTAACATTTCGTATTCAGGCCTGAACGACGGCCCCCACTGAGAGATACAGTGGGCTTCATCGACCGCAATCATAGTGACATTAAACGAGCGCATCGCCGCCAAAGTCCCCGCCGACATCAAACGTTCCGGTGACATATATAACAGCTTGGTTTCACCGCTGCGGACACTGTTCCATATCCTGTCATTGTCCTCGGGCGTATTGGTCGAATTCAAAGTTTCCGCAGGTACGCCCAGTAATTTTAGCGCACTGACCTGATCGCTCATCAACGCAATGAGAGGCGAGACAACAATGGTTAGCCCATCATTGATAAGCGCTGGTATCTGAAAGATTAAAGACTTCCCTGCCCCCGTCGGCATGACACAAAATACATTCTGACCAGCCAGCAAATCACGGATAGGCCTCTCTTGGCCTGGCCGAAATTCGTCATAACCAAAAATATTTTTAAGGGTGTGATGCATGGCACTTTAAAGAGTGAGTGGGCGGCAAAGTAAAGCGGAAAGTAAAGGTATAAATATGCTAGACCGCATGTTCTGTTTGGCATAGAAAGGAGTTTCGCTGTTTTGCGGCTTGCATTTACTTTGGAGCATCTATGCCAAATACACTGGATTCAAATACACGGGATAATGTTAAACCACATGCGGACCTTTTGAAAACCGCGCAGGCTGTTCGCGGTAACGCCTATGCACCCTATTCCAAGTTTCAGGTTGGCGCAGCCGTTTTAGGCGTGGACGGAAATATATATTCCGGCTGTAATGTGGAAAATGCAGCCTATCCAGAAGGCCTTTGCGCTGAAGCCAGTGCTATTTCGGCTATGGTTGCGGGTGGTTGTCTTGAAATTGCGCAAATCTGTATTGTCAAAAAAGGCGGCGGCAGGGTCGCACCATGCGGTGGGTGCCGTCAAAAAATAAATGAATTTGCAAATGTCAATGTGCCGATTTTCGTACAAGATAAGGACGACGGGTTAAAGCATTACACATTGGGAGAATTACTACCTATCGCATTTGGTAAAACCAATTTAGACCAACACTGATTAGACCCGAAATAACCAGAACATGAATAACTAATAACTAGATCCAGAATGATTAAGGAATAGAATTATGAGCGCTGAAGCTTTAGCCAAATTGATTAATGAACGCACGAACGACAAGCCTGTGGATATGGGTTTAATCTTGGGTTCGGGCTTATCTGGCTTAGTCGATTTAATAAAAGACGCTGTCGCCGTACCTTATGATGACCTGCCCGGCTTCCCCCATGCAGGTGTTTCTGGTCATAACCCCAATCTTGTTATCGGAACTATTGAGGGCGTAAATGTCGCCGTATTTGGTGGTCGTTCCCATTATTATGAGCACGGCAAGGCGGATGCCATGCGCGTACCGCTCGAGACCTTAAAAGCCCTTGGTGCCAGTGCCGTATGTGTGACCAATTCATCCGGTTCCCTGCGCGAAGATATACCGCCGGGATGGCAGATGTTAATTACTGACCATATAAATTTATCCGGAACCAGTCCTCTCATTGGCGAGCCCGGAGATGCGCGTTTTGTCGACATGGTCGATGCTTATGACCCTGAATTAATTGCTGCCGCAAGGCGCGGCGCAGAAGACATTGGTGTACCGTTACCAGAAGGCGTTTATACTTGGCTATCCGGCCCTGCGTTCGAAACACCTGCCGAAATTCGTATGCTCAAAACTATGGGCACGGACACGGTTGGCATGTCGACGGTTCCCGAAGTTATCTTAGCGCGCTTCCTCGGTATGAAAGCCGTCGGGTTTTCTAATGTCACCAATATGGCCGCAGGCATGTCCGCCACCGCCATCACCCATAAACAAACCAAAGAATGGGCAGCAAAATCCGCAGACCAATTCCAAGCCCTGATCAAGGCATTTTTAAAGCAGTATAAACAATTATGAGCATAGTTAGAAACCCGGGAATCCCTCTCGACATGAAATATGTGGGCGGGCTCCAAATCAACAGATCGGCATTAGAGCGCCGCGCCAGCACACTTGGTACACGCCGCTCGGTTAAAAAAGACAACCAAACTGCATGGCTGTTAAAAGCTATCACCTTTATCGATCTGACCACATTGGCGGGCGATGATACGGACGGCCGTGTCAGGCGTCTCTGCACCAAGGCCCGCCATCCCGTGCGCGCAGATGTGCTGAAAATGCTCGGTGCCGAAGGTCTTGACATCAAACCCGGTGCAGTTTGTGTTTATAATAATTTCGTCAAAACTGCCGTACAGGCTCTCGAAGGTACGGGCATTCCGGTTGCCGCCGTCTCCACCGGATTTCCGGCTGGACACACACCGCTTGGCACACGGCTTTCTGAAATTCGAGCGTCCGTAAAAGCGGGTGCCAAAGAAATCGATATCGTTATTGAACGCCATATGGCGCTGAACGAAGACTGGCGCGCACTATATAATATGGTCAAACGCTGCCGCGAAGTTTGCGGTGATGCCCATATCAAGGTTATTCTAGCAACGGGAGAGCTCGGCACTCTGACCAATGTAGCCAAAGCGTCTATGGTCTCCATGATGGCGGGCGCAGATTTTATCAAAACTTCGACCGGCAAAGAGAGCGTCAATGCGACCCTACCTGTGTCGTTGGTTATGGTGCGGATGATACGCGAATATTTGGAAATGACCGGATACAAGATCGGGTATAAACCTGCGGGCGGCATTTCCGATGCCAAAACTGCGCTGGTTTATATGAGCATGATGAAAGAGGAACTGGGTGGTGAATGGTTAACGCCAGAACTGTTCCGTTTCGGTGCGTCTAGCTTGCTCGGCGATATTGAACGCCAGCTTGAACACCGTGCCACCGGTCGTTACGCCGCCGCTCATCATCAGTCTCTAGTTTAGCGCCAAAGTTTAATGCTAAAAAAATCAAGGAAGACAACATGTCTGTAAAAGAAATATTTGAAACTATGGAATACGGCTCAGCCCCCGAAAGTGATGCTGAAGCCAAAGCATGGTTAGCTTCTCATAAGAAACAATTTGAGCTTTTTATTGGCGGTAAGTGGGTGAAAGCAAGCGGTAAATCCTTTGCGGCAAATAGCCCGTCGAGCGGTGCCAAACTCGCTATGATCAGCCAAGCGACCAAAGCCGATATAGCCAAAGCCGTGAAAGCGGCGGATACGGCGGGTGCAAGCTGGCGGGCTTTGTCCGGACACGCGCGGGCGAAATATCTCTATGCCTTGGCGCGTCTGGTACAAAAACATGCGCGGGTTTTGGCGGTACTGGAAAGCATGGACAACGGCAAACCAATTCGCGAAACCCGCGACATTGATATCCCTTTGGTAGCGCGGCATTTCTATCACCACGCAGGTTGGGCCAGTTTACGAGATAGTGAGCTTAGCGGCTATGAACCGCTCGGTGTTGTTGGGCAAATCATACCGTGGAATTTCCCGCTGTTGATGATGGCATGGAAAATCGCACCAGCCCTCGCCGCAGGGAATACTGTTGTTATGAAACCGGCGGAGCAAACATCGCTTACCGCTTTATATTTCGCAGAGCTGTGCATGAAAGCCGGGCTGCCAGACGGTGTCGTTAACATCGTCACAGGCGACGGTGAGACCGGACAAGCCATCGTCGCCCATAAAGGCATCAGCAAAATCGCTTTTACTGGTTCTACCGAGGTCGGTAAATTTATCAGAAAGGCCACCGCAGGCAGCGGCAAAGATATCACATTAGAACTGGGGGGTAAATCACCGTTCATAGTGTTCTCTGACGCGGACCTCGACAGTGCCGTCGAAGGCGTTGTCAATGCGATTTGGTTTAACCAAGGCGAAGTTTGTTGCGCAGGTTCACGTCTATTGGTCAGCGAAGCTATAGCCGATAAATTTTATAAAAAACTGAAGCGGCGAATGGATAAGTTGCGCGTTGGCGACCCGCTGGATAAAACTATCGACATGGGTTCACTGGTTGACAAAACCCAACTGACCCGCATCCAAAACATGGTAGAGGCAGGCCTCAAGGAAGGCGGCGAAATTTATCAAGCTAATATTCCTATGCCGAACAAAGGTTGCTTTATGCGGCCAACATTAATCACGGGCGTAGACACGGCGTGTACTTTGGTACGCGAAGAAATTTTCGGCCCCGTCATGGTTGCCATGACATTCCGCACCCCCGACGAAGCCATTCAATTGGCCAATAATACGCGCTATGGTTTGGCGGCAAGCGTTTGGTCCGAAAATATTAATACGGCGCTTGATATGGCCGCTCGGATTAAGGCGGGCGTTATTTGGGTCAATTCGACCAATCAATTGGATGCAGCAGTCGGCTTTGGCGGTATGCGCGAAAGTGGCTATGGCCGCGAAGGTGGCCGCGAAGGCATGTTGGCTTATCTTAAACCAAAAGCCAAAAGCGGAAACAGCGATGCGCAACCAATTGCGGTTATCAAGCCGACCGCACTTAAATCCAATGCCCCAGTAGACGGTATAGATAAAACGGCGAAAAACTATGTTGGCGGCAAGCAAGCACGGCCAGACGGTAGCTCCGTTATGCCTGTGGTTTCCCCAGAAGGAGGCTTGCTCGGCGAGGTCGGACGCGGCAACCGCAAGGATATTCGAAACGCCGTGGAAGCTGCGACCAAGTCTGCAAAATGGCCGTCTTCAACCGCACATCTACGCGCACAAATCATCTATTATATCGGCGAAAACTTAGATGCCCGCAAAGACGAATTTGCCCAGCGAATAAAATCTATGACGGGCTGTACATTATCTGCCGCTAAAAAAGAGGTCGCCCTCTCGGTTGAGCGCTTGTTCTTCTACGCAGGCTTTGCCGATAAATTCGACGGTGCGGTCCATGCCCCACCAGTTCGCGATATCGCTATTGCTATGAACGAACCGATCGGGATTGTAGGTATCGTAGCACCGCAAACGGCACCATTACTTGGGTTTATTTCAACATTGGCGCCCGTGATAGCTACGGGAAACCGCGCCGTTATCATTCCGTCTGATATACACCCACTTGCGGCTACGGACTTTTATCAAATCTTGGAGACATCGGACGTACCTGCGGGCGTGGTCAATATTATTACGGGCGAGCACGATGTGTTGACCCCGACTTTGGCCGAGCACGATGAAGTAAATGCGCTTTGGTATTTCGGTAAAGCCGGTGGTGTTGCAGGCGTAGAAGCCGCGTCCATAGGCAATCTCAAACAAGTCTGGTCGCACAAAGAGCAGCAGATAGATTGGGCAACATCTTATGGTCGCCGTTTCATGGAAAAAGCGTCTCAGGTTAAAAACGTTTGGGTTCCTTATGGGGCGTAACTCATGAGTACGTTTCTGCCGCAACAATTCCTCGCCCAGATACGCGACGGCATTCCGCCTTCAGCCCAGGATATTAGAACTTTTATTGCGGGCATCGGCACAGGCAAAACCAGCCCTGCGCAAATTGGTGCCTTTGTCATGGCCGTATATTTAAAAGGCCTGGGGAAAGATGAAATCGTCACCTTGACCAAAGCGGTTAGAGATAGCGGTGATGTTATGAGGTGGAACCTTGACGGGCCAGTTCTCGACAAACATTCTACGGGCGGTGTTGGGGATAATGTATCGCTGTTACTTGGCCCCGTAATTGCCGCTTGCGGTGGTTATGTACCTATGATCTCAGGGCAAGGCCTTGGACATACGGGCGGGACGTTGGATAAATTTAGTGCTATTCCCGGCTATAATGTCAATGCAGATAATGACCTGTTTCGTAGGGCAGTCAAAGATATTGGCTGTGCGATTATCGGGCAGACGGGTGCGCTCGCACCTGCGGATAAGGTTATGTATGCCATACGCTCGGCCACTGCTAGTGTAGGCAGTCTGCCGCTTATTACCGCTTCTATTTTGTCCAAAAAACTGGCCGAAGGTTTGGACGGTTTGGTGCTCGACATCAAATGCGGGTCCGGCGCAATTATGAACAATTTTGAAGATGCCAAAGCATTGGCTACGTCCTTGATAACCATTGCCAATGGTGCCGGTGTTAAAACCTCCGGTATCATCACCGACATGAGCGAACCTTTGGCAAGCGCGGCGGGTAATGCCGTTGAAGTGCGTAATATCATCAATCATTTTCACGGCAAGCGAGATGCCCGCTTACACGAAGTTACTGTCGCTCTGTGCGCAGATATGTTGGTGTTGGGCGGTCTTGCGAATAATGAGGCCGATGGCCGTGCCAAAGTCGAAGCCGTATTTGATAACGGCAAAGCGGCGGACGTTTTCGCCCGTATGGTTGCGGCGCTCGGCGGGCCAAATGATTTGATTCAAAACCCGGATAAATATCTAGATACAGCCCCCATCATCACAGACATTAAAGCCGAAAGCACGGGCATAGTTTCAGCCATAGATACCCGCAAGCTCGGCACTGCGGTTATTGTCTTGGGCGGCGGCCGCAAAAGCCCGAACGACCAAATAGACTATGCCGTTGGTTTTGACCATATTGCGCCAATCGGTACCAAAATTGAAAAAGGTGATGTGCTGGCACGCATTCATGCCCGCACAGACGACCATGTGAGCGAAGCTGGTAAAATGCTTCGGGATGCTTATATTCTATCTGACAGCGCGCCTGATAATCCTCTGATTATCGAGCGCATTGGTTCAGGAGCGTAAGCGTGGCAAGAGCATTTTTATTAGTGATGGACAGTGTCGGTATTGGCGGTGCACCGGATGCGGATGCGTTCGGTGATGTTGGTTCCAACACATTCGGCCATATCGCACAGTGGTGCGCAGATGGCCGCGCCGATATTACCAGCAAACACAACCAAGGTTTTGTACGTAGCGGGGCATTGAACATTCCGTTCTTAGAACAACTTGGACTTGGGCTGGCCGCGAAAATGGCCTGCGGAGAATTGCCAGACGGTTTGAATGCAAGCCCCGAAATTATCGGGCAATATGGGAGCGCCGTAGAGCTTTCCTCAGGAAAGGATACCATATCAGGCCATTGGGAAATGGCGGGCCTGCCCGTTACCTTTGATTGGGGTTATTTTTTGGATAAAACCGATAGCTTCCCCAAGGCCCTGTTAGACGATCTTATCACCCAAGGCGATTTGCCCGGAGTGATTGGGAATTGTCATGCGTCCGGCACCACGATCATAGCCGAACTTGGCGAAGAACACATCAAGAGCGGCAAACCTATTGTTTATACCAGCGCAGACTCGGTCATTCAAATCGCCGCCCACGAAGACCATTTTGGGTTGGAGCGTTTGCTTGCCCTGTGCGAACTAGCCCGCAAATTGGTTGACCCTTATAATATCGGACGGGTTATCGCTCGGCCTTTCGCAGGTGACAGTCCTGATAATTTTGCCCGCACCACCAACCGCCATGATTACGCCGTGCCGCCTATTGGCCCGACATTACTAGACCGCGTGGTCGCGGCGGGCGGTGATGTTTATGCCGTCGGTAAGGTCAGCGATATTTTCGCAGGCCAAGGCGTCACCCATAAATTACCCGCGTCTGGCCACACCGCCTTGATGGCAGAAACCCTGAAGGCGGCAGCAGCAGCCAAAGACGGGGATTTAATTTTTACCAATTTTGTAGATTTCGACATGCATTTCGGTCACCGCCGTGATGTGCCGGGCTATGCCAATGCCCTTGAAGAATTTGATCCTATGCTAGCGGCTTTCGCGCAGGAGCTCCGCCCTGACGACTTGGTCATCATCACCGCCGACCACGGCAATGACCCAACATGGCCCGGTAATGACCACACCCGCGAACAAGTCCCTGTCCTTGCTTTCGGCCCCAATATCAACGCAGGCGCACGCGGCCCGCACAATGGAGACAAGGGGGGCTTCACGGTGATAGCAGACCAGATTGCCGCGCATTTGGGGTTGGATAAATAAGGTTTTGTTTTAAGGCGGCTTGTCTAGTGGTTTTTTTGTGTCTTCAGATTTATTTTCTGTCTTAGATTTTGGTGTAGGTTTGGCTGTAGGCGGCGGATATACTATACCCTCACTTATACTTTTCACACTGACCGCTTCAGTTTCGCACTGCATATCGTCCGCCAATTCATAAGGCGTAAATTCTATAGGTTTGTGGGTGCGGCTCTCGCGTCGCCAAGAAACTTGATGTGACCATGTTCGGGTTTGAACTTCCGCGATGTCGGTACCCCAAAGTTTAGTATAGGCAGCCCGTATTTCATCGGAGACCTTACCTAGCCTAGTTTGGCCGTACAAAATCCGTTCAACATTGACGATCTTGGTCAGGGCAAATGGCTTCCAATTATAGGCACGGCTTGTTTGCCAAGACATGGGTGTGAATTCGGGCGTAAATCTGCGGCTTTGCGGATTATCAGCGCTAATAATTCTAGTAACATTAACAAAACCATCTGGCCATTTATGCTGCCAATCACCGAAATACTTGGAGAGCGCATAGTCCGCTAATCTATTCTTGCGCCAACGTCTGATGGTCGCTTCGCCGATAATCCCCCTAACCCATGTTTTGCGCTCGGGGCATTGCAATATCCATGCTTTGATACGCATACCCATATTTTCCCGCACCTTGTCGCGTAGCTCATTGGAAAGCCGTGACACCATACTGCTATAAAAATACACTGAACGGCTACCGCCAACTCTTGCCTCTATAACGCCGAGCAAGGTGGATATCAGCATAGACAAAGTCCCCAAGTCCCAAAGCGAAGGCGGGGAGAGTTTATTAATTTCAACCAAATCAAGTTTCATACTCCGCATATTAGGCGCAGTCCAAGAACCGTGGATAAGATTTTTATTTCAGAGCGAACATAAAGTTCAATATTGCTCATGTCGCTTTGGTAGCGTTTTGAGCATCTTTGTATGGGGATTTGTACCCATAAAATGAGTTAGGTCATTTTCTTTCCAGAGATTGTCGTTCCGGCTTTATTTGAGGCTGCAGCCGCGTTGGTTTTGGGTTTTTCTTTTTTCGGTTTTTTTGCTTCTTTGCGTGAGTTTTTACCTTTGGCCATGATCTGTCTTTCTAAAAGTCCGCACCCGTGACACGCACAATAACGCGCTGTGGGTTACAATTCCCAAAACTTGGCAATTGGAGCGGAATGAGGATGTTCAACCATTTCGTATGAAAAGCAAGGAATAAATACAGACACTGTTTCTGAGGTGGCAGGTATCAGCAGGGATACTTTTCCACAAAAGCGAACATCCGGTGAGCGTCTTACTTGAAGCGACTTTAAGCCGCTCGGCCGAGTATTGGAAACATCCGTACCGACCCAAGGGGGCATTAGGTTTTCAGGCTAAGTCGCCTGCTTTTTCTGCCACGGAAACCGGCCCTCAAGCTCGACTTGCATGGAGATGCTTAAAAATGTCCGGATAAGGACGATCACGCCCAACACCAAAACTTCCTGCATTGTGGGTTTGTTGCCGACGGTCGCCAAAATGTCTGCGGCGATCAATATTTCCAAACCTAGAAGAATTGACTTTCCCAATATTTGCCGAAGTTGCGAATAGGCATCCGGGTTTGAGCGGAAGGACATCAGAAATTTGCTTAATGCATAGGTACAGCCAATGAAAATTGTGGCGACGGCCATTATTTCAATAAGGTTAGAAATTAATTCGATCAGATGTCTCACGTCTTCCATGCTAGGCTCTTTCTATTCGGTAACGGGCTTGGCGTGTTTACTGAAAACAGCATCAGCTTTTCTTGGCGTTGATATCATAAAAAGTCTCAATTTCTTTGTTCGGTATAATCCACGCGAGAGCGACGATCACATAGCAGAATACGGATAGCCACGGTGCGATAAACGATACAGACATACCAACTAGGTAAACCATGAAAGAAACTCGCTCCTTGAGTCGACTGCCTAATAATTTTCTTAGTCGAGCGCTATCAGAGTGTTTTGAGAGTATTGTTCGCCGAAGTACCGAAAATGCCCCGGTACTCAACACAAGGATGCCGCCATATGCGATCAGGGGAACTGGATCGAGATGGTTTTCGCCAATCCACTCTGTCGCAAAAGGAATTAAAGACAGCCAAAAAAGTAAATGTAAGTTTGCCCAAAGAACCTTTGCTGTCACTTTTTCAGTGACTTGAAATAAATGGTGATGATTGATCCAGAAAATTCCAACGTAAATAAAGCTAAGCATATAGCCCATAAACACCGGTAGGACGGGCTTTACAACTTCCAAACTAAGGCTCTCGGGCGCCTTTAGTTCCAAAACCATAATCGTGATGATGATGGCCAGAACGCCGTCACTAAAGGCTTCAAGTCTATTGGTATTCATATCTGTCTCCCAAGTTGCGCGAGTTTCTCCAACGCCACATTGGCGGGGGACTTAATTGAAAGTGTTCTGCCTGGGCCGGTGGCGTGATCAAGATTTATGCGAATAAACTGCGTGTTTTCCCACGTTGTTCCGATGGCTTCCATGGGCCCGCGAATGACGCCGGGTGTGTTATATCCTGCGCCAATTTCCAAACCTACAAGCTTCTTGCCTCGAATATTCGATAGCCAAGCATTTAATTTCTCGGCCTGGTCTGTGTACGGCTGATCGATGAACCATGACCCACCTCTGACATTCATATACACAGCCTCTCCACAATTCGGACAAACTGGAAGCAACGCAGGATCTTGGACTATTTGCGTTTTGGGATCTATGCTTGGGATAAGTTGCGCGACGATAGGCTTTGCGTCCCATACATTCAAGTGACAGGGCGTCATACATTGCAAATATTCATAATCGCCTTGAGGCGTATATATTTTATCGGCGTCAAATTTGTTTTTATAAAAATAACGATCAACATTTGACGTCATGACAAAATAATCACGCGAGGCGATGAGGTGTCTCAAATTTTCATAGACGGATGTTGGTTGGCCGTCATAGACATTTTTCAAAGTGGCGGCGAGATAGCCCCATTTTAAAGCCGGATCCTTGAATTTATACCCCATGAGTTGATATTGATTGCGAAAACCATATTGCAACATGGCGGGATATCTCTCGGCAAACGAAACGTCGTCATTGTAATCCAGGCCAGCTGCTGCCGATAGTCCGGCACCTGCGCCGATAAATATGGCTTCCGCTGACTGTATCGCTTCGGCCGCGCGCCTTATGTTGTCTGGGGCCATCACTGGATTAAGTCCCGATAGCAGTTTGTCGCCTCTGCCCCGTAAGTGTTGAAAATCACATGTGATAACGCGTCTGGATTGGCCGATATCCAGTCCGTTACCGTTTGCACGGCAATCGTGGCCGCCGCTTTCATCGGATAACCGAATACGCCTGTCGATATGCCGCACAACGCGATAGACTTAACCCCCGCATCAGCTGCCACATTCAGGCTTGCCTCGTAACAAGATGCAAGCTGTCCGGCCTGTACCTGACTGGGCTTGTGATCGGAAATAATCGGGCCGACGGTGTGAATGACATAACGCGACGGGAGGTTATAGCCGCGCGTTATCTTGGCGTGGCCTGTTGGTTCTTCTTTTCCCTGTATCTCCAGGATAGCCGCACAGTCTTCACGTAGCTGAGGTCCAGCCATAGTATGAATGGCATTATCAATACAGGCATGAAATGGCTGGAAACACCCTAGGAGTTGGGAATTGGCGGCATTGACAATGGCATCGACTTTTAGCGTGGTGATGTCGCCATTCCAAATACTAATTTTATTCGCGTTCGGAAAGCTCCCCGAAATTCCGGGAATCATATTGGCGTCGGTGATAGTTTTTGATGCGAGTTCCGCTTGCAGGATGTGATCAACATTATCCAGAAGCGCCTTTGACATATGCCGCGGCGGGCGCACGGTAAGCGCTGCTTTGATCCAGCGTCGTTGCTCCGCATTGTTCTTTGGAGGTGGGTATTGATCGACAAATTGTTTTGATGCTTTGTCCAGGCAGATCAGCCCAGCAGTTTTAGCTATGTCCGGCGTGCCAGAGTCTGGTTGGAAGGCAGACCACAGGTCGATTTTATCTGCGTATTCAAACAATTTATGATCACCATTGGTTAAAAGACGTAATTTTTCGACGTCTTGGGGGGAATGGAAACATTTGGCCTTACAATTAATGTAAGGCCAAGGGTTAGAGTAACGGCTCGTTCAGATATTATTTAACGTGAAAATCCACACTGTTTTTGAGCAGGAAATCCGCCTCACCATAGTCCGGGTAAAGTTTTTTCATTTCCGACATAGCGTCCTCTTTAGATGTTGTATTGGAAGTTATGCGTTGAAAATCGTCGATATACTGGATCAACTCAGCAAACAGTTTCAGATCGCTAGAATCTCCATGACCCGGATAGACGGTCGGCGACCGGTCGGAATACTTTGTCTGGAAATCGGCTAATTGCTCTTTCCAGTTTTGGATATGCTCATCTGTTACGCCTTGTCCCATCCACAGGTGAACCTTGTTGTAACCAAAGTCAGATGAGAAAAGACTGTTGATATCTTCAACATAAACGGTGGTCGCGTGGTCAGATTCGGCCGGTTGGTACTCGGTCGACAGTTTCAGGCTACCACCGCCGTCAAACTTCAGCTCACTTCCGTCCACAACATGGATCAGGTTTTCATAATCAAATCCGCCAGGGTTTTTCGCAGATTTCGGTTTTAACGCCGGTTCTTTATCCAGCCAGCCAATACCGTCCATCCAGGTCGAGAACCCAATAATGTCCTTTTTAACTTCCGGTGTTGAAACGACCACTTTCGCATCAGGAAACTCCTTTAAAAGCCAATCCATTCCGATGTAATGATCAGGGTGTCCGTGACTGACCAAAATATGCGTTAAAGGCAGGTTTTTGGTTTTGATAAATTCAGCGAGCTTTTTGGCTTCACTGGTGGCACGCTGTACATCCATGGCAATCAGCGACTTGCCGTTTGAAAACAAGTAAGTATTCACTGTGGCGACTTCGCCTTTGTAAACATCTACGCTTATGGAAGGTGTCTCTTGTGTATCCGTTATTGATGTACATCCCGCTATTGCCATTAACGCAGCGGTAAGAATTGTTCGTTTAATCATAATGATCTCCATTGGCCTGTTCGATGGCGCCATATAAAAGCAATTTGTTTATCCAGACAATCCCTTGAATAGTTGAATCATAATTCGTATTATATGGATAATGAGAATTGTAGATGTCATGTTATTTGAGCGTATTGTTGCGCTCAACTCTGTGTCTGCGGCGGGGGCTGCCTATGGATTGTCAGCAACCGTTGCCAGTGAGCGACTAAAGCGGCTGGAAAACAGTTTAGGGTGCGTTTTACTTAATCGGACAACCCGTTCCATGTCACTCACAGATGAAGGCGCACGGTTTTTGACCCATGCCAATGATCTGATCCAAAAGTATGAGATGACGCGGTACAGCGTTGGGAAAAGATCTGAAACACCGACTGGAGTATTGCGGGTTGCCGCTCCCGCCCTATTTGGAAAAAAGTTTCTTCCGACATCAGTGAATGCGTTTTTGAAAAAATATCCCAAGACAAAACTCGATCTCAATTTATCGGATGATGTCCTTGATTATTCTGCAGTTGGCATTGATGTCGCCATACGTATTGGCACGCTAGAGGGTTCAACCCGAATAGCGCGTAAGCTTAGCGAGAATAAGAGAATTTTGTGCGCTTCGCCGTCTTATATTGATCATAAAGGTCACCCCTCACATCCTTCTGACCTTAAAAACCATGATTGTATTATCTTTATTGGCGAAGATCACTGGCAATTAGATGATACGAAAACGCAACACAAAATACAGGTATCGGGACGGATTTGTACCAACAGCGCTGAAATGGCCACAATAGCGGCACTGAATGGGTTGGGAATAGCGCTGCGATCTGTATGGGATGTCACACCAGAGATAAATGCGGGGCGGCTTATTCATGTTTTACCCAATTTTGAAGTTCCCTCGGAAATGTCGATCTATGCGATATTCCCGCCAGGTAAATTTATTTCGCCGGCGGCGCGTGCGTTTGCAGACCTCATAAACGAGGACCTAAAATCATTTAAGCTTTAGGGTCATGTCCGGGTAAGGGAGGGGATACCATTTTATGGGCGGCCATTTTTGGACGGTTTAGGACTCTCGGCGAGTGGCCTCAATCTCAAACATTACCAGCGGCCGGTTTTGAGCGTTTGTTGCCGCCCATCTAGGAGGCTTACATGAGGCGATTTTAGGACAATAAGATTATCGTAGAAACACCCCATCAGCGGCGACTAGGTTCGTCCAATAAATATCATTCATTAGGAAAGTATTTCTCCTAACGTACTCTTGAGTGTTAAGAGGGACTTCTGCACGTATGATAAAATCGTCAACAAATTATAAAATGAGAACAGCAAATGAATAAAAGGCCAACATTCTTTATTTCTTCCACGGTGCTTGATTTCGCAGACCTACGAAGCGCTATAAAATTCAACCTAGAAAGAATAGGTTGTCGAGTGTTGGCTTCGGAGACCAATGATTTTGGCAATGATTTAGATAAGCATTCATATGAGGCTTGCTTGAAACAAATTGATTTGGCTGACTACTTCATCCTTTTAATTGGTTCCCGAGTTGGGGGCTGGTATGATGAAGGTGATCGAATAAGCATTACTCGTGCTGAATACCGATATGCATATGAAAAACACAAGCAAGGTAAGTTGAAAATCATTCCTTTTGTCAGACAGTCTGTATGGGATGTTCGTGAAGATCGTAAAGCTTTGCTGAGACACATCGAAAATATGGCCTTACAGTCTGCTGAGAAACAAGAACTGTCCCAAATAAACTCGAAATTTTTGAGTGATCCGAGCCATATTATAGATTTCATAAAGGAGGTTGGTCGTAATGAAGACACTAAGCTCGCCTTAAAAACTGATGGTGAAAAACCTACTGGAAATTGGATATATACGTTTAATTATTTTTCGGAAATCCATGATGTATTGTCGACTTCAGTTTTTCGTGGAGAGAATTATGCACGATCTCTACAATTCAAAAATCTACGAAAAAGTCTTTTTGAAATTCTAACAAAGCTTCATGTGAAGTTAAATGGGAAAGTTGTTGACATAAACATATCTGCCAAAAACTTCATGAAAAATTACCCTCTCAATGAGGAGTTGGACAGAGTAATAGAATTTGATGCGAGCGACAGTTCCAAATTTGTAACGGTAGTGCTTTCACTAGGTCGCCCTAAATTAGACACTGGGGTTTTATTGAAGGCTGTCGAAGGCCGTATATTTGATACATTCGATTACGAAGCCGGTGTGTACTGCGACACTCAGGCTAGTCGTGACTTGTCAAAGCTATATGAGTCGTGCCGCTTCCTTTCTATCCAACGAGAAAGTTTTTTGACAACCCTATTTGGTGAAAACCCGCAGGGACTGGACTCAAACAAACGCCCTATTAGGCTTCCCACACTCAAACTTCTGGAGTTATATGGCGAGATTACGCGCAGAGAAAACATCCGCAGTTTAAGCCTTGCTCTTTTAGCGCATACTAATGGTACAGATTATATTTCTCCTGAACTGCTTCCCGCATCACCAATTCACTCAATGAATGAAGAACTCGAAAAAGAAAAAGTTACGCATGAGGATATCGCTTCTCATTATGACATTTAAATTTTAAATCTTGCCCTAAACAAAACGATTTGAAGAGATTCATGGTGTGAATTTCCCTGAGACTACTCGCGTATCATTTAGCAAATTCTTAAAGTCCGTTTTAGCCCCGAATAGAAAAAGACGAGCGGCCTTTTTTGAGCGTTTTAAGCCGCCCAACTAACGTCCGTTTCTGTCCCAAAGCAGCCCAAAAGAACTATTCTTCCTATCTCTGGCCTATCTCTGGCCTATCTCTGGCCTATCTCTGGCCTATCTCTGGCTTTCCTTTGGCAATGCCTTTATGGTTTCCCTTTATAGTTTATCTGGCATAATAATAAGGAAGAATAATCTAATGACCGAACGTTTCGAACGCCACCGTCAAGCCTGGACGAATGATGAAATTCAAAAACTGCAGAGGCTGGTGACGCAGAGGTAGGTAACAAAGGGCATGGGTTTAAAGGCTATTGCCAAAGCCCTCACGCGTTCTGAGGAATCGACCAAGAAAAGAGCCAAACAAGACAAGCTAAAAATTAAAAAAATGCGCTGATTTCTTGAGCAAGCTAACATTTCTTGAGCAAGTTAGGATACCGCGCACAAAAAAACGCGCCTCCAGAACGGGGCGCGTTTTCTAGGTTAACTGAGGCCGATATATCGGCCTCTAGTAATGGCGAACTAGTCAGCCATTGAAATGGTATCAACCGCAGTTTTACCTGAGCGGCTATCAATGCTTGTGTTGAAGCTGACTTTGTCACCTTCTTGCAAGCCGTCAAGGCCAGCGTTTTGAAGAGCTGAAATGTGTACAAACACATCGTCGCCGTTTTCAGGTTGAATAAAGCCGAAGCCTTTTGAGGAATTAAAGAACTTAACAGTTCCGGTTTTCATATCTGACATGGGTATTTCCTTTCACGTCATAAAATTGCGCTGGTTCCAAAACGAAACCTTTACGCGTTTGTCGATGTCGGGAAGAGTAATAACACATAGTCTCCGCATAGTTTGAACACAGCGGATAGTAAGCCAGATTGTTCGGCCGTAAATCGATAAAGCGTATGTGGGTGCTACGGTGCACAATTGCAAGAGGTAATGTCAGCTATTGCTATAAAGAAAGTTCTGTAGCTAAATAAATTGCCAGCGAATGTTTCCTGCCGTTTATGCGCCCACAGTAGGGTTAAAATTCTAGGACGTAGTAGTGTTCCTTGTCATATAGACGGTGAATTATTGAAGGCGGCATACCGTAAACTTTTTTGACATAGCCGCGTTGGGAAGCATGCATCTGCCAACCTCGGATTTTTGCCCATCCTTCTGCGGGCATTGCGTGAGTTGGCTCTGGCTGATTAGCAACAACAGTTTTCCCGGTCTCTCCGCCAAACCGCTCCATCATACGTTTAGGAGCCAGAATATATGCAATGGCTTTCGGGGCGCTATCTGGGTTGGCGTCTCTAAGCCGCTTAACGGCTTCGGTAGCAGCAAGCCCGGCGGCTTTATGATCTGAATGATTTGAAAAACCGCTTTGCGGCCAAAACGTCACAATTAGGTCAGGCTCCCACACGCGCATCACATTTTGCAGGCGGTCGACATATTCTTCAAAATTTTGATCCGAGAGTTTGCCGTCTGGATAATCCCAGACCTTCTGTTCTGAGACGCCAAGTACATATCCATTTTTAAGAACCTCAGCATGCCGTATTGTACCTAAATCCTCAATCCGGCTAATTTGGGGCAATGGAGTTCCAGCCTCACCCTTTGTAGACGTAATAATTCTGGTTATGGCTTTATCATCTTGAACGGCACGAATAAGCAAGCCGGTCACAAGTTGTTCATCATCGGGATGCGCAAATACTGCCAATATAGATTTGGCATTTAACTCGCTGGCTATGGATTGAACCCATTTCGCATCCGGTTCTTCAAATTGTCTATCCAGCCAAATTATCGCCCCAATACCAGTGGCAACAAGGATCAAAAATACAGCTAGCAACACCTTTTTCATAGGGAAACCCGTAACAGTTATCAGTTGGGTTTTCTAGAGCAAAATTAAAGTGCCGCCGAACACAGGTAATCAGGGCTTCGGTAAACTTCGTTGAGAAAATATCTCATTAGGAAATAAATATGGTATTTTCTAAATACAAAACACAAAAAGCGGACTCGTGCTTCCACGAATCCGCTTTGATATTTCAAGTCTGAAATCTTCCCCGTCTTAAAAAAAACAGAGCAAATTCGCAGATTTATTTTTTACCGCGTGTTTGGTCAACACCGCGACCTGTTACGCGTTCGGCGATACGCGCGGATTTACCACGGCGCTCGCGAAGATAGTAAAGCTTGGCGCGGCGTACTTTACCTTTGCGCTTGACCTCGATGCTATCCACAAGCGGAGAGTAGATCGGGAATACACGTTCTACGCCTTCATTATATGTGATTTTGCGCATAGTGAAGCTCTCATTAAGGCCGCTACCGTTGATGGCGATACAAACGCCTTCAAAAGCTTGCAGACGCTCGCGCGTGCCTTCTTTAATTTTCACTTGAACAACCAATGTATCACCAGCGGAAAAATCCGGAATGGTTTTGCCGTTAGACAGCAAACGTTCTTGTTCTTTTTTGTTCAGTTTTTGAATAATGTTCATCTTACTTCTCCGTTTATTTCGTTCGCGGCTGTTCGCGGGGCGAACGCCTGCACGGGCGCGGCGCACTTGCGCCGACGGCCGCTTGGCCTTGCCTCGCTTTCGCTCGGTACTTCTTATTTAATTTTGTCCTTTATGTGTTTCTCCCACATATCAGGACGTCGTTCTTTTGTTATCTTTTCCATCTCGGCCCGACGCCATTTCGCTATTCGCTTATGGTCGCCTGACAATAATACTTCCGGGATTTTCCGGTCTTCCCACTCACGCGGCTTGGCGTAAAGCGGGTATTCCAAAAGCCCGTC
>JAJFFM010000041.1 GCA_021776675.1 Robiginitomaculum sp.
TGCTGACGGCCTTAAAGTTAGCACAAGCGCTGATGCCGTTAATGGCGCGGATATTGTCATGCTGCTTGCCCCCGACGAATACCAAGCCAAAATTTACCGCGAAGACATCGAGCCTAATATTAAAGAAGGCGCGGCCCTAGCATTTGGTCACGGCTTTGCCATTCATTATGGTCAAATCATGCCGCGCCGTGACCTCGACGTGATTATGGTCGCACCCAAAGCACCCGGACATACGGTCCGTTCAGAGTTTGCTAGCGGACGCGGTATTCCAGATTTAATCGCCGTATTCCAAGACGCCAATTCAGGCTTTGCCATAGAGCTCGCTAAATCGTACGCATCTGCCATTGGTGGTGGTCGCACGGCCATCATCCACACTACGTTCAAAGACGAAACCGAAACCGATTTGTTCGGCGAACAAGCCGTGCTTTGCGGCGGTGCGGTTGAATTGGTCAAGATGGGTTTCGAAACTTTGGTCGAAGGCGGTTATGCACCTGAGCTGGCCTATTTCGAATGCTTGCACGAGCTTAAACTCATTGTCGATTTGATGTATGAAGGCGGCATTGCCGACATGAATTACTCAATCTCTAACAATGCCGAATACGGTGAATATGTCACAGGCAATAAAGTCATCAACGAAGAAAGCCGCACCGCTATGCGCGAAGCTCTCGCCAATATCCAAAACGGCGAATACGCCAAATCTTTCATTATGGAAGGCGCGCACGGTTATCCAAGCATGACCGCAAGACGTCGCCAAAACCAAGACCATTTGATAGAAACCACAGGCGCAAAACTACGCGAAATGATGCCGTGGATCAAAGCGGGCAAAGTTATCGACAAAGATGTGAATTGAGATGCCGTTGGTCCTAATAAATCCAAGCCCCTCACCTTGTTCCTCTCCCCTCGGGAGAGGAGACGTTGTCTCGATGTTTGTGTTCAAACTGAACAGGTATGGCAAATTTAGCCTCTCCTTTGGGGAGAGGCGCGCGACAGCGGGTAAGGGGCTTGGATGTCAACGAGGATACACAGCATGACCCACGAAGCAAAATCAGGTGCGCAGCTCCTGCTCGACAGCTTAAAAGAACAAGGTGTTGAGATTATTTTTGGCTATCCGGGCGGTGCGATTATGCCAGTTTATGACGTGTTACCGGGCAGTGGCCTAAAGCATATTCTTGGCCGTCACGAACAAGGTTGCGCTATGGCGGCCATTGGTTATGCGCGGGCAACAGGGAAAACCGGAACATGTTTGGCCACGTCTGGCCCGGGCGCAACGAATTTAGTGACAGGCATTGCAGACGCCTATTTGGACAGTGTGCCCGTCGTGTTTATCACCGGACAAGTGCCGTCAGATTTAATGGGCACGGACGCGTTCCAAGAGGTTGATATATTCGGCATCACCCTGCCCGTAGTCAAGCACAGCTATATCGTGCGTGACCCGGCTGATATCCCGGGCATGGTCGAAGAAGCTTATTATATTGCGGGCGAAGGTCGCCCCGGCCCTGTACTCATCGACCTGCCCAAAGACGTGGCCAATGCAACGACAACAGAACGCCATCTCTGGCGACCTTATCCCAAAGTCAAACCGGAAATGGGCTCTAGCGAACATATAAAAATTTGCGAAGATATGATACGCGCCGCTGAAAAACCGCTATTTTATATCGGCGGCGGCATCGCCCAAGGTGACGGGGTTCAGGAACTGCGCGACCTTGTAGAGCGCACAGAAATTCCTGTGGTTTCAACCTTAAAAGGCCTAGGCGCTATGCCGTCCGACCATCCGCACTTCCTTGGCATGCTGGGCATGCACGGTCTGAAAGCCGCAAATTTCGCGGTGCAAGAAGCGGACTTGCTTATCGTTGCGGGCGCACGATTTGATGACCGCGCTACGGGCAAGCTCGACACCTTTGCCCCAAACGCCAAAATCATCCATATGGACATCGACATTGCCGAGGTCAACAAGCTGCGCAAAGCCGATATTTGGTTGGAAGGCTCGCTCAAAAAAAACCTCGCAGCCCTAAATCCATATAAGTCAAACGCAGATGGCAAATCGGATACAGACGATTGGCGTGAGCTTTGTTATGGTCGCCGCACTGAATTTGCATGGGATTACGAGGCTGCACAAAATAGTGTGGAAGGGGACGGTGTTTACGCGCCTAAGCTTTTGCACGACCTCACCCGCCGCGCCCCTGAAAACGCTATCATTACTTGTGATGTGGGACAGCACCAAATGTGGACGGCGCAGCATTGTTATTTCGATGACCCGAAAGACCATATTACATCGGGCGGTCTTGGTACTATGGGCTTTGGTGTGCCTGCGGGTCTCGGTGCGCAACTGGGTTGCCCAGAGCGTACCGTTATCACCGTGTCGGGCGATGGTTCCATCATGATGAACATCCAAGAATTGGCGACCCTGAACCGTTACCAAATCCCGCTGAAAATTGTGCTGCTGGATAACGGCGTACTCGGCATGGTACGGCAATGGCAAGAAGTGTTCTTTGATGAAAACTATTCCGAGGTCGACCTTTTCGATAACCCCGACTTCGCTGCTGTCGCCCGCGCTTTTCAAATAGACGCGTTCACGGTCACCAAACAAGACGAGGTCGACGCAGGCATAGACA
>JAJFFM010000042.1 GCA_021776675.1 Robiginitomaculum sp.
AACAGTTGTGACGGATGATAGATCAATAGGTAATTTACGCATGGTTTGCTCCTGTGGTGGTTACAGTATTAACGACACCGGCAGTGTGGCAGGAGATGAATACACATCAAACACCAAACAAAGCGACGTCCAAACCATCAGGGGAAAGTCAGCCGTTTCCAAGATATGATTGTATTGTTAATCCCTAATGTCCGCTATGGCGGCAAAAGCAGACATTAAGGCAATACGACTGGGAAGCCAATTTCTTCCAACTCGATGCACAAGTCAGTAAACGCGACGTCAGGATTTAAGGTCTTAGCCATAGATTTAGATATTGGAGCAAACTCGAAAATATCCGTCACTAAGCCAATGGCTGCTTCGACCTCATGATAATCAGCAGCAAACCTATGATACGACTCAGCTTGTCCCGACAAACCATCCAGTAGGAAATATATATCTTCATTCAGTTGATCTTCTTTCACCGAAGAATGCCATTTAGAATCATTGAAAAGCCGCCAAGCACAATAACTGACATTATAGGGAGAAAATGCGGGTTCTTTAGATGCGCGCTTCATTGGGGCAGGTATATTCTCGTAAAAATCATCACCCGAAATTTGGTTCCGCGGGTATTTATGTGAAAACCCCTTCAGAAAACACCCCCATTCATTGAATAGAAAAAAGACATCATCACCGGAACCATTTCGAATTAGCCCCATTTGTTCACTATCACCCCATCGTGAGTTGAAGGAGTAATATCTATATTCCCATTCTGGAGATAAAATAGCTTCTAATGCGGCCAAAGCCTGAAGCCGCAATTTCAACTTTTCAGGGTCAGAAAGTTCGGAAGGTTTTAACATGCTATATATCTATACTTATACTTTGCATTCACCAACTGATTTCTAATGTCCGCTTTTAGGGGAGTAGCAGACATTAGGCCTCAAGAAAATATGTCGTGGTTATTTAAATGCCGCACAGGTTTCGAATATATTTGCAATGACACACAACTAAATATTGTTTACTTTCCGGTCATGAATTAATCGAGGGCTTAATCATTCTTAAGATTGGTACAACTGTTCAAAGGAAGTGGTCATGATAAAAATTTACTGTGTAGATGACGGCAACAGTATTATCGAAATTGATGGCAACACTCTAAGCGGCATCTCGTTAAGAAAAAGGACCATGCACCGCGCCATGCTCTTTGACCAAGACTTATCCAAAACGGATTTTACTGGTAGTAACCTTAGGGGCGCTTTTATGAATTGGTCAAATCTTTGTCAGACCATTTTTGAGGATGCTAACTTAATAACCTCTTACATGAGCAACGCTCATTTACGAGAAAGTATACTTGTACGAGCTCGCCTCAATGGGGCAAGTTTGGATAACGCAAATCTTATTTTTGCAGACTTATCGTCAACCGATGTGTGGGGGGCTGATTTTAAAGGGGCCAATCTTATAGGCGCTATCTGTAAATTTGATCGTTATGATAAAGCTGAATTTGAAGGTGCCATATATGACGATCGCACAGTGTGGCCTGAAGGGTTTGACCCAGTAGCAAAGGGAGCAATCAAAGTCAGTAATCGTGATGGTGTAGAGGCATATAATACCTACATAAAAAAATGAATTAATAGATGATAGGTTATTACAGATCGAAACTTTTTAAATCTAAGATGCCGATCACGTTTTCATTTGTGATATTTATTGTATGCAAAGCACATTTCTAATGTCCGCTTTTGGGGATTAACTGTCCTTAGGTGCAAAATTACCTCCTCTACTCTTTGGGAATTCACAGAAAATTGGCATAGGAGCGCGGTATTGAAGTGGACCATTTGCCAAGCCTACAGAGTTTTACCGCCCGGTAATTTGGCATCTGGTGGGCGGTGATATAGCGGCTCGGCTGGATGTGTTGCAGGCACGGCTTGCATGCCGAGCCAAGCCACTGTTGCAGGGCAAATATATTCTGTACCCACATCTGCGCCCAAAAGCTGCGCGCCGCCGCCAACTACCTTTTTTGGAAGTCCCGAGAGTTCGTCAACATTTGAAAGTTTAGCTGCGTGCAAAGCCTGTCCGTTTTTAAATACTTGCGACAATATCTGGCCGCGTTTAACATCAGCGGCAGAGCAGAGCGTTTTATTTTGTTCAGGGTCGGCCATTGCGGCCCAAACCTCTAAGGCGGACAGTCCAACAATTGGAATATTATGCGGCAGAGCAAAACCTTTGGCGAAGGACAAACCCACCCGCAGTCCGGTAAAGCTCCCCGGGCCGACGCAAACTGATATCTTATCTATTGCTGATGGTTTTACGCACGCGTCCCTCAGAACCTCTTGCACCATATCCGCAAGTCGTTCCGCATGCCCGCGCCCAATTTTTTGTGAACGGAAGCCAAGGATTTTTGCATCATCAACTAATGCAGCACTGCACCACTTGGCCGTCGTATCAATACCTAAGCAAAGAGGGTAAGTCGGGGCGGGCAATTAAAAAGCTTCTTCCACACTGTTCACTTCGGGTATGTAATGTTTAAGCAGGTTTTCTACACCCGACTTAAGGGTCATAGAAGATGACGGGCAACCGGCGCAAGCGCCTTTCATTTGTAAAAATACGGCACCGCTTTCTACGTCAAACCGTCTGAACAATATATCGCCGCCGTCTTGGGCAACGGCTGGGCGTACCCGCGTATCGATTAATTCTTTGATCTGGTTGACGATTTCTAAAATTTCGCCCTCATAAACTTCTTCTTCGGCCTGGGTTCCATCATCCGTTATGACACCGCCTCCGCCAACATAGAAATCCATGATAGCACCTAAAATCGCTGGTTTTAAATGTGGCCAATCGGCATCATTATTTCGGGTGACCGAAATAAAATCAGACCCAAAAAATACCCGTTCAATGTTAGGAATAGAAAAAAGCACACCAGCCAGCGGTAAATGATCCGCGCCCTCTCCCCTATCAACCTCCATTGGCGGCAAGCCTTCCGCCATAACTTCACGGCCTGGCAGGAATTTTAGTGTCGCGGGGTTCGGTGTATCTTGGGTTTGAATAAACATTTTACGCTCTAATTTTCTGGGTCAATTTTCTGCACATTTACTTAAAAACTAAAATGGTGAACCTTCTTGTCCGTTACAAGGGGCAAATTCAACAAGGAAGTAAAATCACCAATAAACCTAACCCTAATAATTATCATGTATTTTATCAAATATTTACCACAATTACTAAGCACAGTTTTACCACCCCAAGCTAATATGCCTTATGGGACGATTTTCAAGCATAGTGACACCGGGCAGGCTTGCCGCTCAGGTTAAGCAGGTTGCACCTGCCGATAAGGACGCCAACAATGTACAAAAGGATACACAACCAGATGTACAATCGCTGGTAAAACAAGTTGAAAAAAAATCCGATCGGCGTAGTAAGGCAAGAAGCTCTATGTCTAAAGAAGATCGCGCGAAACAAGACGCTCTGCACAACAGGCGCCGCATCCATAACATGCTTATTGACGATCTAGACCTGTCCATCCTTGATAAACTTGATGATGGCGAGATGCGCAAACAGATTGAAGCGCGCGTAAGAGAAATTATTAAAAACGAAAATATGAAGCTTAATTCGGGCGAAGCTAGAGTATTAGCCTCATCTATAATTAATGAAATGACCGGTCTTGGGCCGTTGGAACCATTATTGGCTGATGAAAGCATTAGCGATATTTTGGTCAATACCCACAAGCATGTATTCGTCGAACGCGGCGGTGAGCTGGAACCAACCGAAGTTCGCTTTGCTGATGAAGCACATTTACTGCGCATTATAAATAAAATTGTTACTGCGGTTGGGCGCCGCGTAGATGAAAGCCATCCTATGGCAGATGCACGGCTCGCGGACGGCAGTCGGGTCAATGTGGCAGTCGCACCTATTGCGGTGGACGGGGCCTTGATGTCGATCAGGAAGTTCTCTTCAAACCCGTTCACTCTTGACAAATTAGTTGAATTTGGCGCAGCACCAGAAGTTGTATCAGAATTTTTATGGGCGGCCTGCAAAGCCAAAGTCACCATCCTAATTTCGGGCGGTACAGGGTCTGGTAAAACCACTCTCCTTAACGCCTTATCGCAATCTATTTCCCATAAAGAACGCTTAATCACCATCGAAGATGCTGCGGAACTACAATTACAACAACCCCATGTCGCCCGTATGGAAACCCGTCCACCAAATATTGAGGGCAACGGCGAGATTAAACAAAGAGAGCTCGTAAAGAACGCTCTTCGAATGCGTCCAGACCGGGTCATCCTCGGCGAGGTTCGGGGCGAAGAAGCTTTTGATATGCTTCAAGCCATGAATACTGGCCATGAGGGATCTTTAGCGACATTGCATGCAAATACGCCGCGCGATGCCATTACCAGACTTGAGCAAATGGTTGGTATGGGTGATATAAAGATTAGCCCCGAAGGTGTTGCTGGACAAATTGCCTCTGCTGTTGGCCTTATCGTGCAAGCCAGTCGCTTATCTGACGGCCAACGTAAAATCACCAGTGTCTCTGAAATAACAGGCATGGAAGGCCCAATCATCCAAATGCAAGAAATATTCAATTATACGAAAACAGGCTCTGGACCCAATTATGAGGTCATAGGCGAGTTTCGGGCAACCGGTATCAGACCGCAATGCCTGCATGAAATACTGACGAGCGGCTCCAATATTGACCAGTCTATCTTTGAGCCCGGTGTAATGAAAACGGGCAGGACAACAGACGTTAGCCTACACGAACGGATGCCGTAAAAATGGGAATAATATCAAACACAGTTATATATATCCTAATATTTGCTTGTGCATTTTTGGTCATGCAATTGGTCATTGGTGTCAGTCGTCAAGGCGCGCGCAAAGTAAAGCTCGTCAATACCCGCATGAAGTTAATGGCGCGCAAAAATAATTCTGTTGAGGCCCTACAAGCTCTCAAGCAATCTCGCGGTCTCACTGATGACAATCAGGTCGGTAATTTACTAAGGTGGTTGAATACAATTGTCATTCATTCCGGCCTTAGAATCGGCGCTCATGGACTATATATCGCAATGTCGGGTTCAGCTTTTGTCGTTGGTACATTAGCTTTTATATTCACTTTTAATTACTTGTATTTTGCTTTGGGGTTTCTGGGTGGGTTTGGACTACCTGTGTTGGTCGTCATGTTTATTGCCAAGCGCAGACGCAAGAAGGCCGTCACACAATTACCTGATGCCTTGGATGTTATTGTTCGCTCCCTGCGCGCTGGACATCCTGTACCCGTTGCCATTGATTTAGTCGCCCGAGAAATGAGTGACCCTATTGGTTCCGAATTTGGTATTGCAGGCGACGAAATTACTTACGGTACAGAGCTTGGTTCTTCCGTGCAGCGCATGGCCAACCGGATTGGTCACGGTGATTTTGATATGTTGGCCGCCACAGTACGGTTGCAAGCCAGCACCGGTGGTAACCTCGCCGAACTTTTGGCCAGTAACGCCAAAATGGTACGTGACCGACAGAAAATGCGTTTGCGGATTAAAGCCGCCTCATCAGAAGGTCGCATGTCAGCTCTGATTTTGAACGTCGTGCCAATTTTACTTTTTGCCGCCGTCAACATTATGTCACCCGAGTTTTACGGAGATGTCTCTGAGGTAGCTTTCGTCAAGCAAGGTCTGATTGCGGCAGGCATCTGGATGATAATTGGCAATCTTGTCATCCGTAAAATGATTAATTTCAAGATATAGGCACCCGATATGTTATCATCTCTTTCCCTCATACAGCTTGTAATCATCACTGCTACATTTATGGCTTTATCCTTGGGCGGGATCACGATTGCCATCCGCTCTTCCTTGAAAAAAAATCAGATAATGAGCCGTAGGCTTGCTGGTTCAACAAGCGAGAGAACACGGAGCAAATCCAAGACAATGGGTGCAACCCCGAACATGATAGCTAATTTAGGGCAACACCTAACCCTACCTGGGCCTGAAGAAATTACTCGTGTCCGGTTTAAATTATCACAGGCCGGGTTTTACGCCGCTAAATCTATTCCGACATTTTTCGTTATCCGCCTTGCGTCGCTTATGTTGCCAATATTCGGACTGCTTGCCTATTGGGCATTATTTGCACCAAATTTACCAACTGAAAAACTTGTATTAATTGCTATCACCTTGATAGTTATGGGCTTATTTGCGCCTGATGTATATCTAGGCCGGCGTATCAATAAACGCAAATTACAAGCCCGCGACGGCTTTCCGGATATGATGGATCTTTTAATTGCCTGTATCGAAGCGGGTCTTGGTCTTGACGCAGCTTTGTCAAATGTTGCCAAGGAGTTGGGAAAACGGTTTCCAGTTATTCAGATAAACCTAGACCTGCTCAATCTCGAGCTTATGGCGGGGCGGACAAGAGCGGAGGCCTTTAAAAATTTCGCCGAAAGACTTGGGCTCGAAGAAGCGAAATCACTTAACATCATGCTTAAACAATCCGAAGAAATGGGT
>JAJFFM010000043.1 GCA_021776675.1 Robiginitomaculum sp.
AGATTTAATCTCGATATAGGACTTATTTTTGGGACTTTACTTACATTCATATTATTGATAGAAGTTAACTATAAGGGGGGTTTAAGAGTGGGTACAAGAGCCGACTTATTAAAATCCTTGGAACAGTTTCAAAAATCACTAACACCAAGAGAGCAGGAAGCTTTACTCCAACTAGTTCCATTTCAGCGTTTGAAATTTGAAAGCGACAATTCTTTATTCCTGGATCCAAATAACTTCTTAACTTCCTCTGAATACACCATTTTCACTAAACTTAATAGTAACTCGATCCATTCATATAAAAGTCTTATGCCTCATACATTTATGATAATGAAGGCTACTCGTTATTGTAATCTAAGATGTACTTACTGTAATTCGTGGAAAGATGGACCAAATCAAACAATGAATTTCCATGTACTAGCCAAAGCAACCAGAGATGTTTTGAAAAGCGACAATGTTAAACATGTTGATTTCGTTTGGCACGGTGGAGAAGTTACTTTGCTTTCATTAAATTTCTTTAAAAAAGCCTTATGGTTACAAAGAGCCTTTAAATTAAAAGATCAAGTAGTAACAAATTCATTACAGACAAATGGTACAAATTTAACTGATGAATGGATAAGTTTCATAAAATCTAACAATATACAAATTGGTATAAGTATAGATGGCCCACCTGAAATTCATGACAAACGGCGATTAAATGTAAATGGTAAGGCAACATCAGAGAGTGTTCACAAAGGAATTAATAAGTTGTTGAAAGCTGACATACCATTTGGTGTTTTGGTAGTAATTGATAATGAGATAATAAATTATGGGCCAAGAAAACTGCTTGAATATCTTGTGGGTATAAAGGTGATGGGGTGTGCATTACTAAATGTCATTCCTGATAATGTAACAAGTAATCATGAATCTGATAATTATTTACATTTTCCAGAGTTTGTTAATTTTCTTGAAGATTTATTTGAAGTTTGGTGGACAGATTATAGAGATCAAATTTCTATAAGGGAATTACAGTCATTAGTACAGAGCATTAAAGGTAACAAATCTTCTGTATGTGTATATGCAGGTAACTGTATGGGGCAATTTTTAACAGTGGAGCCTAATGGGGAAGTATCGGCGTGTGATAAGTATATAGGGGATAAGAATTATATATTTGGGAATTTATTAGAGGAAGATCTCTCTGAGATATTGGCAAATTCTATTAATCTTAAGAAATCAAGAGTAGAGCTTAATCATCGAACAGAAGAAATGAGAAAATGCAAATATAATATATATTGCTCAGGTGGGTGTCCTCATGATTTAGGATTGAATGATAAAAATTTAAAAGGGTTTAATAGAAATTGCTGTGGTCTATTTTCATTACTAGAAAAGATAGAAGAAACAATATCACAATAAAATACCAATATTAAGGAGGTAAATATGGCCAATGTAATCGATTTAACCCAGGAGGAAATGGAAGCTTTACAGGATAAGTTAGATAATTACAAGGATAGCCTTTCTGAAAACGAAGCTAAATTATTAGAGGCTCTTCTTGGTATAGCAAAAGAGGAAATGGATAAAACAGAAGCAGCACTGACAGGCGGTCCTGGTTGGTATTTTTCTTGGACCTATAGATTCTAAAGTTTCCGAGGTGAATCCATTCTCAATTGGACAGCTGTCATTGCCAGATTGGGCAGGTTTTTGTATTTTATCTGGATATTCTTGTATTCGTAGACTTTAAGTGCGAAATCTGTTACGTGAATTTTATGAATGAACCTATTATAGGGGGTCAGATCAATGCGTATCAGGATATTAAATAACTATAGAGTATTGACTTGACAATTTGTTTGCATAATAAATAGAATTAGAGTTGAATTGCGAGTGATTAAAAATCAAATATATAGGAGGCAAAGTAGATGACAAAATTTATGGGTTCATTAATCATTGTAATCATGGTAATTACTTTGACTTTAATTTCTTTCACTTTTGATACACATGCAGGATGTGTAAATTGGTTTACTAGATCAAAGGCTGGTGGAAGAGAAATACTAACAGTTGCCAACACCTGTAGCTATACTGTGAGGGTGAAAATAACCAAACGAGCATCCACCTGGGGTCAAATTTGCCCCGATTTAAAAAATGAAACTCTACCCCCTCACTCCTCATATGACTATGAATCGACGCATTGCTATTTCTCAGGCGTAGATGAGAAATAATTGTATTTTCATCTCCCATAGCAATTCTTATGCACTGCTTTAAAATTTTTATTACATCAGAGTGTCACCCCTGACCTCTATAATAGGCCCATAAGTTAGATTTTTGACGGACCCCCTATATGACATGAAGGCTAGTTGGCTTTGTGCATAATTCCAACTTAAACTAGGCTTGGCTAAAGGGGAGCAGTACATTCTTTCTAATAGCTGATACTAGACTCGAAGCTTGTATAGTTGGAAAAATCATATCTATATATTGTCCTTCAATCTGAAATATATTCTTAAATGGAATACAATAAAATTGAATTTATTACAAGATGGTCACATATTTGGTCACATTTCAAATTAGTTGGGAAGTGGTAACGGCGTAAGTCACTGAAATTACTGGTAGCGGGGGTAGGATTTAAACCTACGACCTTGCGGGTTATGAGAGCAAAGTTGCAAAATAGTGAAGCATGCGTTTATGATATTAGATTATAATTCTGAATTATTTACGTTTAATCATGATTAAAACTTATATTTGTACTATACTTTTTCTTGGAAATTGCTTATAAGATAAAATTGTAGAGAGGAAAAAAAGGGAAGTGCGCCGTAATTAAACAGCGCACATGTTATTTCTGTCTTAAGCCATTACAATGTTCTGTGCTTGAGGACCTTTCTGTCCGTCAACAACAGTAAATTCTACGCGCTGTCCC
>JAJFFM010000044.1 GCA_021776675.1 Robiginitomaculum sp.
GGACGGTGGGCGCAGATTTAACACCCAATTACAAACCGGGGAAAGCGCCTAATTTTCGACCTGAGCCAAAACCGTAAGTGTATAGACTTTTGGCACATCGACTTTCTTGCCCTCTGCAGCTACCGGCACTTCGGCGTGAACAGGTGGGCGGGCAAGTGTTAAGGTTAGCGGCACTTCTGTCACACCCTCTGGCAGGTCAACATTAAAGATCATGACATGCAAACCCATGCGCTTAAATTCTGTGGTTTGCTGGGGTAGAATTTTGACGCTTTCGACCTTGCGCATCTTCATCATACCGTCTTCGTGCAGATGAGTGTGCAGTTCAACTTTGGCGCTAATCGGGGTTGATGCAGACAAAAGCTCATTGGCACCGCCGTCGTTGATGACATCAAAATAAGCTGCCGCAGTGGTTTGCCCCGGCGCAGGTGGGCGCAAAGTTGCGTTTTCAACGCGGATATCCGAATAGGCAGTTTCCTTGTCGGAAAATAATAAATATGTCGTCGCCAAAGCCGTCAATACAACAAGAACTATTGCCGGATATCCTAAAAATTTACCCATATTCATATTATGTCTCTCATGTCGATTTTAAGTGCCCCAAAAACCCATCACTCTACGAACATCGTCCATGATAGGGGCTGAAATTGCTGCGGCCTTTTCTGCACCACTTCGCAGTACTTTGTCGACTTCGTCCGGGTTATCAAGATAATCGTTTAGCCTTGTGCTAATTGGTCGCAGGTGTTCTACGGCCAAATCTGCGAGGGCCGGTTTGAACACGCCAAAGCCTTGGCCTGCGTATTCGCCAAGCACTTGTGTTTCGGACATACCGGACAGCGCCGCGTAAATCCCGACAAGATTTTTCACCTCTGGACGCTCGGCTAGCGCGTCTATATTATCAGGCACCATGCCTGCATCTGTGCGAGCTTTGCGGAATTTCTTGGCGATGGTCTCCGCATCATCCGTCAGATTAATACGCGAGTTATCAGATGGGTCAGACTTGGACATTTTCTTAGAGCCGTCGCGTAAAGACATAATGCGTGCACCGGGGCCTTTAATCAAAGGTTCAGGCAATGGGAAAAATCCGGGCACGCCAAAATCATTGTTAAATTTTTGTGCTATGTCGCGGGACAATTCCAAATGTTGTTTTTGGTCTTCGCCAACAGGTACATGGGTTGCTTTAAATGCCAAAATATCTGCGGCTTGTAAGACCGGATAAGCATAGAGACCAACCGACACCGCTTGCGAATTTTTGCCAGCCTTGTCTTTGAACTGGGTCATGCGTGACAACCAACCAACCCGGGCGACACAGTTGAAAAACCATGCCAGTTCTGTGTGCGCAGCCACCTGCGATTGTGGGTAAATAATGGCCTTGTCAGGATCAACACCTGCCGCCAGATAAGCGGCAGCGATCTCTCGGGTTTGAGAAGCCAATAGTTTAGGGTCTTGGAAAACTGTGACGGCATGTAGATCTACAATGCAAAACACACATTCATGTTCATCTTGAAGGTCAACAAATTTTGTCAGCGCACCCAGATAATTTCCCAAATGCAAGGCACCGGTTGGCTGCATACCAGAGAACACCCTGCTAGGTCCATTATAGTCAGCACCTTGGTAGTCTGCCCCTTTATTGTCTTGGTTTTGTTTCATCAATTTATTCCAATATTGTTTCTTCGGTTATCTTTTAAGCGCGTCGCGTAAGTCTGAAAATCCGTAGGCTTTAAACACGAACGCTATCACGGCGTAAAGCACAAACCCAAGCCCAGAGACAAGTAACAACAACAAATAATCCGTCAAAATACCACCATCGAGCATGGGCGTGAAATATATGGCCAAACACCATGTGGCTATGCCCATAACGAAACTAGCCAGAGCAATGCGCGGTAAGCGGCTCAGTAACCGTGCATCAGGTTCAAAACTACCATTGCGTAATAGCGTACGCGTCAAAAAATATACATTTACCCAACCTGCAAATGATGTGGCCAAAGCCAGTCCCCAAAACCCGACCTTAAGGAACATAAGATAGCCAAATACCAAATTAACCACCGCCGAAATACCTGCATAGACCATAGGTGTTTTGGTGTTTTCGCGCGCAAAAAATGCAGGGGTGAGAACTTTAATCAACACAAATGCGGGTAAGCCAAAAGCAAACATACGTAAGGCAGTGCCCGTAGCGTGGGTATCCGCAGCATCAAATGCGCCGTGTTCAAACAAACCACCGACGAGAAATTCCGGCATAACGGCCAGAGCAACCGCGGCAGGTAAGGTCAAAAACGCGGCAATTTCCATGGCACGGTTTAAGGATGATTTCGCTCCCTGTTCATCTCCGCTGCGCAAGCTTCTTGATAAGGAGGGTAACAATGCCACCCCCATGGCAATGCCGATCATGCCGAGAGGCAATTGATAAAATCTATCTGCATAATTTAGCCATGAGGCGCCACCAGCCTGCATGGTGGAAATATTATGACTGACCATAATATTGATATGGGTAATGCCTGCCGCAAGCAGGCCGGGGATACCAAGGGTTAGCAACCGCTTCATGCCGGGTGTCATGCGCGGTCGTTGTAGTTTAATTTTGACCCCCGCCTTGCGGCACGCCCATACAACCAAAGAGAGCTGTAAAATTCCAGAGAAGCTCATACCTAGACACAAATATAAAACCAATTGTGCTTTGCTCCAATCTGCTTTCAACATGACAATGAATATAGAAATCAGCATCACATTTAAAAATACAGGCGCGAACGCCGCCGCCACAAACCGGTGACGTGTATTGAGAATGCCTGAAAACATGGCGGTTAAAGATATAAGTAACAAATAAGGCATAGTGATTTGTGCGCCGATAACCGCCAAGCCATATGTAGACAATGCCCCACCAAAGCCCGTTTCGATATTGGCTTCGCGGCCAAGTCCCACACCAAATAAATTTAACGTCCACGGCATGGTAATTTCGAACAGAACAACCAAAACCGCCACAACAAAAAATAGTCCCGCAAAAGCTTCGCTGGCAAATTGGTCCGCCTTTTCTTCGCCGTCTTCTTCGATGCGGCGTGCATAAAGCGGTACAAATGCAGAGTTAAAAGCTCCTTCGGCAAAAATTCGCCGAAATGTATTGGGGATTTTATAGGCGGTTACCAAAGCATCATTGATCGGCCCCGCGCCCAGATAAGTCGCCGACAAGGTATCACGCACCAGGCCAAGTACGCGGCTCATCAAGGTTAAAACGCCAATAATGGCTGTGGATTTAATTAATCTCATGCGAGGCTCTGTTGTTCGACTTCTGTCTATCCGTAAATACAGCAAGCAAGTCGGCGCGCAAACGGTTTTCATCCTCTTCATTATCTAGTTCACTTGCAAATTCACTGGCAGATCCACTGGCAGATCCACTGGCAGGTTTACTGGCAGGATCATCACCCTCTATATAGGTCACATAAAACACATCAATAGCTTTTGGACCCACAACATCAATATGAGCGGAACGTACAGACAAATTATGGTTGGCCAAAACTAATGCTAAAGAATGCAAAAGACCCGCACGGTCACGGCCTTCAATTTCTATTATGCGTTCATGGTCGTTTTTTTGCAAAATGGAGACGCGCGGCTCTACGGGGATAGCTCGTGAGCGACTGGAAACAGGTATGGCAGCCGGCTCAAAATCGCTTAACTTCCCTTTGGTTGCCAATAAAGTATTGGCCTCTAAGTTTTTTAATCTTTGTGCATTCCTGCGGCCATATGCAAAACCTTCCGTATTTTGCAAATAAAAGCGGTTAAATACGCGACCATCGTCAGATGTGTGCAATTTAGCGCCAATAATGGCCGCACCACAGGCAGATATAGCGCCAGCCAGATCGGCAAATAATCGCGGGCGATCTTGGGTCATGACCCAAAGCTCAGTAATGTCTTTTGGTCGGTCTAATTTGGTTCTCACATAGTGTTTTTTCTGACGCGCTTTTTTCGGGAGACGCGCCAGAAGATTGTCTTGTTCATTTGCGGCGCCATCTTCATCTGGCTTCATGCCCATCAAGACCTTGCGAGCGCCGAAATATAATTGCCGCAACAGCTCACCTTTCCAGTCATTCCATATCCCGGGCCCAACGGCGCGAATATCAACAACAGTTAAAGCAGTCAGCATTTGTAACCGTTTTAGGGACCCAACACTACTGGCAAAGTTTTCAACTGTTTCTGCGTCCGTAACATCGCGGCGCTGCGCCGTTTCACTCATGAGCAAATGATTGCGCACAAGCCAAGCAATGGTTTCAATATCTGCGTCCGGCAGTGAGAGCCTCAGCCCCGCCTCGGTAGTCAATCTTGCACCATCTTCACATTGATCACCTTCAGCCTTACCCACATCATGGAACAGACACGCCAGATAAACCAATAAGCGTGTGCGAGTATTCCAGTCTTTGACAAATCCGCTAGCGAGGGGATGCTCACGTTCACATTGGCCGCTTTCTATATCGTGTAGAAATTGCACCAAAGATATAGTATGTTCATCCACCGTATAAGCATGGTGCATATTAAACTGGGTCCGACCAACTATTTCACCAAACTCGGGCAAATAAGCGCCTAATATTCCGGCCTCATTCATAGTGCGTAAAATAGCGGCAGGGGCCTTGCTTTCCAGTAAAACTTTGTAAAACACCTTCGCGATCTCTGCATTGCTGCGAAATTTATCATTTATGCGGTGGCGGTTTGAAAATAGGGCTTGGAGCGCATTAGGGTGAATATCCAGATTATGCGCCCCTGCAATACGAAATAAATCAAACATCAAAATCGGGCGGTTTTTGAGGCGCGCCGCATCGGCAAAATTGAGCCGTCCGTGCTCTAACACAAATCCCGGCTCTTTTAGACCACGCCTTGAGGTGGGCAATAATCTGTCCAAACCCTGCGGCAATAACAGTTGGCTATCTGCTTCCAATTTGGCACAAGCCATACGGGTCAACGCACCAACTTCCCTGGTTGTATTAAAATAAGCATGCATAAAAGAGCCAACGCGTACTTCGCGGGTGTCTCCGGTAAAGCCCATACGCTCCGCCATATCTGCTTGTTTATCAAAGCTTAAAACTTCGGTGGCCCGACCACCTAAAATATGAAGATGTATCCGCGCCGCCCACAAAAACTCTGCTGCACTGCTGAACCTTTTGGCAGCCTTTTTGTTAAGAAGCCCAAGCTGCATATAGGCCGCTACACCGTGGGGGTTTATGGGTGCTTCTTTTCTTTTACCGCCGTAAATAAACCGAGAAATCCAATACAGTTCATGCAAGTCCCGCAGGCCACCTTTGCCCTCTTTGACATTAGGTTCAATCACATAACGTGAATTACCGGCGCGCTCATGTCGGTTATCGCGCGCGGCAAGTTTAACCTTAATATACCGACGTTTGCGGGCCCGGCTGCGTTCTTTGGCAAGCAATGTAACCAGCTTTGTGGCTGGCTCTTCTGCGCCTGCTAATAATCGTAAATCAAGCATAGCGGTCAGGACGGTCTCGTCTTTGCGCCCCAGTTCAATACACTGGGCGGCAGTGCGCGAAGCATGCCCGACCTTAAGCCCCATATCCCACAGCATATAGAGAATATATTCGGTGATTTGCGCACAATACTCTTTGTCAGCTTTGGGCGTGCTAAGGAATAATAAATCCAAATCAGAATAAGGTGCCATTTCTCCGCGCCCATAACCACCAACGGCGCACAGGGACATTTGCGCTTTTTCTAGCGATTTCCCCCCAGTAAATAAATTTGTTGTAGCATGTTCAAACAGGGCAATAAGGATTTCGTCGTGTGCGGCGCTCAGAGCAGCGGCCGTATCAAGAGCGCTTAACGTTCCCACTTCAAATTTGGTAAGAATTTTTTGAGTATTGCCGCTTAGATATTGTTTAAGCAAGTCGAGTATTTTTAGTTTATCATCACCAAATGTCTCGAGTTTTGCCAAAAGCGCCATGCTAATTTCTCTCGGATATTGTTTTAAGCTCATACAAAAGGTCCAGAGCTTCACGGGGTGATAGCTCATCAACATCTAAACTGGACACGGCTTTATCTATGGCTGATGGTTTGGCTTTTACCCCTGATCCATATGAAGGTTTAGGAGCAGAGAACAACGGCAAGCCACCCAGCGCATCCGTACTGTCCGCATCCGCTTCCAGCCGCGCTAAGACATCTTTGGCACGCTCTACCGCGGCGACAGGAAGCCCTGCCAATTTAGCCACTTGCACGCCGTAAGATTTATCGGCGGCGCCGTCTGCCACATCGTGCAAAAACACCAAATCAATTTCTCCGTCTTCTTTGGTCCATTCTTTGGCTCTTAGGCACGCATTGCCCGCAAAAGGGAGTTTTTCCATGAGGTCGGTTAACTCATGATAGTGTGTTGCAAATAAGGCTCTGGATTTATTTATCTCATATAAATGCTCTGCCGCTGCCCATGCAATGGACAGGCCGTCAAAGGTTGCCGTACCACGCCCAATCTCGTCTAGAATAACGAATGTTCGTTCGCTCGCCTGATTAAGGATAGCGGCGGTTTCGATCATCTCGAGCATAAAGGTCGAACGGCCACGCGATAAATCATCCGATGCACCGACCCTTGAAAACAACGCATCCGCAACACCAATCACCGCCTTGGTCGCTGGCACAAAGCTGCCCGATTGCCCTAACACAAACATCAATGCATTTTGCCGTAAATATGTCGACTTACCCGCCATATTTGGGCCGGTAATAAGGGTCAGGCGTCTTGCATGTTTACCAGACGCATCAAGATGGCAGGCGTTTGCCGTAAAACCCTGAGCACCATCGCGCTTCAAGGCTGCTTCAACTACGGGATGGCGTCCATTTTGTATGTGAAATTCCAAACTATCATTTATTGTCGGGCGAACGGCGTTGGTATTTTCAGCCCACTGCGCCAGTGCGCTCATCACATCGAGGTTAGCCAGAGCGTTCGCGGCGGAGCGGATAAGCTCGGCTTGTTCATATATACGGATACGCAAGCCTTCAAATATTTCCATTTCAAGCGCTAATGCTTTATCGGCCGCTTGTGCGATGCTCGCATCTAAATCCACAAGCTCAGACGTTGTAAACCGAACACCGCTGACCAAAGTTTGGCGGTGGATGAAATCATCTTTGTGCGAACCCGTCAGCATCGTATCGCCGTGGCGCGGTGTGACCTCAATGAAATAGCCGAGCACATTGTTATGTTTAATTTTAAGGGCTGTGACCCCTGTCTTTTTGGCGTAATCCGCTTGCAGTCTCGCAATAATACGCCGCGATTCATCCCGCAGTTTCAGCAAATTATCTAGTTCTGGTCGCCAGCCTCGGTTGACGAAATTACCGTCTCTCGCCGCCATAGGCGCTTCGGACTTGATAGCTTTGCCAATATCTCGGATTAATTTGGCAAGTTCGGGTTTATCAGCAAGACTAAATGCGGACAGAGCATTTTCTAGATTTTGTGGTATGTTTAAACTGGGTTTCTTAGCAAAATCAGCATTGATCTGTTCGCCTTGTAACAGCCCTGCTGCAACCGCCATTAGATCACGCGGACCACCGCGCCCAAGCACGAGCCTAGAGGCTGAGCGCGCAGGATCGCCTGCCCTTTTCAAATTCGTGCGGACTGTACCCCGCACATCCTTGTGGTCGACAAAAAACGATACGGCATCAAGACGCGCATTGATCTCGTGCGGGGCCACCAATGGCCGCGACAAGCGTGCCGCCAATGCTCGTGCGCCGGGGCCGCTGACCGTGCGGTCGATGACCGAGAGCAGAGAGCCTTTGCGTCCGCCCGTTTGTGTGCGCTCGATTTCAAGGCTGGCGCGGGTGGCCGGATCAATGGCCATAAACCCGGATGTGCGGCGCTGTTTGGGTGGACTAAGCTCTGTTTGTCCGCCCGCTTGGGTTAGTTCCAGATAATCAAGCAAAACACCTGCCGCAATTAATTCAGCTTTGGAATAATCCCCGAACCCGTCGAGGGCGCCAACACCGTAACGCTGTTTGAGCCGCCGTTCGCCTGCACGGGCATCAAATTTCGCATTGGCGATGGGCGTCAAACTGGCACGGCTAGTATCAAGTGCCTGCTTATATTCCGGCGCGCGGTACAGGTTTTCTGAGAGCACTATTTCGCGCGGGGCAAGAGCGGATAACTCCGCTTCTAGACGTTCAGAGTCTAGCTCGCAAACTTCGAAACTACCAACCGATACATCCGCCCAAGCAAGTGCCATCGCGCCAGCGTGCGTAGTGGCAATGGACAGGATATAATTAGAGCTGCGCGCATCCAGCAAAGTATCTTCTGTCAAAGTGCCGGGCGTAACTACGCGGACAATTTCGCGCCGTACTACGGATTTATACCCACGTTTTTTGGCTTCCTTGGGATCTTCGGTTTGCTCACAGACCGCGACCCGAAAGCCTTTTTTAATCAGTCGTTGTAAATAGGTCTCGGACGCATGCACGGGCACGCCGCACATAGGGATGTCTACGCCTTCGTGCTTGCCACGTTTGGTCAGCGCAATATCTAACGCCGCCGCCGCATTCACCGCATCATCAAAAAACATCTCATAAAAATCACCCATGCGGTAAAACAGGATAACATCTTCGCCCGCTTCTTGCTTGATGCCAAGAAACTGTTCCATCATTGGTGTAGTTTTTGGGGGCGTCGGTTTTGCGTGCACGGGTGTATTTACGGGTTTGTTCATGCGCACACATTCGCAAGGCTTAACCCATCTTGCAAGAGAAAGTGGTTGGTGTTTTGCAAATCTATCGCCTATGGTTTAAAAAATTACGGGGAAATTATGAATACGTCTTCACAAACCAAGAAATCCGCCAAAAAACCAGTAGGCCAAACATTGCGGCATGCTTTCAAAGGGCGACAAGAATTTGCCATGCTGTTGCTGGGCTTCGCCTCTGGCATTCCTTATGTAGTAATTGGCGGTGTCCTGAACGCTTGGCTAACCACTGCTGGCGTAAAACTGTCCTCCATAGGCATATTGTCGTGGATAATCCTTGCCTACACGTTCAAATATATGTGGGCAGCGGCACTGCAAAGTCACAGAACGCCATTTAAATTATCAATTGGACCAAGACGGTTCTGGATGTTTTTATTCCTGGGCTTAAGTGTCGTGGGGTTGGTGGTTTTGTCCTTTGCCAAACCACCGGACGGTCTGAGGTTTATTGGCTATGTCGGTATCATTATAGCCGTATTTTCAGCAAGTTTCGATATTGTGCAAGCGGCATGGAAAATTGAAAGCGCTAAAGATGATCGGCATCTTGATCTACTCTGTACAATTGAACAATTAGGGTACAGGTTTTCATCTTTCGTTGTCGGTGCGGGTGCTTTAGTTTTAGCTGACTTTATTGGCTGGCAATTAACCTTCATTGCTGCAGCAGCGGTTTTGGGCATGTGTATATTTGGCATTATACTGGCAGCACCGTCTCCTGTTAGCAAAATAGCGAACGAAAATTCCAGTACGATTATACTTGGGGCAGGCCTGCCGCAAGGAACACGTAACTTTGCTACTATTATCGTGCTTATTTGCTGGGCGATTGCACTTTATATATTGGGCTCATTTATGTTTGGTGCGCTCGGTAACCCCGAAAGCTATAGTTCACGGGATTTTATTCGTTATCAAGCCCCTATAGTTGTTACATTAACGGTTCTTGTTTTAGGGGTTATTTCGGCGGTTCTCCTATTTATATGTGCTGATGAACCTGTTGGTAATGCCACTCAATCTGTACCAAAGTCGTCCGTGCTCGATATATTTTACCTAGCAATCTTACATCCCATGATGGATATTATTTCACGGTTGCGCTGGGCCTCAATTCTCATTCTTTTTCTTATTCTATCCTACAGGTTTACGGATTTAATTTGGGGCAGCTTTGCCTATCCATTTTATATGGGTGAGAATTACGGCGCACTTGGCCACAGCCTGACCGAAGTTGGCTTAGCATCCAAAACCACTGGCGTGATTGCCACTATATTGGGCATTGGTGTTGGCGGACTAGCCATGCTTAAATTTGGACGTATGCCTGTCATGTTGGTTGGTGCTTTTTTCGCTGCAATTACCAATTTGCTGTTCGCAGATTTAGCCCTAGGGGCGCATTATATGGATGGATTTTTAGGGTTCACCCAACTGGATCACTTTTTTGCACTTTTCCGCCAAGACCTACCTATGGCCCGATTGATCACGGCTATCTTTGCTGAAAATTTGGCAGTCGGGGTTGCCAGTGTCGCATCTGTCGCTTTCCTGTCTTCCATTGTGAACAAAGAATATGCCGCTACCCAATATGCCTTACTGGTGTCTCTGACATTTCTTATCGGTGTATTAGGGCGCGGACGAATAGGCGAAATCATCGAGGCAGAAGGTTTTGCCACGGCGTTCATTCTTTGCGCTTGGTTAGGTTCGGTTGCTGTGGTTCTAACCGCGCTTGAATGGTATCGGCAAGTGCGTGCAAAACGCCTGAAGATTGACCTTAAAACTGAATAGGCTAGCTAGCCAATTTTTGTTGGTGCTCTGGCTTTGTCCAATTGACCACCATTTCTGATAATTCTTCGGCGCTGACCGGTTTGGTCATAAAGTCATTCATGCCAGAATCGAAGCAAGCATTTCGGTCATCGTCAAAAGCATTGGCAGTCAGCGCAATGATTGGCCTTTCATAACCTAATGCCCTGATTTTGCGTGTGGATTCCAGCCCATCCATATTTGGCATACGCATATCCATGAAAATCAAATCGTATTGTTTCTTGCTGACAGCCTCCAGAGCAAGCGCCCCATCTTCGACCGTATCAACAACCGCACCTTCTGCTTCTAGCAATGTGCGGGTCAGCAAAGCATTAATAGCGTTATCTTCTGCCAACAATATCTGTAAGGCTTCACCGTTGCTAGCCTTGTCACCACCGCTTGGCAAAACACCGTCTGACGTTTCTTCTGACGTAGAAGCGCCGCCAACAGCCTTGGCTATCACATCATCACGCCAACTGGCTCCAAGGATATTCGTGCTGTCCTCGATAGGTAAAGCCCTGCGCTCCATCATGCGTGTGTTTTCTGGAGGTTCCGCTATTGGGTCCGTAGCAGGTTGATCTGGAGGCGGCGTTAATTGCACAAGCTCCATCTCAGGTTCTTGTAAATAATTTTCCATTTGCTCTTGTTCTTGGACTTGTTCTTTGACTTGTGTTTGGGCTTGCGCCTGAATTTGAGCTTGGGTTTCATGCATTATTTGACCTGCAACAGGCGGCGCGGTAGCTGCAGTTTGTGGTGCAGGGTTTGCCGCCGTATTATCACCATTTGCAAATTCATCTTCACTTTTGTTGAGTGTGTCCGCGAACTCGCTAGATAAACCCGTTGCGGCTTGTTTCAATGATGCTTCTGGCTGATCTAATGGTGCCCGCTGTACTGGATGTTGTTCTGGATGTTGTTCTGGTGTTTGCGCTTGTGTTGGTCTTTGTACTTCAGGCACTGGAGTTGGTTGCGCTGTTTTCGGTGTAGGAGCAGCTAAAGCCGTAAAGACCGTTACATTGCGGGCTATTGCAAGGGCATTGCCGTCTGCCATCGGGCTCTCAACCCAATCAAACACATTTTCGTTCAGCCCATCACCAATCCGGGTCTCGAATCTTTGTGCGCCAACATTAGCCGGCGCAGGCCAACCTGCGAGAGGTTTGCCGCACCAATCTTGCATCTGACCGCCGTATAATTGCAAGAAAGCCGCATTTACAAACAATACCAAGCCTGAGCGATCGCGCTTAAGAAGCGGATCCGGCCAAGGCCATAAACTCGATGCTAATACTTCGTCTGCAGACATGCTCAGTCCCTCAAAGTCCCACAGGAAATCCTGCAATGTATAATTGAGGCTAATTTACAGGTGATTTCCTAAAAATAGTCTTACTAAAATGCTGTTTTCTGACAAAAATGTAGTTTTTTGGCTAAAATTTTGTTTTCTGCAAAAATTATGCTGTCAGCTTTTAAAAGCCGGACAAATCGCGCCGAATCCCTGGCCAAGCAGGTAACATTGTTAATCCTCTAGCCACGTAATAAATCAAGAACGCAGCCCAAACACCATAGCCGCCATATTTTGGCTCTAATATATAATGAGCCGCCAAATAAATCGCCACAGCGATGACCCCTGCATTGCGCATGGCGGCGGTACGGGTAATGCCTATATATATGCCGTCTAATTGCCAAGCACCAAAACCTAAAATTGGTGCAAGCGCACACAATGGTAGGTAAAGCCGCGCACTGGCACGCACTTCCGCATCTGTGGTCAGTTGATCGATGATAAACGGACCAAACAAATATGCCGTCAACCCGCACAACATAGCAAAGATAAATGAAAACTCGGTTGTCAGGCGAACGGCTCTATCAAAACTTTTGATGTCGCGCGCGCCGTAAGCTGCGCCAACACGGGCTTCGGCCACATGGGCGAAACTATCCAACACCAAGGCAATCATGGTGATAAACTGTAAGAGGACCGCATGCCCCGCAAGAAATGTCGTGCCTTGCTCGGTTGCGGCGCGGGAAAAAAAAGTAAACCCAAGCGTCAGGGCAACGGTACGTATGAAAATATTGCTGTTTGCAGTGCCCAGTTTTTTCAAGGCCGGCATATCGAGTAATGTGGTAAGTTGGGCCGCGATCTTGTCAAAACCGCCGCGTGATTTTATTTCAAACGCCGCCAATATCAAACCCGCTAGCAAGCCGCCCCACTCAGCTATGGCAGACGCAATCCCGACCCCGTGTAATCCCCAGCCAAATTTAGCGACAAATAGCAATGACAAAGGTGCGTTGATTAAATTAAGCACAATTTGCATATAAAGCGCACGGGCAGGCCGCGCTAAACCAATAAACCAACCCATTAAGGCAATGGATGATAATGTAGCTGGCAGTCCCCAAAGCCTTGCATGCAGATAGCTACGTGCGCCGTTATCGACGGCCATTTCTGCCGGAAAAAATTGCATGAGTCCGTCTATTAAAAACCCTTGGAACAAAAATATCACAAGCCCAATAGCAAAGCCCATAGGTACGGCGCGAAATAAATGTGCCTGTACGGCGCGTTGGTCATCAGCACCATCAGCTTGGGCGGAAAGTCCGCCCGTGCTCATACGTAAAAACCCAAAACCCCAATAGAAAATTCCGAAAATAACTGCACCAAGACCAATGCCGGCCAAGGCTTCGCGGCCAACAAAATTACCAATCACCCAAGTATCGACAAACCCGACAATAGGGGCGGCCGCATTGGCCAACATAATCGGAAAAGCCCCATAAAGCACAGCTTGACGGGTTAGTACTTTATGTGAGGAATGGGTCGTTGACATTATTTTTTATTAGATTTTGCAGAAGGTTTTGCACCCGAATTGGCATCTGGGTTAGACGCCAATAAAAAATGCCCGTGCAGTATAGAAATCGGCTCATCATACCTGTCTTGCCAAGCCCGTACCCGTACATTGGCTACACGTGAACCTTGTTTGGCAATAACGGCACGAGCAAAGGTATCCTTGGGATTACCACGGCGTAAATAGTCTAGAGAGATACCAATAGGTTTGGGCAGAGGTTTAGGTTCCCCCATTAACCAAAGTTGCACGATAGCAGTGGTCTCTAAAAATGCACCTACGGCACCGCCGTGTAAGGCTTTCAACATTGGGTTGCCAATTATATGTGGACCATACGGCAAAATTAGCGTCAACTCATCACCCATCAATAGCGGACGTATACCAAGCTCTTTGGCATATGGTATTTGGGACAATGCCTCTGCAATACCAGCTTCAGTTAAGTGCGTCTCGCTCATTTTTTTGCTCCCGTTGGCTTGTTCGCTTCAGGGGCAGTTGCAGAGGTCGTTGCTGGCGGTAAATCGGCGACGGCCTTGGTGCGCGCTAACGGATTGACGGAGCTTTTCTTATTACGCCCCGTGGTCATAAAGCTAGCTTGGGATGTTGCAACCGGGTCATTGACATCACCATCGTGGGCAATGGCACGGACAAAGGCAATATGACGGGTTGTCTTATAAGCATGAGCTTCGGCGATAAGCGTTTTTCCTGGCTTACCAGCGCGCATATAGTCGATACGTAAATCAAGGGTCGCAACTGGCATTACATCTTCAAAAGAAGACACTGCAGCAAGACCGGAAGCCTGATCCAGCAAGGCGGTTAAAACGCCGCCGTGCAATATACCCGTTTCAACATTACCAACCAGTTTTTTATCATAGGGCAAACTCAAGGTTGCGCGGCTAATGTCTATGGCAACAAATTTCATGCCTAAAAATTTAGCATGGGGCGTACCTTCAACAAACATAGGGGCCAAATCCCACAACCTTTGTAATCTTTCGGGTTTTTGGTCTTCGCTCATAGTGTGTATCCTAATTTGCACGCACCATAAGCCGCATACAAAGAAATGCTACAGACTTTTTATATATTAATCGGATTACCGTTAGATATAATATTGCACAAAAAATGTTTATTTTACAAACATATCTAGGCGGCGATATTGTTTTGCTTTGAACCGCATACCTGGTCACGGCCTGCTTGTTTAGCAGCATAGAGAGCATCGTCTGCGCGTTTGAACACATCACGAAATTTCTCGCCTTTTCTGGCTTCTGAAATGCCAGCACTAACCGAAATACTAAAGGCCTGATCACCAACAGTGATAGGGGTACCACCAATTAATGAGCGTATTCGGTCTGCTGCGACGACAGCGGCGTCTTGGTCTGTGTCGGGCATAGCGATTAGAAATTCTTCACCGCCGTAAC
>JAJFFM010000045.1 GCA_021776675.1 Robiginitomaculum sp.
CATGCTGCGACCATGGTGACTGCGGGTGTATTCCTTGTTTGCCGCGCTGCGCCGATTTACGAAGCTGCGCCTGTGGTTTCCGCCTTTGTCACGATCATTGGTGCGTTTACAGCATTTTTCGCTGCGACCATTGGTCTGGTGCAAAACGATATCAAGCGGGTTATCGCATTTTCAACCTGTTCCCAACTTGGCTATATGTTCTTTGCTGCAGGTGTGGGCGCATATGATGCCGCCATGTTCCATCTATTTACCCATGCGTTCTTTAAAGCGCTTCTATTCTTGTGCGCAGGCTCGGTTATTGTTGCCCTACACCACGAACAAGATATGCGTAAAATGGGCGGGATTTATAAATTCGTACCAATGACATATATCTTGATGATTATTGGTACATTGGCGCTTACTGGTGTTGGTATTCCCGCCATTGGTAGTTTTCCGGGGGTTGGATTTGCAGGTTTCTATTCCAAAGACGCCATCATCGAGGCCGCATATGCGGCCGGAGCAGGGGGGCATAATGCACCCGCAGTCTTCGCATTTTGGGCAGGCTTAATCGCAGCGGGTATGACCTCTTTCTATTCATGGCGGTTAATATTTATGACATTCCACGGCAAGTTTAGGGGTGAGCCAGAAACCCTAAAGCACACGCACGAAAGCCCGACGAATATGGTGATACCATTGGCCGTATTGGGTGTTGGCGCCGTCTTTGCTGGCGTGGTGTTCTTTGGCCAATTTATGGGCGAACATACTGCCGAATTCTGGGGTCACGCGCTTCCTGGATTTGATGGGGCAGACGGGGGAGAGCACGGAGAGGCTTCTGGCGGACACCACGATTTCCCAATATGGGTATTGTGGGCGCCGTTCGTGGTGACATTGCTCGGCTTTATTCTGGCTTGGTCTATGTATATCCGTGACAACGGCACAGAGAAACGCATCACTGCTGAAGGCGGGATTTTCTATAAATTTTTGCTCAATAAATGGTATATCGACGAGCTTTACGAAGCCACTATCATACGCGGTACGCGTAAGCTTGGTGATATCTTCTGGAAGATAGGCGATATTAAAATCATTGACGGGTTTGGGCCGAACGGTTTTGCTGCCGCTTCTTTGGCGGTAGGCAAGAAATTATCCAAATTCCAAAGCGGGTATTTATATCATTATGCCTTTGTTATGTTACTCGGAGTGGCGGGGCTTATTGCTCTGGTCTCCATGAAAGCGGTGGGGTAAGACATGTTTAAAGGTGTTCCTATTCTTTCCATCATCACGTTCATTCCGGCGCTGGCCGCAGTGTTTTTGATGCTGATGTCGCGTTTGGCTAGGCCAGAAGGCAAGACCCAAATTGAGAAAAATGCACCCAAAGTAGCCTTAGTCACAACCTTGGCTGTGCTCGGCCTGTCTTTGTTATTGGTCATGGGATTTGATAATGCCACGGCGGAGTATCAATTTGTCGAAGAATTTGCTTGGCTCGGCGGCGGTATTAAATACCGCATGGGTGTGGACGGGATTTCGGTACTATTTATCTTGCTGACTGCATTCTTGACCCCGCTTTGTATTATCTCCAGCGCCAAATCGGTGAAATCCCGGATGCTTGAGTATATGGTGGCGTTTCTGATATTGGAAACTCTGATGATCGGTGTGTTTTGTGCACTGGACATGGTGTTGTTCTATGTGTTTTTCGAGGGCGTATTACTTCCAATGTTTATCATTATTGGTGTTTGGGGCGGCAAAGACAAAGTCTATGCGGCTTATAAATTCTTCCTCTATACCTTGCTCGGCTCGGTATTGATGCTCGCCGCTATGTTGTGGCTCTATTATTATTCCGGTCAAATCTTGGGCGCGGGTAATGCCACGACTAATATCGCGGAATTGGCAAAAATGGATATTCCGGCGGGCGCACAGACATGGCTATGGCTAGCTTTCTTTGCTTCATTCGCCGTAAAAATGCCTATGTGGCCAGTGCACACTTGGCTTCCTGATGCGCACGTTCAGGCTCCTACCGCCGGTTCGGTTATTTTGGCTGGTATTTTGCTCAAGCTTGGTGGATACGGATTTATCCGCTTCTCTATTCCTATGTTCCCGGATGCATCACTATATTTCGCGCCGTTTATCTTTTGGCTCAGTATTATCGGTATTATTTACACCTCGCTAGTCGCTTACCGTCAGACCGATATGAAAAAGCTCATTGCTTATTCTTCGGTCGCGCATATGGGCTTTGTGACCATGGGTATTTTTGCGCTTAATATGCAAGGCATGCAGGGTGCTATTTTCCAGATGATTTCTCATGGTATAGTCTCGGGTGCATTGTTCTTTGCGGTCGGTGTTATCTATGAACGCATGCACACGCGCGAAATTGCTTTCTACGGCGGTATTGTAAAATATATGCCTATGTATGCGGCCGTATTTATGCTGTTTACTATGGCTAATGTTGGATTGCCGGGCACGTCCGGATTTGTCGGAGAAATCCTGACTATGGTCGGTGCATATCAAGTCAATCCTTGGATTGCCTTCGGTGCAGCGTTCGGCATGATCTTATCTGCGGTTTACGCACTGCATCTCTACCGCGAAGTGATTTTCGGTGAAATCGAGAACGACAAGCTTGAAGGTATGAAGGATTTGACGGGTCGCGAAATTGTCATCATGGCGCCTTTGGTTGTTATGACAATCGTGCTTGGTGTTTACCCGTCGTTGATTACCGATATTACAGCCGCTTCCGTCGATGCCTTGCTGGCTGGCGTAAACGCAAAACTGGCTGGAGGTTAAGCCCGTGGAACAATTATCATTACTTACAGGCGAAGTTGTTCTGGCACTGAGCGCCGTTATGCTCTTGCTGGTCGGTGCTTTTGGCGGTGCGCGCGGCGTGTCTATCGTACGCTATGTTAGCATTGCAGCATTGGTAGTTTTTGCCTTTGCCGGTTTTATCATCAACGGACAGGGCGAAGCCTTTGAAGGAGCCTTTGTCAATGATGATTTTAGCCATTATGTTAAAGCTTTAATCGGGCTTACCGCGGCGGCGACTTTGTGGTTCTCGCGTAATTGGTTTAAAAGCGAAAAACTAGATCAATTTGAGTATTCTATCTTGATGCTGTTCGCCGTGCTCGGCATGGGTGTTATGGTATCAGCAGGGAATTTACTATCCATGTATGTGGGTATGGAAATGCAGGCTTTGTCACTTTATGTAATGGCCGCCTTTAACCGCGATAGCCTCAGGGCTTCTGAAGCTGGTCTTAAATATTTTGTACTCGGAGCATTGTCGTCGGGCATGCTTTTGTACGGTATGTCATTGGTTTACGGCTTTACGGGTACATTGTCATTTGCGCAAATTGGAGCCGTCATTAGCAGCCAAGACCATATGAGCGCAGGCATTGTTGCTGGTCTTGTGTTTATGTTAGCGGGGCTGGCGTTTAAGATTTCCGCCGCGCCTTTCCATATGTGGACACCAGATGTTTATGAGGGCGCACCAACGCCCGTCACCGGATTTTTCGCGGGCGCGCCTAAATTGGCAGCACTGGCACTCATTACCCGCCTGATTACGGGGCCATTTGCTGAAGCACAGCAGTCATGGCAACAAGTACTTATCGTGCTGGCGGTGATGTCTATGGTCATCGGTGCCTTTGGGGCCCTAACACAGACTAATATCAAGCGCCTTCTGGCATATTCATCCATCGCCAATATGGGCTATGCGCTTGTTGCATTAGCGGCTGGCGGTGCCTCTGGTGTATCGGGTATGTTGGTCTTTATGTCAGTTTATTTGGTGGCTATTATCGGCATATTTGCAGCTATCCTCCAGATGCGCACTCGCGAAGGTGCGCTTGAGGGCATTGTTGATCTCGCCGGTTTATCCAAATCCAATCTTCCGCTTAGCTTGATAATAACGACCTTGATGTTCTCACTGGCGGGCATTCCGTTCTTCATGGGTTTCTTTGGGAAATGGTTTGCCTTTGCGCCTGCATTTAACTCTGGCCTAACATGGTTAGTGGTGATCGCACTGCTAAGCTCAGTTATCGGCGCGTTTTATTATTTGCGCGTTATCAAGGTTATTTGGTTTGACGATCAAGCCCATGAATTTGTCAAGGCGCCTCGTGAATTAGCCGTGCTCAGCTCGGTTTCTGCTTTGCTATTGTTCCCTGTTTTAATGATGCCATTTGTATTGGCACCGACACGTGCCCTCATCGAAGCTGCGGCAAACAGTCTTTTCTAGGTGAAATTCCTAGAGTTTGAAGAGATAGACTCCACAAACCTTGAAGCCAAACGCATGGCTGAAGCCGGTGATTTAGGTCCGCTCTGGATTTCCGCAAAACGCCAAATGGGCGGCAAAGGCAGGCGCGGACGTGAATGGGTTTCGGAAACGGGCAATCTGTTTTGTACAGGATTGTTCCCTCACATTGGGACACCTGCATCAGCGGCTAGATTAAGCTTTGTGGCCGCCTTGGCCGTACATGATACGGTTTGTAGTTATTGCTCTGGTGCCCAAATAAAGTGGCCGAATGATGTGCTTGTTGATGGTGCGAAAATATCAGGGATATTACTGGAAAGCGGTACATATAGCGGCACAATTAGCGACGCAGGAAATGACCAATTGTGGGTTGCCGTTGGTATCGGTATCAACATACTCTCGGCACCTGATAATACGCAATACAGTGCTACTTATTTAAACGCCAATATGCCTTTAGGTCAGCACCCATATTTATCCGATGTGAAGAAAGTATTGTTCGAGAGATTTGCTTTTTGGCTGGAAGATTATAGCCAAAACGGATTTGAACCTATACGCACCGCATGGCTAGAACGTGCACAAGGTATGGGCGGGCCAGTGGTGGCAAGATTACCCAATAAAACTATTGAAGGTACAGCAATAGGTATGGACGCAGACGGAGCGTTAGCAGTAAAAATACATTCCGGTGAAACAATAAAAATCCATGCAGGAGATGTTTTCTTTTCGTGAGGAACACTGTAAGAGAACATGTACCGAGCACAGCGAAGCAAGGCCAAGTGGCCGTCGCGCCTTTTGGCGCACACCCGCGAGCGACATTAAAAGGAAGTTTAGGATGACTAAGAAGTACCGAGCGCAGCGAGGCAAGGGTGCCAAAATAGTTAAAAGGTGGCCGTCGCGCCCTATGGCGCGCACCCGCGTAGGCGTGCGTTCTTACGCACTGCCGCGAGCGATATAACTATGTTACTGGTCATAGATGCAGGTAATACCAACACATTGTTTGCTATTCATGATGGTGAAAAATGGGCCGTGGAGTGGCGCATCGAAACTAATGATGGGCGTACGGCGGACGAATACTCTGTCTGGCTCTATCATTTGATGATGATGCAAGGGCTAAAATTTTCAGATATCGATGGCTGTATAATTTCAACCGTGGTGCCGCAGTCTTTATTCCATATGCGCAATTTGGCGCGCAGGCATTTAAATGTGGATCCCATGATTGTCGGCGAACCGAGCGTAGATTTGGGCGCGAAAGTTACCCTTGCAAATCCCAAAGAAGTCGGAGCAGACAGGCTGGTTAATGCAGTTGGTGCACATGTAAAATACAAAGGGCCATTAATTTTGGTCGATTCCGGCACAGCGACGACATTTGATATTATTTGCGATAACGGCGATTTTGAAGGTGGCATTATTGCGCCTGGCATCAATTTGTCCCTACGCGCATTACATGATGCCGCCGCGAAATTACCGCGCGTCGCCATCAAAAAACCGGACAATGTCATTGGCCGTAACACCGTCGAGGCGATGCAGTCCGGAATTTTCTGGGGTTATATTGGCTTGATAGACGGTCTAATTGAACGCATTCAAGATGAAGATGACCGCAAATTTACCGTCATTGGCACGGGCGGTGTAGCGTCCTTGTTTGAGGGGGCTTCGGCGCGTATAGACGCATATGATTCGCATTTAACCATTGATGGATTAATGTTTATTTG
>JAJFFM010000046.1 GCA_021776675.1 Robiginitomaculum sp.
CCGTCGGGTTGTTCGTTGCCGTCGCCCTCGATTCGTGACGGCGTGCCGGCCGCCACCGCCTGTGCCAGAGCGCCCAGGGAGAAGACGTCGCCAAGCCCGTCCCAAATGGTCGAGCCATCGACCATCACGGTGGTGCCATCAAGGAGCTGGATAGAGCCGCCAGCCACATCGACATTTCCAACGGTCCCGTAAAACTGCCGGAAGGCGCCGGGGCCAGCATCGTCGTCCTCGTCTGTTTCCGCCTTGAGAATGGTCGCGAGCATCGAGCTGTCCTCGCGCACCGTCGCGGTGCCCTCGACGTGTACGCCGGCCCCGCGGGCGAGAGCGTCATTGACAGCGCCGAGATCGAAAACGTCGCCGAGCGGATTCCACTGCGTAGCACCGTCAACGAAGATCGACGGTCCCGCGGTCATCAGCAGAGTCGACGCGGCGAAGTCCACACTCGCGACCGCGCCCTCGAAGGACTGACTCGCGCCGGTGACGCCGTCGCCGGTCGAGCCGTTGCCGGACTGGGTGCCGCTCGAGGTCAGGAGATCGAGGTTCGGAGCGGTGGGGTCGCCCGAGGAACTGCATCCAACGAGCGACACTACGGCCAGCATCACGGTCCAGCGAGCAACGGACGAAAAGGTAGAAGTCATCATGGTAATCCCGGGCCTGGTCTGTTGATGGGGGGAGCATCTGTCGTGGGTTAGGACACCCGGGAAGCGTCGGCGGAACACAGAAATCCCAGCGCGAAGCCGTTCTTTGGCCAGCTCCGGACACGCGGCCCGGGAGGGATGCCCAGCGGACGACGACGCTGGGTCAGATCCAACGCGTGAATAGTGCCGCGGCGGTCACAATGCCGCTCAGCAGACCGTAGGCCGGCAGACCGAGTCGTAAGGCCCGATCTCGGGCGGCGCTGGCTCCGCAAAAACCGAAACCCCCGCAAGCAGCCGTTCCTGGACCGCAAGCGAGGGCTCGATGTTCCCGCGAACGGGAAGGTAGCCCTAACGGGATTTGAACCCGTGTCTCCGCCTTGAGAGGGCGGTGTCCTGGGCCAGGCTAGACGATAGGGCCACGAGTTCGTGTGCATGCCTGGCGAGCGCACGAATCTGGAACGGTAGCCGGGCATGGGCGGCCGTGCAAGCCTGTTTCCGCGCGACGCGGTGCGTTGCTTCCTACGGATCTACACGGGTCGCGGTGAGCTCCTCCCATAGGATGCCCGCGAGCATGCCGTCGAGGAACTGGTTGCGACCTTTGGTCTTGATGGAGAGGCAGACGGTACCGCCGGCGGGGACAACCAGGTCATTCGTGATCTCGACAGTCTTCTTGACGTTGACGCCGGCCCGGGCCTTTCCGGTCGCCTTGCTGAGCTTCCACACCGGTGGTCTGAAGGTGAAGACGTTCTTGCCCTCGGCATCCGTGCCGTTCAATCTCACCTGGAGCTTCTTCGGAAACCCGACGGCGCGTGCGTCCCTGGCTACGGCGGTTCCGGCTTCGAACGCGAGCTCCATGTTGTAGTTGCCGGCGAACAGTTCCCAGCCGCTGCTGACGAACTGGGTGCACCTGACGACGATCCACTGCTTGGATGGGTAGCAACGCGTGGGACCATTCTCGTTGTGCGGGCACTCGATCGTGTAGGCGAGGAACCAGTAGTCCCAGTTACAGGCACTTGTGACCAGCGCGGCAGCGACCAGCGGAATCAGAAGCTTGCGTCGAAACATGTTCACCTCGTTCGGTCCCAGGACCGCCATATGGGCCGCACCACTCAACACCTGTTGACGCTAAAGGAGAAGCCGGGCCGCGAGCTATCGCCGGAACCGGGTATTTCAGTCGAGGAGGCGGCGTTCATACGCCACGCGCACGGCCGCGGCACGCGAGCCAACGCGCAGCTTTCGATAGATGTTCTTCACGTGCGTTCGTACCGTGTGCGGGCTGATGCACAGGCGGTCCGCGATTTGGGCCTCGGTGTCGCCTTGCACGATCTGCTCGAGCAACTCGACCTCGCGCTTCGATAGCGCCCGCGCGGCTTCCGCCGGTGGAGCCGAGGCTCCAGGGCTGGCCGGTGCTGCCGTACCCAGCAGGCGTAACACCTGGCGTGCCACCGGCCGCGACAAGGGCACGCCGCCGTCGCGCACCTCGACGATGGCGCTCACAATGGTCTCTGCGGGCGCGTCCTTGAGCAGATAGCCGGCGGCGCCGGCTTGGATCGCCGCCAGGATCGTGCCCGGCTCCTCGAAGACCGTGAGCATGAGGGCTCCGATCGCCGCGTGCTCGCGGGCCAGGCGCGCCGCGACCTCGATGCCCGACGAGTCTCCGAGGCCAATGTCGATGAGGGCGACAACGGGTGGATCCTCCTGCCGCCCCAGCATTTCGAAGAAATCCTCGACCGTGTTGGCACTGAAGGCGATCTCGATCTGGGGAAAGAACGACAACCGTTCCGTGAGCTGATTCTGGAACGCTGCATTGTCATCCAGGAGAGCCACTCGAATTCGCATCAGGCCAGGTTGCCTGCCTGAGGGGGAGCGGCGCAATCCCCCGATCCGGGTATCGTCAACTCCGGTGCTCTCGCGCATCGAGCGGCAGCACTACACGTACCGTAGTAGTGCCGCCCGCGGCTTCCACCTCGAGCGAGAAGCTGCCGCCTATGCGTTCGGCGCGAGTTCGCATTCCGGCAACGCCAAGACCTTTGTGGCCGTCTGGGGGTGGACGGAACGTACCGTCGTCGCGGACCTCGATGCGCAGCGTCGTGTTCCGCTCGTTCGTGAGCTGAACCTCCACGTGGCGCGCGCCGGCGTGGCGAATCGCGTTGTGCACCGCTTCCTGTATCAGGCGGAAGATCTCGAGAGCGTGGCCCGAAGGCAGAACCGTCTGCAGGTCGCCTTCCACCTGGCACTCGAGCGCGGGCGTTTGATGATGGCGCGGGTGCTCGTGCAGGTGTTCCTGGACCTGCTCGGCCAGTTCACCAATGGCGACTGCTTCGCGGTTCAGCGACCAGACGGTCTCGTGCAACTGGTCCATCGTGCGCTGCGCTTCGGCGCGGAGCCTCGCCAGGTGCTCGTCAACAGCCCCGCGATTGCCGGCGCCGACCGTCAATTGGGCCAGTTCGACCCC
>JAJFFM010000047.1 GCA_021776675.1 Robiginitomaculum sp.
TCTGCATACCCTTTCTCAATGAGCCAACGTGTGCCGTCCTCCACATCCTGCTGCATAATTTCCCAGTTTTTCCGCCCAGCTTGCTCATGGGCATCACCGTAGCCTTCAGAACCCCGAAAATTCATTTGTAAAACCGAATAACCACGCGATGTCATAAATTGGGCAAGATAATCAAAACTGGCCGTATCGCGGGCATAGGGACCACCGTGGGGCATAATAATAAATGGTTGATTTTTAAAAGCAATTTCACCACTTCCAATCTTCGGTGGCGTCGTCACATAGCCTGGAATTTTAAAACCGTCGCGCGCCGTATAGCGAACTGAGGTTACATCCCCTTGAATTGTGTCGCCAATTTCCACGTAATCATAGCCCAGCGTTGACAATTTATTTTTGGCGAAATCAAATGTCAAAAGGATAGGTGCATTACTTGCCCCTTCGGCCTTCAATAGAGCTATGCGTCCGTCAGCGGTCTCTTCTATCAAATTTATCTGATAACCAGGTAATAGCTCTTGCAGTTTAGCAAGCCGGGACTTGTTCGCCGGGTAGAAAAACTCACGTTTTTTTGTATCTGCCAGATAGGTAGCCCCAACAATTTTTTTACCGTCTGGGCTAAGAATTATACTATCAACATCATATTTATTATGGTGAAACAATTTCCGCGTACGTTTCTTTTGCACCAAATTATATACATATAGCCCGAGCGTATCCTTACCATTATAAGCACCGATAATCAGTTCATTGGTGTTGGATGTGAAACCAAAAATGGCCGTGCCGCCTTCTAACCCCGGGTAATCTTGATCACTGCGCCATTCTTTGCCAACCGCGTCACGTATAGTAACACGCCAGTCACCAGATTTTTCTTTTCTACCTTGACCCAGCCGAACTTCACCATTTCGATCCGTTACCCAAGATTGGATATCAAGCGAATCTCGTCTTATGCTCTTTTTTTTGCGTGTTTTGATATTGACTTTATGTGCACCTATAGCAAATGCATCTTCTTTGCCATAAGCCATAAGTATGTTGTCAGGATCATTCGGTAAAAAGTCTATGACCACATTGTTAAACTGACGGAAGCCGCCAGAACTGCCAGAGCTGGCGAGCCGACTCCCTGTTTTTCCCCCAGTCAATTGCGGCTTGAGAACCATTTTTGCATCTGTGATATCCTTGTCTATGACGTACAGATAACCACTATAATATACCGTGCCCTGCGTTTTCTCGGATTGACGAGTTGACAGCAGTAATTGCTCATTATTCGCCCAATGTACCCAGTTCACTTTGACGGTATCAGGATAGGAGGTGGCTCGCAGTTTTTTATCTGTTGGGTCAGCTAAATTGAAAACCCGCAATATGTATTTACCTTTATTATCCACCACAGTTGCCAACCAATTCCCGTCCGGTGATATGGCCGCATCATAAATTGCAGGTAAGCGTGAGTAATGCTCCACAGGAACTGGCTTCGCCGTACTCACTACGCTTAATAGTGTTGAGGCAGTCATGACTAAAATGAGAAATAAAATACGCATAATATTTTCCGTTGTTTTTGTTTTCCCCTAAGGTGCAGCCGCGCTCTCGCCTAAATTATCGCGCATAAATATATCTAGTTTTGAAAATAACTCTTTACGGTGTGTGCTGTTTGTAAGGCTATGATCACCATCTTTGAACTCGATATAGACATCATTACTATGCTTACTCATTGCGTTTTTCATAAAGCGGTACTGACTGAAATTCACCTGAGCATCTCTCGTGCCGTGTGCTAAGAATACGGGTATTGTTATTTCCTTCGCCCGCTTAACCGGAGAGTTTTCCTTGAGATCATCACCGTCTTCAAAACCGTTCAATAAAAAACTTTTTGCAGAGTGTTTGCCAAATCTAAATTTTTTCATATCGTATACAGCTGATTTCGGGTCCGTTAGACCAGCAACACTAACGCTACATTTATACAAATTAGGGTTCTTAATCGCCCCCATCAAAGCAGCATAACCGCCGTAAGACCAACCAACAATGCAGATGCGGTTTGGATCAGCGTACCCTTTTTCGACCAACCAACGCGTACCGTCCTCAACATCCTCCTGCATAACTTCCCAATTTTTACGTCCTGCCTCCATATGGGCTGAGCCTAACCCTGCGGAACCACGGTAATTTGGCTGCAGGACGGCATAACCGCGCGAGACAAAGAATTGTGCGAAATAATCAAAGCTGGCCGTATCGCGTGCATAAGGCCCGCCGTGCGGTAGGATGACAAAAGGTAAGTTTTTGAACGCTACCTTACCGTCAGCAATAGCTGGCGGCGTTGTAATATATCCCGGCACTTTATAACCATCACGGGCCGTATATTTCACAGGTGTTATGTCCCCTTGTATAATTTTTCCGATCTCTGGATAATCATAACCAAGATTACGTAGTTTGTCGGTATTGGCATCATAGACATATAAAATACCCGGCACACTTGGCGTACTCGCCTTAAACAAAATTTTATTGCCGTCAGGTGTCTGGTCAAGGTATTGTATATGGTAGTCTTTTAACTGCGCCCGAATTTGATCTATACGGCTTTCATAACTAGGGTCAAAAAACACGGTTTGCCTACTATCCCCAGTGTAGGTGGCACCAATAACTTTACTGCCGTCCGGACTTTTAACGATAGAACCAACATCATATATGTCGTTATGAAATAGCTTTCTAGTTCGCTTTTTCAAAGACAAATCATACACATAAAGCCCAAGAGTATCTTTACCGTTATAATCACCAATAATCATCTCGTCAGGATTTTGCATAAACCCAAACACAGTTGTGTCCACTGTTATCCCCGGATATTTATCCGGTGAGCGCCATGTATCACCATGCGTATCCCGTACAGCAAGATGAGAATCATCGCGTACTTCTGTACGTCCTACACTTACTCTGACCTCTCCTCGCAAATCGGTTATCCAGTCTTGAATATTCGGAGAGCCATTTCTTATTTTTCTCGTGGACGAAGATTTCAAACTTACTTCATGCACACCTGGAGCAAGTGGGTCTTTTTCCCCAAACGCCATCAATATATTATTGGGATCATTGGGCAAGTAATCCACAACATGATTACTAAACTGCCTAAAAGCATTTTTCTTGTTAAACCTAGTTGCACCATTTTGTTTTGCTTTTTGAGCTAGTACTGGGCGCATTTCCTTCATATCTTTGCTCATTACAATCAGAGTACCCATTGCATAAATTGTCGTCCCTGTTTTGTGATATTGGGTCAAATTGAGTAAAATTTGTTCATTGTTAGCCCAACGCACACTATTGACCTTCACTTTACCAATACCGGTAGCTCTGACTTTATTATCGCTTGGGTTGGCCAAATTATATATGCGGACAATATATTCGCCGCTGTTCTCTACAACAGCCGCCATCCACTTCCCGTCAGGAGAAATCGCCGCATCATAAATTGCAGGCAAACGCGCGTAATAATCGGAGGGCACCGGTTTTCCTATCACTGGAAAAGCCGAAAAAACTATTGTCGAAACTATAATGAAAAATACAGAAAAAATGCGCATGGCAACCCCCAAAAATTGTTACATTTGTTTAACAACGTCAAGTTGGCAAAATTTTGAGGTTAGCACAAGTACCTATGTGTACTTTGTATGGATTACAGCTTAAAATGCTTGGAGAGGCGCAGGCCCTGTGCTTGGTAGTGGGAGCCGTTGTCACCGTATAGGTTTTCTGGCACGGCGCTCATGGCTTCGAAATCAAGTTTGGCAACCGCCTGTCCGTGGCGCAACATGAAGGGGACATCGCGGCCGCGTACTTCCAAGACTGCGCGCGACCCTGCCCCACCAGCTTGCTTCAAGCCAAATCCTGGATCAAAAAAACCTGCATAATGCGCACGAAACTCCCCTATTTCCGGAGCGATAGGTGCCATTTCTGCAGCTTCGTCTTCAGGAATGATTACGGCTTCTTTAGAGGCCAGAATATAAAACTCTTCTGGGTCAAGGATCAACCGCCCATTTGGCGCGCTTAATGGTTGCCAATAATCCAGTGCGTTATGGGCATCAACGCCTGCAATATCGACTAGTCCTGAATGACGACGAGCGCGCCAACCTATAATACCTCCTGTAATACCATCTGGACCTTCTGCTTTAAGGTCAATACTGACGGTTTGTGAACGCAAAACGTTCTCTGCGCCGCGCCTAAATCTAATTTGCACCAAACGGTCACCCGGCCTAGCCAAAACTGAAAAAGTATGAGGGGCGACTTCTACATATAGAGGCCCAGAATAGCCCGGCTCTATGGTTTCAAACTGCGAAGCCCCATCTGCAATCACGCGTGTAAATACATCGAGCCGCCCCGTTGAGCTTTTCGGGTTTGTCCGCGCAGATAAGCCTTGTGGCAATTGCATGCTTTCCATTAACGGTACCAGATAAACACATCCAGTTTCCAATACGGCACCGCCCGTCAAATCAATTTTATGCATGACCAAATGTTCGTCCAGACAGTCTAATACGGTACGCCCCTCGCCCGGTAAAAATGATGCGCGCAGGCGGTAAGCAACTGTCCCCAAACGTAAATCTAACGATGCCGGCTGTATTTGCCCCGCCTCAATTTCGGGATCGAATCCCCGACCTAATGTAGGCTCATCCGAACTACGCGCATGAACGTATCCATCCGCAATCAATTGCGCCAAATCCTGTGCAGGCAATATCCCGTCTTTGTGTACTGATTCTTTATCCATCATTAGCCTGTACCAGAGCCGTCCCAAACTGAACAGAAGATATTTTTCGCCCCACACAGGTCATTAATATGATTAAATCGCTCGCTTGACTGGGTTATTAACTTGCACCTTTTGCACGGAGGGGTATGGATGGCTAATGACGATTAAGTTTTATTTTTTTGAAGGGCTAAAAGGATGTACGAGCGAAGAACACGCGATGTAGTTGTTAGGGTTGAACCCGAATTCTTAAACGAACAATCCTCTGATGCTGACGACCGTTATATCTGGGCCTATACGGTCGAGATTGAAAACCAAACCAGTGACGACATGCAGGTTGTCGAACGGTTCTGGCAAATTACTGATCGTAATGGTCAAGTCCAAGAAGTCCGCGGCGAAGGCGTTGTCGGCGAAAAACCTAGTCTAAAGCCCGGCGAAGTATTCCGTTATACTTCGGGCGCACCACTTTCTGCACCGTCCGGTGTCATGCTCGGCACCTACCAAGTACAAACGCCTGATGGCAATCGTTTTGACGTAGAAATTCCGGCTTTCTCATTAGACAGTCCGTTCGAAGCACGCAGTATTAACTAGCGCACAAGACTTAGTATTTTAGTAAACTTGGCTTGTTTTTTGGATAAACAAAGCTTGGTTTTTTGGTAAAAAAGATTGGCGTCCACCCCGTGGCCAATTAATATTCAGAATACTTGTGCAACGCAATAAATTCTGGCTAAATTCCCGAGAACCATTGAAGGAATTAATCCATGCTACGATTAACATTAGCTTGCTTCTGCGCCCTTACGATTACTGCTTGTTCACCAGATCCTGTAAAAACTGGGCCTGTTGAAAATCCGGCTATTGAATCCTCTATTATTCGAAAAGAGGCTAACAAAGGCACATTACATCATGAAATAGATGTGACGATTACGCCTTCTACTCATAGCCTTGTAGCAAGTGACGTCCTGACCATTCCAACCAACTTGGCTAAAGACGGCCTTAAAATCATGATCAACTCTGATTTGACCATCGAGAAAACGGCTGGTTCAATAAATTTACAACTGGTTGCAGAAAGCCGCAATGCAGATGATCTCGGCATGGACAGAGATAATTCCAGCGAAGACAGCATCATTAAAGCCAATATATATGAGCTGAGCAATTTTGCAGGCAGCGACAACACAATTACATTGTCTATGGTCGGCGAGATTAATAACGAAATTCAGCAATTGGGCACAGAATATGCACGCGGATTTTCTTCCTCCCCTGGCCTTATCGAAGACCGCGGTGCTTATTTGGCCGGTGCCACTTATTGGGTGCCTACCATCGAAGACACGCTCATTACGTATAATCTCTCTGTCACTTTACCAGAAGGTTGGTCTTCCGTATCCCAAGGTGCGCGTAAGCAAAATTTGGTCTTCCGTATCCCAAGGTGCGCGTAAGCAAAATGAAGACAGAGACGGCAAGCATTATGACCAATGGTCTGCACCGACACCGACCGAAGAAATTTATGTCATCGGCGCTGAATTCACCCAGTACGAACTGCCTATCGGCAATGTGACGGCTATGGCTTATTTGCGTACACCTGATGATGCAATGGCCAACAAATACCTCACGACTACGGCACAATACATGGAAATGTACCGCCAGATGCTCGGCCCTTATCCATATACAAAATTCGCATTGGTAGAGAACTTTTGGGAGACCGGATACGGCATGCCGAGCTTTACTTTGCTCGGCTCGCAAATTATTCGCTTCCCATTTATTTTACATTCGTCTTACCCCCATGAACTCCTACACAATTGGTGGGGTAATTCCGTTTATATTGATTTCGATACTGGCAATTGGGCCGAAGGCCTTACCGCTTATATGGCCGACCATTTGGTGGCTGAACAGCGCGGCACAGGCGCAGAATATCGCCGCTCGACCCTACAGCGGTATACGAGCTATGTGGACGCAAGCACGGACTTCCCTTTGCGGGATTTCGTTGGCCGAACCGACGGGCCAACAGAGGCCGTCGGATACGGTAAAACATCTATGGTATTTGACATGCTACGCGAGCAAGTCGGCGACGAGAACTTCGTGCGCAGTTTCCAGCGTTTCTACAGAAACAATAAATATGCGGTTGGCACATGGGACGATATCCGCACAGCATTCGAGGATACTACCGATAAAGACCTAAAACCGTTCTTCGAGCAATGGTATCGAGAATTTTTGGAACCAGGCGAAGCGCCATATGCGCAAATTTAATGGTGTACCAAAGGCTCATTTTGGCCTATTTTTGAAGGAATGTGAGTGGCGTTTTAATAACCCAGACCATTGACACAAAAAAGACTGTTAACGCAATGGGTTAAAAGCTATTTGAACTAGTGACCTAGGACAGCCCCTAAATAAATTCGGTGATTTTCCTTCCCCCGTTTTTACGGGGGAAGCAGTCAGCTTGCGGACATGCGCAATTGCCCACCCGATGGTGCTTATCGGGCGCTCGGAAATTCAATTAGGAAATAACAGCTGCCATCCCGGCCAGAGATGCGCATACCAAACCCCGCACAGGAGTTTGCCCATACGCATACCAATACGCCCAAGGGGGTCGCGCCAATACTCATGTCCGGTGCCCAGAGGTGCAGCTTTGCCTTTGACGGTTTTGCGCCAATAGCGTATGCGGTACACACTGACCCGGCCACGGCCAGACAATTGGACAAGCCGTTCCATAAATTGGGTTGGGGACAGGCCTCTGCGTCCAAAACTGAAATAGGGGCGATTATTACGGACAGGTGTAATATTCCGCCCACTAAAATGCCGTCTAATGCGCCGTCTCGAACGGTTGGGTTCAGATGGGCATGTTGGAAACGGTCTTGAGCAACAATGTGACCGTAACACACAAAACCGAATCCAAAGCATCAACCACGCCAGAAAACCAGATACACCTTGAGGGACATCAAGGGACATATTAGGAGGCTCAGCTTGAGACCCACCTTGGGACACATCGGGGAAAATCCCCGGCTGTGTTTCAAAGTGTGCTGCGCATGAATACAGCAAATTTTTAGTGCGTTCAGATTCCATGTACAAACAATAACCCAAACCCCAAAACCATGGATACGTTTTTTGTTTGGGGAGAAATGTTAGGGTTTAGTTTTATATGCGCTTGGTAGTAGACGAGGGAACCGTAGTGTGATTAAGTCTACAATAGTGATTTCGGGCACATTAAAATCATAGGGGCAGATTTATGGTAAAACTTCATACATTTAACACGCAGGCCATGAATGTGGTGATCAAAATTGCAGTTGCAGTATTTTTGCTTATGGGCATATCCAGCTTTGCCAGCGCACAAAATAATATCAAACCGGCAAGTGTCCGTGCCGAAGACTGGCAGGCCTCTGGACAAGACGGCATTGTCGCACTTCGGCTGGATGGCAAGGTGCTCAACATGATGCATGTCGACGGCAGACGTTTTTTACGTCAGGGCTATAACGGCCAGCGCGACGATAAACGCAATGTAGAGGCCAGCCCGTCAGACCAGACACCATATTTGCCGAGCCGCAGCACCCTTGGCTTTGACTGGGTATTGGAGAACGTCGGTGATGGCTATTACCACATCATCAATATGACCACGGGTCTGTATCTGACCCTGGATGATGATGACAACCGGAATGTCTCCAACTGGGGCAGAATACCCTCGCTCGACAATCATCAAAAATGGCGGTTTGTCTTAAGCAATGCACAGGCGGAATTGTATTCGGGCATGGCAATCAAAGGGTCCTATGGCACTTTTCGCATCTATAGCAAGGTCAATAACCAGCCGCTGACCATGCACAGTTTTGGCACGAACAACGACGAGGAAAACGTCAATGTCTGGCCCGATTCCGGGCCGCAAGCTACCGGTTTTGACTGGGTACTTATGCCGGCCCGCGACACCGCCAAGGAAGCAAAGGTCAGAGCCGGGAATTACGCTAAAGGTGGTGTTTTGAAGGGGTTTTACTCAGATTCGTTGATTTCCGTGCGCAAACTGACCATCGAAAGCGTCAAAGCCATCAAGGTCTCCACCGGGCAGGATGGGGCGACGGCAGTATTGTTCACCGGAATCGATCTGGCAATTGACGCGGGGATGGGCGTAGCCACCGGCGGCGCTAGCGCCGTGGCTAGCACAACGGCCCGAGTTGCGGCCAAAACCGGCGGGCGCGCACTGACCAAAGCTTCTTTGAAGGCAGCAGCAAAAGCCGGCAGCCAGAAAATGGCGGCCAAAGCCACCAAGAAGGCGCTGGCTAAGGATTATGCCAAGCGTGTCGGCAAGCATTATGGCAAGGAGGTTCTTGCAGAAGAAATCCCCGACCCTACGGCAGAGGCATTTGCCGATCTGGGAACTGCGGCTCTCGATGCCATGTCGAGCGAAGCCATGTTCAACAAAATTTATGGCGAATCGCCGGATGATTTTTACATCAATGTCAACGGGTTTTCGATTTACCCCCATGGTGGCCGCGCGCATTTGGATATAGAATCGCAAGACACGCAAATTGTGAACAAGTCATTTGTCTTTGACCGTTTCGATGGCGTGGTCATTTCATTGATGGAATATGATTCCGCCAGTGATGATGACGGGCTGGGGAGTACCTCCTGGGAACCCTATTGGGATAATCAGGAAGGGGTCTGGTACGAGTTCGGAGAAATTTCCGCCCTGATCAACGGAAGCGGGTATTTGTCGGCGGCCGAAAGAGAGGCGCTCCCAACCATTTCATTGGCCGGGAAAAATCCGTTGGACGGTGTCGAGCGCTATGAAGAAGTGCTGATCTCGCAAGATGATGAAGGCTCTTTGTACGAAATCACCTACCGGATTGAGCCGTTTGTTCCGGCTTTCCGCTCTACGGGTAATTTGGATGCGGCCAAAGTCAAAAAACGCATGCAGGCCTGGGCTCCCCGGGCGGCGCTTTCTGCTGACGCACGGACCAAGAGCACGGCGAAACTGTATGGCAATTGCGCTACTCGCGGCAGCGCAACCTCCAGTGCCGGCGGTAACGCCGAGCGAATTCGCATGTATAACCGAGGATCAAAACCGATCCGGATTTACTGGAATAGCCCTAAAGCCGTGGAAGGCAATTACGCATCGCAAGATAAACCCATCCACACAATTGCGCCCGGAAGCAGTGTTGAAGAATGGGGCACGCCGCATTCTTCATATATTGCCACCGATGAGAATGGCGAATGCGTCGGCATTGGCATGCCTGCCTGGCCTTATGTGGCCTTTGAGTTCAACTTCAACCCCGATCTGGTTGTGCCTGGCAAATATCCACGCAAAGTCGATCCTGCAGCTATTGCGGCTGAGGCGAAGGCAAAAGCTGCCGCTGAAGCGCGAGAAGCAGAAGCCAGGGCTAATTCTAAAGCGGAGAAAGAAGTGCGTGACCGCCTTGCTGCAGAAGATGCAATGTTTGCCCAAGCCCGCAACACCAATGCTCAAAAATTCTATGGCAATTGCAGTGTGCGCGGCGCGTATAAATCAGTTGAACGGGCGGGCGAAGAGGCTAGTCGGTTTCGCCTATTTAACACGGGTTCGAAAACCATTCATGTCTACTGGATCAATAGCCAGGGCCAGGAAGTCAACTGGGCGTCTCAAAATGCACCCATCCAAACCATTGCCCCCGGACCAACAGGAGTTGAAGAAATTGGAACATCGGGATATTGGTATATTGCCGTAGATGACAATGGTGAATGTGTTGGTATCGGCAATCCGGTAGAGTCCGCCGGTGAAGTCAGTTTCAACCCTGATCTCGTTGTTCCGGGTGCAAATCCGCGCAAGGCGGCTGCGCCCGCGCAAACCGGTTATACAGATGATGGCTCTGGTTATGTCGATACCAATGAATACGCCGATGATCAGTCCGGTATGGAAAACTATATTGATCCATCCGGCGGAGCGAATACATCTGACTACACACCGGAAGCGACGACAAGCGAAGGCCCGGGATGTGAATATATCGGACAAGTCTCTTCGCCTGAGGGTGGAAATATAGTCACTGTGCAGTTCTCGAATTTGACCAACGGCCCAATTGAAGTGTATTGGATTAACGCACAAGGCATACCAGACAATTATCAGGGAACGGGGGGGTCCATCGCATCAATTCCCGCTCTGTCCTATCAGGGCGTTCGCACCAAAATCGGCCATGTATTTGCCGCCGCTAATGAAAACGGCACTTGTCTTGGTGCTGGTCAGGTGGAATTCGACGGCGAAGACTTCAAGTTCAATCCGGTACAGTAGAATGGCTTTGAAGAAGTTTCCTTCAACTCTGCCGCCTTGTACCGGGCCACCATTCCGGATGGTCGGGTTACTAACCGCGATTGCAGGGATTGACCTGAGTCTACTGGAATTTTTCTCACTTAAAAGGATATTTTAAGATGCTTTTATTGCGAGATTTTAGGTACATCACCTTGTTTACTATTTGCTTTTCAAGCTTGTTGGCAGGATGTGCGTCTAGTTACAAAGCCGCCCCGGATTTGAATAAATTTAAGCATGGTCAACGCGTGGTCTGCCCTAATTGTAATTTAGTCAATGGAGATTTACGCGGCTATATTTTGGTGGGGGCTGATTTATCTGGCGCTAATCTTATGTATGCCAATTTACACGGCGTAGACCTCAGTGACGCGAATTTATCGGGGATAAATTTGGAACAGTCTGATATGGGCGAAACGATTCTAAACGGCGCCAACCTAAGCGGTGCGACTTTGGCGGATTCCAGCTTGATGAAGGCAAAGTTATTGGGCGTTGATTTAACGAACGTGACTATGACCGGAATTTGGATGCCAGAAGCTGATTTGACAGGTGCGGTATTGGACGGTGTGGATCTAATGGACACTGATATGACAGATGCTATCGTTGACGAAGGGGCACTTGATAAAGCCCTACTCTGCAATACCACCCTACCCAATGGCTGGCAGAACGAACGCGACTGTTATTATCCACCAGAAGTTGACGAGCAAGATCACTAATACGGACTATAAAGTAACATTATTATGACCTACAAACTTTCTATTTTAACGATTTCCATCCTTGCTGTTTTAGTGGGATGCACATCCCCGCCAACACCGTCAATGGAATGGTCTTGCCGTAACATTACGACCGAGATTTCTTGCCAAGAGGGTATTTGTGATGTGGCCTTGACCGGCGATTTTACGCCTATGGAATTGACTTTAGATGCGGACGGCGGACTGTCCCTGTGCGCCTATTCAGGCTGCTGGAGCGGCAGAGCGGAAAAGGTCTCTACGGCCGGGAATTATTTTTCTGTGATTGGTATCGGGTTACCTTGGTCCGGCACGAACGGCACTTCAGCAGATATTTCAGTCATGCTCAACATGGAAACAATGGTTGCGACTTTACTAACGCATGATTATGCGCACCCCATGATCTGTAAGGTCTCGTAAACAAAGCCAAAGAAGGTCTGAATGTATAACAACCCTACCTATCCTTAGTCTCATGGTTTCTGACATTGAGTATATTTGAAACCGCTAGCATCTGCTCTTCCCTCAGTTCAGCTTTAGAGTTTTGGCTAATGTCCGCTTTGGGGTGTGAGTTCAACTGGTCGTCGCAACACTTTAACAACTGCGTTAAAGATGGAGCGATATTATGGCAAGACGATCACGGACTAACTTCACGGATAAACAAAAGGCAGATATTTGGGATAGATGGGAACGCGGCGAGAGCATGAGTTCTATCGGGCGATTATTTGAACGAAACTCGTCGTCAATTTACCCGCTGTTATCGCGTACAGGTGGGATAAGGCCGCCGGAACGCAGACGATCTCGACTAGCTCTGACATTATCAGAGCGCGAAGATATATCGCGAGGCCTAAGTATCGGAGCTTCACTTCGATCTATTGCCAAGCGCCTTCGGCGTGCACCATCAACGATTAGTCGGGAGGTTGCCCGCAATGGCGGTCAATCCTTTTATAGAGCAGCCACATCAGATAAGGCGGCATGGGAACGAGGCCGCCGCCCACAGCTTTGCAAACTGGCTTAAACGAATGTATCCAGGGGATGTTTCTAAGCGCGTGTCACACGAAACCATATATCGAAGCCTGTTTGTGCAAGCGCGCGGGGTGCTCAAGAAGGAACTTCTGGCGCATCTGCGTATGACGCGCACGATACGCCGCTCACGGCATGCCAGCCTTAAACGTGACGGTCTTGGTCAGATTAAAGACGCTGTATCAATCAGAGAGCGCCCAGCCAGTGTCGAAGACAGAGCTGTGCCGGGCCATTGGGAGGGTGATCTCATTGCTGGCCCCAAGAACAGTTATATCGTGACGCTTGTGGAGCGGCATTCACGTTATGTTATGCTCGCTAAGATTAGCAATCGCGACACGAACAGCGTTATAAATGCACTGATAAAGCAGTCACGTGAGCGAAGCCTGCCTCTTGTGAAACTGCCTGAAGAGCTTTATAAGTCTCTGACGTGGGACAGAGGTAAAGAGCTCTCAGATCACAAACGATTTACAATGACGACTGATATAGATGTTTACTTCTGTGACCCCCATAGTCCTTGGCAGCGCGGCACCAATGAAAACACAAATCGTTTGCTGCGCCAATACTTCCCAAAAGGTACAGATTTATCTGTCCATAGCCAAGCCAAGTTAAATGCTGTAGCAAGAGCCCTCAACGAGCGTCCCAGAAAGACCCTCGATTATGAAACACCGGCCGAACGGTTCGGCCAATGTGTTGCGACGACCAGTTGAACTCACAGGGAATAGCGGACGTCTGCTATAGCGGCAAAAGCGGACATTAAATCAGCGGCTTAAAACGCCCAAAGAAGGACGCTGGTAATGTTTGAGATTGTGGCAGCATTTGCTCCGTTTTGACTACTCAAGTACGGAAGTCTATTCCCAATGCGGACGTCAGATGTGACTTCTAATATTATGGCTGAGTATACATCTAGGCTCTGACCT
>JAJFFM010000048.1 GCA_021776675.1 Robiginitomaculum sp.
GAAGATGCAAAATGGCATGTTCAACACCGCCGATATATTGGTCAACAGGCAGCCACTGGCTGGCAATTTTATTATCGAACGGTTTATCATCAGTGTTTTTCCCTTTTTTGGCACCAGCAAATCGCGCGAAATACCAAGAGCTATCAATGAATGTATCCAGCGTATCCGTCTCGCGGGTCGCAGGCTTGCCGCAGCTCGGACAATCCTCATGTTTCCACGTAGCATGACGGTCAAGTGGATTGCCGGGAATATCAAAGCTGACATCATCCGGCAGCTCAACGGGTAGGTCGGCTACGGGCACAGGCACGGCACCGCAAGCCTCACAATGAATAATCGGGATAGGACAACCCCAATACCGTTGCCGCGATACACCCCAGTCTCTCAATCTATAAGTGATTTGTTTGGTGCCAGCCTTAAGTTTTTCTAACTTTGTAATCGCCGCAGAAATACCGTCCTCAACACCCATGCCGTCAAGGAAATGAGAATTAAACAATTTACCGGAGCCAACATAAGCTTCATTTTCGACTTGATATGTATCCGGGTTTTCGCCTTCAGGCAGAACAACAACAGGCACAGGCAAACCATATTTTCGGGCGAAATCTAAATCCCGTTGGTCGTGCGCAGGACAGCCAAATATCGCGCCCGTACCATAACCCATCAAAACAAAATTAGCCGCATAAACGGGTAGGGTGATACCATCATCAAATGGATGTTTAACCCGCAAGCCCGTATCAACACCGAGCTTTTCAGCTTTTTCCACGGCTTCCGCGGTGCTGCCCATTAGAGTGCAGGCTTTAGCTAATTCTTCGAGCGCAGCATTATCTGGCGTTAATGATTTAATGAGTGGATGGTCATAGGCTAGGGCTACAAAGCTGGCACCGAACAAAGTGTCGGGCCTTGTCGTGTAAACTTCTATGTTTTTTATATCGCTCACGGCAATTGAGCTTTGCTCAACGCCTCCGCGAGGGCGCGCCATTGGGCGCGACGGGCGGTCGCCCTTGCCTCGCTGAAACTCGGTATCCGGTGATGCGTCCACCACGGCGAAACTAAACTGCGCACCCTCAGAGCGGCCAATCCAGTTTTTTTGCATGGTGCGGACTTTGTCTGGCCACTGGTCAAGCGTGTCTAGTGCCTTGTCCAAATCTTCGGCGTAATTGGTGATTTTGAAGAACCATTGGTTTAACTCTTTGGTTTCGACCTCTGCGCCAGAGCGCCAGCCTTTACCGTCTATCACTTGCTCATTGGCCAGAACGGTCATATCCACCGGATCCCAATTGACCTTGGCTGTCTTGCGGTAAACCAAACCGTTTTCCATGAATTTCAGGAAAATAGCTTGCTGTTGTTTGTAATAGGCCACATCGCACGTAGCAAATTCGCGGCTCCAATCCAGTGCAAACCCGAGCCTTTGTAGGGGTGCTTTCATGGCGTCGATATTGCCGTAAGTCCATTCTTTGGGGTGGCCTCCCCCAGAATCCATATTGGCCATGGCGGCGTTTTCGGCCGGCATTCCAAATGCGTCCCAACCCATCGGGTGCAGCACTTCAAAACCGCAAGCCCGTTTGTAGCGCGCAATCACATCACCCATAGCGTAATTGCGCACATGACCCATATGGATGCGGCCAGACGGGTAAGGGAACATTTCTAGGGCATAATATTTAGGCTTAGAGGAATTGTCATCAGCTTCAAACGAACACGCCGCATCCCATGCGGCCTGCCACCTGGGCTCTACTTCCGCCGCATTATATCTGGACATGCTTTATCCTGTATGAAAGTTTTTTCGTCGCCTTATTCGTCAACAGTGGCGATATAAAGCTGACGGGCGCGGGTCAGGATTGAGTTTTCAATGGACCTGGCCGTGTCACCGTCTACTGAAGCATCGCTCCAACCAATATCACTACGGACTTGTTTGAAGATAGAAACCTTCAGAGCGTCCGCGCGCAGGTTCGTGTCCAAGATATAGACATTAGCCTTGAAACGCTCATTTGGCGCTTGTGGGCTGGCATACCAGTCTGTGATAACAACGCCGCCGAACGGATCGACTTCAGAGAGCGGCATAAATTCGAGAGTTTCCAGAGAAGCGCGCCACAAGAACTGATTGACGCCCATGCGCGGTGCCGCACGTTTTACTTTGGAATAATTGCCTTCATCAGAACTACTTGATGAACCAACACCCGGTAAAATACTCGTGGCTTTTTTCACGGTTTGACACCCTGATATGCCAACAACAAGGATTGTACCCATAACAATTTTAGTCAAAATAGACGACATATATATTCTCCAATTGGCACTAAATTAACCATCAGCACCTAAATTTAGCCCGCGTTATAACACGTAAGTTTCACAGGGATAGTCCCTATACGACAAAATTCACACTTCAAGCTATAAATTTCCGTAAGGTGTGCCTGAAGGTCTGCGTGGAGGTCTACCTGAAGGTTTGTCTGAGCGTAAGTGAGTTTATATGAGCGTAAGTGAGCCTATATATTTAAATGCGACATCAGAATGCAACTCAGCTTAAAACCGTTCTAGCAATCTATCTAGGTATTCGCGTTCGGTTTCGCCTCGATCGCGCTCACCGGAGCGGCGGCGTAACTCTTCCAAAAGCTCTCTTGCTCTTTGTTGGTCCGTTTTATCAGATATGTCCGTATCAGCCTCACCTAAGCTATCACCTTGTTCACGGCCAAAAGGATCAGATGGGCCTTGGCCTTCTTCATTAGTAGCTTGGCCACCTTCTTCTTCAAGCCGTGCCGCTTCTTGTGCGAGCAAGCCTTCGCCCGCTTGGCGCAGGGCGTCTATGGCGTCTGATTGGGCTCGGCCTGCGCCGTAAAATTCACCGTCTTCGAGCGCTTGTTCGCTCCGTCCCATGGCACCTTTCGCATCTTCTAAAGCTTGTTTTATATCACCGCTACCAATGCCGTCTTCTTCTCCGCCTTCACCACCCGCACCGCCCTCTTGTGGCTCACCTGTGCCTGCCTGACCATTGGCGGCGTCTTCAAGTTTTTTGAGCATGTCAGCGATTTGCCCTTGCTGATCTGCAAGCTCTTCACCGGAGGGCTGGTTTTTGCTCGGATTGTTCGGTTCGCCGTTTTGTGTATCGCCTTGCCCTTGCATGTCGCCCTGTCCTTGCATGCTATCCGCCTCAGCACGCCCTACATCTTGGGTTTCGTCGCGTAGACGGCGTTGCTCGCCGAGGATATCATTTAAATCTTCTAGGGCTTCTTTCAGCTCCTCGCTCATGCCGCCGCCAACGCCACTCCCAGAGCCGCCCCCTCCTTGAGCCAATTGAATTTTCATATTTTCCAATAATTCCGCTAATTGTGCCAAAGCTTTACGCGCGGCGACCGTATCGCCCATGCGGTTGGCTTCTTCGATAGCATCTAATAAAGCCTGTATTTCGTCAGTGTTGAAATCGGCACCACCACCTTGGCCGCCTTCGCCGTCTGCGGATTTTTCTTGGGCGTTCTTGGCTGCTTCTAACATCAAAAATTCCATATAACGGTCAACGGCTTCATTATAGCGGTCAAACAGAACGTCGACCTCGCGTTGGGGTGCGCGTCTTGCCATGGCATTGTTAAGCGCCCGCTCGGCCCGTTGCATGTCTTCTTTCGCATTGCCGAGGCGGCCAAATTCTGCGCGCATGGCAATGGCCCATAAGTCTTCGGAAATGCCGCCCAGCTCATCTGTTCCCCTTGCGGTTTGCAAACGGCGATAGATATTGCGCAGTCCGAGATAAACACTTGGGTCTTCGAAAATGCCGACGGGTTTGTCCGTAATAGCTTCGATCAATAGTGCGGTGCGCCTTACATCCACAGGGGCGCGGTCAATGGCTAGCTCGGGTCTGTCTACCGCAAAGAGCGGTTTGGCTGCGGGTTTGGTGGTTTGTATTCTCGGATAAGACGCATATTGATATTTGCCCGCTTCTGTACCAGCTAACATTAGCTGACGTTGTTCGGCGACCGCTTTGGCCAATGGCTCGACGAATATTTTATCGGGGGCAACAAAATTGTACATGGCGGTTGAACCGACTTGGCGTTTGCCGTCTACGGCTAATAAGCGCCCTTGCACTTTTTTGCCGGCCCATTTGTGCTTGGTCATATCAATGCCGCCCGGTTCTTTGGTGGCCGAGCGCACTGACGAACCGGGTAGGGTGATATTGATTTGCTCGGTGGTATCGGGGTCGCTTTCTAGAGCCAGCGACAAGAGTAAGCTCTCGACGCCGTAATCATCTTCGAGGGAATAGCTAAAAATCAAACGATCGCGTTTACCTGCTTTTGGGGCTTCGTCGAACCTGACCAAAGGAAACCGATCTGTGTCTACATTGAGGACCCATATTTTTTCGCTCTCACCAATACGGTAGCTAGCAACAGTGCCCCTATTGACAACAGCTCTGGCTTCGAAGCTTTGTGGGCCGAGCCGTTTGGCGGTGATACGTCGTGTGCTGTTGCCTGCGCGTAATATCAGACGGGGTGCCGATTTAACACCGGATATGCGAGCAACAAATTCGGAACCTTCTGGTACATTTTTGCTGGGCGCGTCCATGTTTTGCTGTTCTTTGAAATAACTTGGCGGTCTACCCGTGTATGCGGGCGGGTCTATCCAAGCCTCATAGTGGGCGGTTTTAGCTGACATGCCATATATCCAACCGGGCGTTAGACTGGCCCGTAGACGCTCATAATTATCACCGGCGCCGACCATAAAGGCCAACATCAGCATTATCGGTGTGGTGATGCGCAGGAAATATTTATCCATAGGCGCAAGTGTTGGTCGCAAAGATGATGTACCTGCGCGCTGAATTTGTGCTTGCGCATTGGCTAAATGGTTTTGCCATGCCGTATTAGAGGTGGCTAGCTCGGCACTATCATTTAGCGCAGGCGTGTCGTCCAATGTGTCCAAAGGACGGTGGGATAACCCGCTATCCAGTTCAACTCTGCGCCGTGCTTGTGATTGTGTCGGTCGTAATTCCTGCCGTGCGGCGTGCCCGCTTATGACAACAAAATAAGTGGCAATAATCAGTCCGATGAGACGCCAAGGGTCGCCGATTTTCTGCCACACGCCAAAAGCTGCTGCCGTGGTAAATAACAGCACAAATAACACGCCCATCGCCAAAGTAGGCGCATAGGTTTCCCACAACAAATGCCCATAAGCCCGTTTAGTCAGGCTGCCTGCACGCTTGCTCAAATTAATGTGGCGCTTAGTCAAAATATCTTGTGTTGGGTCCGGATCCATAATGCCTTTATAAGCCATGTTTCCTAATAAGGTGCAATTAATTCATTAAAATTTCGCGAGGTTGCGCAAACCTTACTTACGCAATTTCTTTACGCTATCTCTTTACGCGATTTCTAGCGCAATCGCAGTTGCTTCGCCGCCGCCTATACATAAGCTTGCCATACCTTTTTTAGCGCCGCGTTTTTCCATGGCTGCGATTAAAGTTGCCATAATCCGCGCACCAGATGCGCCGATAGGGTGACCAAGAACACAAGCGCCGCCGTTTACATTGACCTTGTCGTGGTCGAGCTTCATGTCGCGCATGGCAATCATAGGCACAACGGCAAAGGCTTCGTTAATCTCCCACAGATCAACATCCCCCGTGTTCCAACCCGCTTTGCTTAGGCATTTTTCCATAGCTTTAACGGGAGCAGTGGTGAAATATTTTGGCTCGTGGGCATGGGCAGCGTGTGCTTTTATCTCGGCCAGGATTTTAATGTCGCGGTTTTCAGCCTCGGACTTGCGCATCAAGACAAGCGCTGCCGCGCCGTCATTAATTGAACTAGCATTGGCGGCCGTAACCGTGCCGTCTTTGTTAAAGACGGGGCGTAAATTTGGGATTTTCTCAGGGCGGGCGCCTTCGGGGCCTGCGTCGGTGGAGACTACGATATCGCCTTTGCGGTTTGGCACAGTGACAGGGGTTATTTCGCGGTTAAAATCTCCGGTTTCTGCCGCACGTTTGGCGCGGTTGACGCTCTCAATAGCATAGGCGTCCTGCTCTTCGCGGGTAATTTGGTATTCTTGGGCAATCATGTCCGCAAATACGCCCATTGGTTTATGATCATAAGCGTCCGTAAGCCCGTCGTGCATCATGGTGTCGATCATGACGCCATTGCCCATACGGTATCCGCCGCGCGCCTCGGGGAGCACATAGGGTGCGCCTGTCATGCTTTCCATGCCGCCTGCAACAATGATATCTGCAGAGCCAGCCTTAATTGTGTCGTGTGCCATGATGGCGGCTTGCATGGCCGAGCCACACATTTTGTTAATGGTGGTGGCTTCGCAGGTCAGAGTTAACCCGGCCTTCAAACCTGCCTGTCTGGCCGGGGCTTGACCTTGGCCTGCGGGTAAAACACAGCCCATTATGACTTGCTCTACGTCACCAGTTTCAATGCCGCTTTCGGACAAAGCTGCGCTAATAGCCGCCGCGCCAAGCTCAGGTGCTGATAATGTGCTAAATGCACCTTGAAAAGCCGCCATAGGGGTACGGGCAAGGCCTACGATGACAACAGGATCAGAGGTGGGGTCAGAAGAAGAGGACATAGTTTTTTCCATTTATGTTTTAATTTCGCGCCAATATATTTCCCCCAATATATTCCTGTGGGCATAGATTGCAATGCGGTGTTTAGGGTTTAGGTCAAATAGTTGTGATTGGGTCGAGTATTACTCCGCCGATACAATCCAGCCGCCACCTAGGACTCGTGACGGCACATCTGCATCATAGAACACGCAGGCTTGGCCGGGGGCTATGCCTTCTTCGGGTTCTGCTAGGTCTACGACGATTTCGTTGCCGACTGCTGTGAATCGTGCGGCCACCGGCGGGCGCATGGAGCGGGTTTTTACCATTATGCTGCGTCCGTCTAATGCGTGCTCGAACAATCCAATATCGTTCAAGCTGCCGAGCCAATTGATATCCTTTAGATATATGCGGGTCTTTTTAAGCCTAATTCTTGGCCCGACGATGACTTGTTTTTTGGCGGCGTCCAATCTGAGTACATAGAGCGGGTCTTGACCGCTTCCGTCCGGAATGTTGAGCCCGCGCCTTTGGCCGATAGTATAATGCATAATGCCTAGGTGTGTACCAAGCACCGTACCGTCCACATGGACTACCTCGCCGGGGTCCGCGGCGTCCGGTCGTAGCTTCTTGATGACATCGGTATATTTTCCGGTCGGGACAAAACAGATATCTTGGCTATCAGGCTTGGCGGCAATGGAGAGGCCGAGCTCGACCGCCAATGCACGGGTTTCGGCTTTATCATAGCCGCCCAAGGGAAAACGCAGAAAATCCAGCTGTTCTTGGGTGGTGGTGAACAGAAAATAAGACTGGTCTTTGGTGCTATCAACGGCGCGGTGCAGCTCTGCCCCTAATTTACCGTCTACGCGGCGCACATAATGCCCTGTCGCCATACAGTCTGCACCCAAATCTTTGGCGACTTGGAGCAAATCGCGAAATTTGACGGTCTGGTTACAGCGTACACAGGGGATAGGCGTCGCACCCTTCAGATACGTATCGGCAAAGTCGTCCATAACCGCATTTGAAAATTTGCTTTCATAGTCGAGCACATAATGGGGGAAATTGCACATCTCTGCCACGCGCTTGGCATCATAGATATCTTGACCTGAACAGCAGGCTTTAGCCTTTTGAATAGCTGCACCGTGATCATAGAGCTGTAATGTGATGCCGATGACTTCATACCCTTTTCTGGCAAGCATGGCTGCACAGACAGAGCTATCCACGCCGCCGGACATAGCCACAACCACACGGGTATCGGCGCAAGTTTTAGCGAAGCCTAAGGAATTTAAGGTTTGGGCGTTATTTTTGCTCTTAGTATCGTTCATAGCTGCCTAAATAGGGAGCATATGTTCATAAGTCGAGATGCGAAGATATATTTCTTTGGGGTAAATGTTAATAATTGAGTGCAGAAAAACGCAATAGAATCAAAACCTTATAAAAACCGCAATAATTTCTTAACACTATTTGTTGGTGTTAACCTTTGTAAACGTATGTTTTTATTGTGTTTTTTCTGCTTTTGTTAGGGTGTTTTTAATAAACTGGCCCTACAACAACAATATAAGAAAACACGGGGCCCACGTAATTACACATTGGGTCGATAACAGTGGTGCGAAATAATGATTAGAGAGAATGTTGTAATTGGACCGGAGGGCACGCCACTTACGCTGGCTGACCTACCGAAACCTGATACCGTACGGTGGGTTATACGACGTAAAGCCGAAGTTGTTGCTGCAGTGCGCGGCGGCTTGTTGACATTGGACGGCGCTTGTGACCGTTATGGTTTGTCGGCAGAGGAATTTTTATCTTGGCAGCGGTCCATTGAATCCCACGGGATTTCAGGCCTACGGACCACGCGGATACAAGCTTACCGCTAATCAGGCTCTCCAACAAATTAAAACCACCGCAGCGCAAGTTGGCGGTGGTTTTTTATTGTCTAAATCTTTGATTTATATGGTTACTTTTATTAATTTTAGCGTTTTTTTAAAGTTTTAAAGTTAGAGTTACTCCATAATAAAAGCACAAAATGTGCATGATCATTAGGTGGAACATATGTCCAATATGAACAACCGGCCCGAAGGTCGGCTGATACCTGTATTTGCAGTTGATGATGGTTTGCGAAATGCAGATTTGGTGCTGGCTTTGTCCAAAACAGCGGCAGCACGCGGCGAAACTGTGTTAATGCTCGATCAAATGCAGGGCCATTTGATGGATAAGGCGGGCATAATGGTCGGCGCGACTTTGGCCGATGTATTAGACGGAAGCGCATGCATGTCTGATGCAAAATACATAAACCATAATGAGCATTTTACTGCCGTTAGCACGGGCGGTGCCGATTTGGATGTCATACTGGGTTCGTTGGCGGCAATGTCTCTTAGTTACGATTGGGTGTTTATTGGTGCGAAACCGGGATGTACGCCAGCCCATATCAGGCTTGCAGGCGCAGCTGATGCGGCGCTTATGTTGTATGATTGCGGCGGTGATAAATTTATGCGCGCCTATTGGATGCTCGAAGCCATTCGAGCACGTGTGCCAAAATTTGACCCATTAATAATTGCGCAGATAGACAATGAAGGGTGTGAAGCCGAGGGTTTTGAAACTTTCGACTTACTGGCCGGCACGGTTCGAGATTTTCTGGGTGCGGCTCCGGCTTTGGGCGGTATTTTGGAAGATGCTGGTTCTGCCGTAGAATTGGCACCGGCATTATTAGAAGCCTTACGTCAGGATAGCGACGACATACAAAAATGTGCATCTGCATAAACTTAAGTAAAATTAGCTTACGAAATTGTAATCATAAAGTGCGACGGAAAAGTCATCTCGGGGCGTTTAACCTATATAAACACCTCAATAGGAGACTAAATTGTCAAAATTATTTACACATATACTCACTTCAACAGCCATAATTTCCACTCTCAGCGTTTCGGCATTTGCCAGTAATCCTATGCTGGATAAAGTGGACGCCAATAAAGACGGCCTCATTCAATTGTCCGAATTTACCATTACGGCGGAGCTAAAATTTGCCGAAATGGATGCGGACGGAAATGGCCTGGTTACCAAGGAAGAACGCAAAGCTCATCGGGCGCAAAAGGGCGAAGTTCGCGCTAAAGCAAAATTCGCGAAACTTGATAGCAACAGTGATGGTTCTGTCTCCGAGGCAGAATTTATGGCGGCCAAGGATGCACGTAAGGAACGCGCTATGAAAAGACGCGATGTGAACGGCGATGGTCAAGTTGACCAAGAAGACAGAGATGCCCGCAAAGCTAAATTCAAGAAAAAGCACAAAAAAATGTCCAAGGAGATGAAAGCCCACAAAGGTCAACATGCAGGTAAACGTGCAAAAGTAGATACCAATGGTGATGGTGCCGTCGATTTGGCTGAACACCAAACTGCTGTTCTAGCGCGCTTTGAACGTATGGATAAAAATGCCGACGGTGTCCTCAGTGCTGATGAACAACGCAAGCCTAGTGGCAAACGTCATGGTAAAAAAAGACATGGATAAAACAAGATGGCCAAAAACAAGATAAAATGCGCCAGTAAATAGTGTATTCTTGGGCGATTATAGCAGACCCCCTCGCTGCCCAAACTTAAAAGGGAATTGCCCACAGGACATACTATGAACGGCACACATTCTGCATCCGGATCAAATGATCCCCCAGATATAACTTTGGGCCTCCATAAGACTGATCCGGATGCAGATATTTTACCAGACCTTGCACACGGCAAGCCCGCCGCGCTTAGCGCTTTGATGGACCGTCATTTAAAGGCGGTTAAGGCAACAGCGCACTATATGCTAGGGGACGAGATAATGGCTGAAGATATAGCACAAGAAGTATTTTTACGAGCATGGAAACACGCGCCGAATTGGCAACCGGGCCAAGCTAAGTTTTCTACATGGCTTCACCGTGTTACTCGCAATTTATGCTATGATCGTTTGCGCAAGAAAAAAGAAATTTACCGGGAAACTGTTCCGGATATGGTCGACGAGAGCCCTGAGGCTTCACAGGTTTTACAAGACCAACAGAACCACAGTGCGCAAAAATCAAAGATTGAAAACGCGTTGGCTAACCTGCCTGAACGGCAACGCATGGCGATTACCTTGTGCCATTTCCAAGAATTGTCACAGATTGAAGCGGCAGATATATTGGAGGTCAGTGTACGTGCCTATGAAAGTTTATTGGCGCGGGCACGCAAGAATTTAAAAGAACAATTGCAAAGTCACAAATCAGAATTATTGGAGAGCTGATATGTCAAAAATAAATAAATCGAAAGTGTTAGAACTGGTGAGTTTTTACGGCGCTGACCTTAAGCGTTGGCCATCAACACAACGGCAGGCGGGTCAAATATGGCTCGACAAAAACCCCGCCTTAGCGCAAGAAATATTGGCGGATGCAATCATTTTGGAGCAAGCGCTCAATACCATATCTGCGCCCGCGAGTAATACGATATTGCTGCAGGCGCGCATTCTAAGAGAGGTCACACATACGGCGCAAGAAGGCATACCATATGAGATTGCCGCTAATGATACCGCACCCACTTTACAAGCTCTTACCGTATTTTCTGCTTGGAAAGCTGTGGCTGCTACATTGTTGCTGACCACTGGTATGGGTTTTGGCATCGGACAAGTAGCAGCAGCAGATACGTCTTACGTCTCCGCCGAAGCTTTGCTTTCCATCAGTATGCAAAGTGGTTATGCTGAAACGGACTTATATGGAGACGGGGTATGAGTGCGAATACAGAAAAATCTAAAGCTAAAACACAAAATACCAGAACACGGAATACATGGATCATAGCTTTGTTGGTGTCTATGGCGGTCAACGGACTGTTGATTGGACTTTTATTATCCAAACACGTCAAGCCTGATATAGCAAAGTCAACATATCCACCTGCCCATAACACAAGACAGGTTATGCCCAATAACCCGCGCCATCTCGTGCGTACATTATCTCCCGAGCGGCGCAAGCAAGTCATGACAACGGCGATGAAAAACCTTGAAACACAGAATGCAGAACATCCGCGTAAACTGTTCAAGAGTTTGCGCCAAGCAAAGTTAAAAACTATGCGCCTGATGAACGCTGATGCGTTAGACACAGCGGCTGTTGAGCAATCTCTGGTCGAAATTCGAGAGATTAATCAAAAGCTAGCAGTTTCCGGTGATGCCCTCATGGTCGAAGTGCTTGCTCAGTTGAGCCCCGAAGAACGCAAAACCGCCAGAGAAGCTCTAAGAAAACGTAAAATACGCCACCGCAAACCTGAACGGCACTAAGTTTTACTTGTGCTTATCTAGAAAAGCCCAGACGGTTGCCCAAGTTGGTTCCACGTCGCCTTTTGCACGGGATGGGTCTAGCATTGAGGAGCCGTGGACACCATCTTTGGCGACATAGTAATCTAGGCCTTGTTCGGTATAAAGCTCACGTTGTTTTTGCCCCCCTTTGTTTATGTCATTACCCATTTCGCTTTCTGGCCGCAGGCCGAGGGCTGGGATGGTGACGTCTGCGATAAAGTTATTGGCATTACACGCGCCCATGGCTCTACCAGTTGCAGGGGAGAAGGATAGAACGCCCGCGAGACCATCGCCGTGTACCGAAGCCAGTTTTAGGACAAGAGCAGCGCTATAAGATGAACCCCATGCAAATACCTTACCGCCGCCGCTTTTAGTTTGTGCGTAGGAGAGGGCGGCCTCCATATCGGGGTAGGCTGCGCAGTATTTGGTCTTGCCGCCGCGGGCTTTCACCGTGCGGTTTTCGTGTCCGAAATACCCACCGCCTGAACGTTGGTCGACAACGAGCAAGTTATAGCCCTTTGCGCGTAATTTAGGAATAATACTAGCGTATTCTCCGCGCCCGTTTGAGCCTGCTTGATGGAACAGGACAATAAAGGGTTGGCTCTCATTTTGTTCTGATACTTGGCCGGGTACTGGCTCAGAAAAGAGTAAATCCGCATATATAGTGCCGCCGTCTGATGCCGTGAAGTTAACCTCTGTGCTTTGTGATGCGGGTATAATTACGGCCTCGGTAGAGTGCACTTTCTGTGCGCTGCCAGCCGCAAAGCCAATTGCCAGAATTGCGTATAAAAGCCCTAATTTGTTCATTTTCATTTCCCTCTAAAATCCGTACAAACATGATAATAGAGCAGCGAGCCGTCAATTCACGTTTTTGTGCGGCAAAAAAACCGCGCCCTTGCGGTTTCAACTGTTGATAGACTTAAAAAGCGGTCTTATAAGGCAGGCTGATTTTATGTGGTAATTTAACTGGATACAGAAAAATGAATATACACGAATATCAAGGCAAAGCAGTTCTTAAATCTATCGGTGCTCCGGTTTCCGACGGTGTGGCTATTTTCAACGCAGGCGAGGCGGAAGCTGCCGCCAAGCAACTCGGCGGACCGCTCTGGGTGGTTAAATCTCAAATCCATGCAGGCGGACGCGGCAAGGGTAAATTTGTCGAAGACAGCGCCGGCGAAGCGGGCGGTGTGCGTTTAGCTTGGTCGGTGGATGAAGTGGTCGAAAACGCTAAGCAAATGCTCGGCGCACATTTGGTCACGGCGCAAACTGGCGAAGACGGTAAACAGGTCAACCGTTTGTATGTCGAACATGGCTCTGACATCGAGAAAGAGTTTTACTTGTCTTTGTTGATTAACCGCGAGACATCACGGGTTTCATTTGTGGCATCGACCGAAGGCGGCATGGATATCGAAGCCGTAGCCCACGATACACCTGAAAAAATCATCACATTTGATATTGATCCGGCCACGGGTTTTATGCCCCATCACGGCCGTACATTGGCACGGGCTTTGGAGCTTTCCGGCGACCTTGCCAAGCAAGCTAATAAGCTAGGCCGCACGCTGTATAACGGGTTTGTTGCTAAAGACATGGCCATGATGGAAATTAATCCGCTCATCGTCACCAAGGATGCAAAACTACATTGCCTTGATGCCAAGATTAGTTTTGACGGCAACGCACTGTTCCGCCATCCCGACATCAAAGACTTGCGCGATACGACCGAAGAAGACGAAAAAGAAGTGGCCGCTGCTGATTACGGCCTATCTTATATTGCACTTGACGGTACTATCGGTTGTATGGTCAACGGTGCGGGCCTGGCTATGTCGACAATGGATATTATCAAGCTTTACGGCGAAGAGCCAGCTAATTTCCTTGATGTTGGCGGTGGGGCGACAACTGAAAATATCATTCAGGCTTTCAAAATCATCACATCTGATGAAAATGTCAAAGGCATACTCGTCAATATTTTTGGCGGTATTATGAAATGTGATGTCATTGCCCAAGGTATCGTCACGGCAGTTAATGAGGTTGGCCTTAAGGTGCCGCTCGTTGTGCGCCTTGAAGGCACCAATGTTGCCAAAGGTAAAGCCATCATCAATGATAGCGATGTCGACGTCATCGCTGCGGACGATCTGGACGACGCCGCCCAAAAAATCGTAGCGGCGGTACGGAGATAGTCAGTGCGCAAGCTTGTTGGCATATTGGCAATTATCACGGTCGCAATTTTTAGCACCAATGTTGCGGCCAGCTCACAGTTTGAGCCAGAACCTGCTCCAAAATCTGGGCCAACTGTTTCTGGTGTTTGGCAACTTAGTTGTCTGAGCGAATATCAAGACATCGTCTCGACCATGAACCCGGACTGGATTCCGGATCAGCTTAAAAACGGTTTTGAAGTTATGGAAACAACACAGGAGGTTCGTTTGGGAGGGTCTCCAACCGTACCTTGGTTGACCATTTATAATAACGACCTCAAGCCTATCTACCATGCCGTTGGTTTCAACAGCCGTTCGGATGTGCTCTGGCAATTGGTGCTAGACCAAAACACGCCAACAAACTTTGCGCCCAAGCTTTACGAAATCGAACCTTATACGGGTGTGCGCGCCGTCGACTTACCGGACGCTGATTTTACCTTTGTCGAATATGAGGCAAAATGGTGTACCAATTGCAAATTGGTGCAAGGGGCCATGGCCGAGTTTATTGCGTCCCATCCAAATTTGAAAATAAACCACGTCCAAATCGAAGCCGACACGGCTAAAATGCAAAAGAAAAAATACACATCTCAAACTTGTCCTGTCACAACTTAGGAACTAAAAACTATGTCAATACTCATCAATAAAAACACCAAAGTGATAACTCAAGGCATGACCGGCAAGACCGGAACGTTTCACACTGAGCAGGCGCTTGAATACGGCACACAGATGGTTGCGGGTGTAACACCGGGCAAAGGTGGAACAACCCATATTGGGCTGCCTAATTATAATACGGTGGCAGAAGCCAAAGCGGCTACGGGTGCTACGGCTACGGTTGTCTATGTCCCGCCGCCGTTTGCAGCCGACGGTATCCTCGAGGCTATCGACGCCGAGATGGAACTAATTGTTGCCATTACCGAAGGCGTTCCCGTCCGTGATATGGTCGCAGTCAAACGCGCATTGTGTGGATCAAAATCGCGTCTCATCGGGCCGAACTGTCCGGGCGTATTGACCCCAAATGAATGTAAAATCGGCATCATGCCCGGTAAAATTTTCAAAAAGGGTTCTGTCGGCGTTGTCTCGCGCTCTGGCACTTTGACCTATGAAGCCGTCTACCAAACCACACAGGTTGGCCTTGGTCAAACTACGGCTGTCGGTATTGGCGGCGATCCGGTTAACGGCACTAATTTTATTGACGTACTGGAATTATACTTGGCGGACGACGAGACAAAATCTATTATTATGATCGGTGAAATCGGTGGTTCGGCCGAAGAAGAAGCGGCGGAATATCTGGCGCACCAAGCCAAAAAAGGCCGTTCTAAACCAATGGTCGGGTTTATCGCAGGCCGTACCGCACCTGCGGGCCGCACAATGGGTCATGCGGGCGCAATTGTATCGGGTGGTAAAGGCGGCGCGGAAGACAAAATTGCTGCACTTGAAGCTGCTGGCGTGACAGTGTCGCCATCTCCAGCGAAATTGGGCGTGACATTGATGGACGTTTTGAACGGCTAAATAAGAACGGACAATACTTAGAACGGACAATATAATGAGCGAAAAACAACGTTCAGAGCAAAATCAGGACTTTTTGGATACGGGGTATCTGGACGGTGCCAATGCTGGATACCTTGAACAAATGCAGGCCAAATATATGGCTGACCCGCATTCCGTAGATGCTAGTTGGCGCGCTTATTTCAGTGCGCTTGGCGAAGATGCGGATAATGCAAAAGCCAATGCAGACGGTCCAAGTTGGGAGCGTGGTGATTGGCCGCAAGATGATAGCAGTGATTACACCGAAGCACTTAATGGGTTTTCGGCGAGTTATACTTTAGAAGCAGACCTGCAAAGCAAAATAGAAAAGGCTTCGCCAATTGCTTGCGCCGAAGACGTAAGGCAAGCCACTAAGGATAGTCTGCGCGCATTGATGCTGATCCGCGCATACCGTATACGCGGACATTTAATAGCTGAACTTGATCCGCTCGGCATGATGCAGCGCGTGCCCCACCCCGATTTGAAGCCCGCGACTTATGGGTTTAGCGCAGCGGACTATGACAGACCTATTTTCATTGACGGCGTATTGGGGTTGGAAAGCGCCAGTTTGAACGAAATACTTGCCATATTAACCCGCACATATTGCTCTACATTCGGTGTGCAATATATGCATGTTTCGGACCCGGCGGAGAAGTCCTGGCTACAAGACCGTATCGAAGGCCCGGATAAAGAGATTAGTTTCTCCCCCGAAGGCCGCAAAGCCATATTGCAAAGATTGATCGAAGCTCAAGCGTTCGAAGATATTTTGCAGCGCCGTTATCCCGGCACCAAACGCTTTGGTCTGGACGGCGGAGAAGCCCTTGTTCCTGCCTTAGAGCAAATTATCAAACGTGGTGGTGCGCTTGGTTTAAAGGATATTAACTTTGGTATGCCGCACAGGGGTCGATTGAACGTATTGGCTGCCGTCATGGCCAAGCCTTACCGTGCTATTTTTTATGAATTTCTCGGCGGAGTAAGCTCAGGAGTTGACAATTTTGGCTCAGGTGATGTGAAATACCATCTCGGCGCGTCCAGTGACCGCGAGTTTGACGGCAATAAAGTACATCTATCCCTTGCCCCCAATCCCTCACATCTTGAGGCCGTAAACCCCGTCGTGATCGGCAAGGCCCGCGCTAAACAACAAATGTTTGATGACACCCATCATAGCGTCAATCACAATGCAGTAACGGCAGTGCTTTTACACGGCGATGCAGCATTTGCAGGACAGGGTGTTGTCACTGAATGTTTTGGCATGTCGGATATAAAGGGTTATAAAATTGGCGGCACTATTCATGTAGTAGTCAATAACCAAATTGGCTTTACTACCGCGCCGCATTTCTCACGTTCAACCCCTTATCCTACGGACGTAGCCATGATGGTGGAAACACCAATCTTTCATGTAAATGGCGACGACCCTGAGGCCGTGGTTTTTGCGGCCCGCGTTGCCACAGAATACCGCCAAAAGTTTGGTAAAGACGTTGTCATTGATTTGATTTGTTATCGCCGTTACGGCCATAATGAGGGGGACGACCCGTCTTTCACCCAGCCATTAATGTACAAAGTCATTAAAGGCAAAAAATCCACGCGCGATGTTTACGGCGAGCGCTTGGTTGCCAACGGCACGATTACTGCCAATGAATTTGAGGCCATGAAAAACGATTTTAGGAAATTTATCGAGAACGAATTTGACACCGCCGAGAGCTATACAACCAAAGCTCCTGATTGGCTCGATGGGGTTTGGTCGGGCATTCAGTTGCCTGATGATGATATTAAGAGGCGCGGTAATAAACCGCTTGCAGCGCGCACATTGAAAATTATTGGTAAAAAGATTACGGAAATACCCAAGAATGCGAACCCGCATCGCACGTTGAAAAAATTAATCAATGCGCGGCGCAAAAAAATTGAAGACGGCATAAATGTTGATTGGGCATTGGCGGAGTCTCTGGCTTTTGGCTCGCTCTTGGTCGAGGGTCATTCGGTGCGTTTGTCGGGGCAAGATTGTGGACGCGGAACGTTTTCACAGCGGCACAGCCACATTATTAACCAAGAGACAGAAGAACGTTACACGCCGCTGAATAATATCCGCGACGGCCAAGAATATTATCAGGTCCTGGATTCCATGTTATCGGAAAATGCCGTGCTCGGATTTGAATATGGTTTCTCTTTGACAGAACCCAAGGCTTTGGTTCTCTGGGAAGCACAATTCGGTGATTTTGCTAACGGCGCCCAAGTGATGGTTGATCAATTTATCTCTAGCGCCGAACAAAAATGGCTGCGCATGTCTGGTTTGGTGATGCTGCTGCCACACGGTTATGAAGGCCAAGGGCCGGAGCATTCTTCGGCGCGTCTTGAACGGTATTTGCAACAATGTGCCGAAGATAATATGCAGGTTTGTAATTTGACCACACCGGCTAATTATTTTCATGTCCTGCGCCGCCAAGTGCACCGTTCTTTCCGCAAACCTCTTATCATTATGACGCCTAAATCTTTGCTACGGCATAAACGTTGTGTCTCGACCCTCGAAGAAATGGGACAAGGGTCTTGGTTTCACCGTGTGTTGTGGGATGATGCTGATTACAATCCTTTGGAAGGCGAAGTACATTTGCAGGCGGATGCAAAAATAAAACGGGTAATATTGTGTTCTGGTAAGGTTTATTACGATCTGTTTGAGCACCGCGAAAGTCTAAAGTGCGACAATGTTTACATCATGCGCATCGAACAGCTCTTTCCTTATCCCGGTGATAGGTTGGAAAAAGAGCTGTCTCGTTTCCCCAACGCTGAGATTATATGGGTGCAAGAAGAACCTCAAAACATGGGCGCTTGGGCTTATATTCGTGGTTTCTTGGAACAGACATTTGAAAAAATAGACAGCAAGACCAAATTATTGCGTTATGTAGGCCGCAAAGCCAGCGCGTCAACAGCCACCGGCATTGCCAGTAAACACAAGGCCGAAGTTCAGGCCATTATGGACGAAGCTTTTGAGTAAATGACAGTAAATAAAGCGAACAAGATGTGCCGAGCTAAGCGAGGCAAGGGCGCCAAAAAAATGTAGAATGGGCCGTCGGCACTTATGTGCCGCGCTCGCGCAGACGTGCGTTCTTACGCATTGTCGTGAGCGATATAAAATAGGAGAAGAGTTATGATTGATATTAAAGTGCCAAATGTCGGCGAAAGTGTTGCCGAAGTGACTATCGCCGTCTGGATGAAACAGGTTGGGGATACGGTCAAAAAAGACGAACCGATTGTCGAGCTTGAAACTGATAAAGCGGCACAAGAATTAGTTGCGCCAGAAGACGGTGTGCTTTCGGAAATATTGGTACCTGAAGGTGAAAACGCAGAAATCGGTGTGATTATTGCGCGTCTAAAACCTGGTAAGGTGGAAGCAGGCACGGAGCCTGTTGCCGATGTGCCTGCCGCAAAGACGGAAGTTCCAAAAACGGCAACAGCTAAAGACCCAATGCCGTCCGCTAAACGCGTCATGGCTGAAAAAGGTCTGGATGCTGGCACGATTGCAGGTAGTGGTAAGGATGGCCGGATTACCAAAGGTGATGCCCTCAAAGCAGAGAAACCCGCGAAAGCTGCCCCTGTACCCGCTCCATCTGCACAAAGAGATACAGGACCCAGAAAAACAGAAGAAAGAGAAGAACGTGTGCGCATGTCGCGTCTGCGCCAAACCATTGCCCGCCGTTTGAAAGATGCGCAGAACACTGCCGCAATGCTGACCACTTATAATGAAGTGGATATGACCGAGGTCATGGAAATGCGCAAAAAATACAAGCAGGTGTTTATCGACAAACACGGCGTCAAATTAGGTTTTATGAGCTTCTTTATCAAAGCGTGTGTGACAGCCTTAAAAGACGTGCCGAGCGTAAACGCCGAAATCGACGGTACAGATATCATCTATAAAAATTTCTATGACATGTCCGTTGCTGTTGGTACCGATAAAGGTCTCGTGGTTCCTGTTCTACGGGATGCGGATCAGCTTTCTATGGCAGGTATCGAAAAAGGTTTGGGCGCACTGGCCAAAAAAGCCCGTGACGGCGATTTGTCTATGGATGATATGAGTGGGGGTACATTTACTCTGTCTAACGGCGGCGTTTATGGTTCGTTGATGTCTTCACCAATCTTGAACCCACCGCAATCCGGCATTCTTGGTATGCACAAAATTGAGAAACGCGCCGTGGTTATAAATGATGAAATTGTTATCCGCCCAATGATGTATCTAGCACTGTCCTATGATCACCGTATCGTAGACGGAAAAGGCGCGGTTACATTCTTGGTGCGTGTAAAGGAATGCCTAGAAGACCCAGAGCGGATGTTGCTGGATTTGTAATCCCGTTTGCAAAGCAAACCTTAGCCCATTAAAAGCGCTTTAACGGCTGCGCCCGCTTTGCCCATATCCATGCGGCCTGCGTATTCGGATTTTAGCCTGCCCATGATTTTGCCCATGTCTTTAAGGCAGGTGGCGTCTATGTCGTTGACGGCTTTTTTGACGGCCAGTTGTAGCTCTTCGTCAGTGAGGGACGTTGGCATATATGTTTTGATAACATCAATCTCGCCGCGTTCTCGTTCAGCCAGTTCCGGGCGGCCATTCTCATCATAAATACTGGCACTTTCGGTGCGTTGCTTAACCATTTTTGCCAACAGGGACAGGATTTCTCCGTCGTCAATACCACCGGGGTTATCACTAGCGCGAGCCGCTATGTCGCGGTCTTTAACCGCCGCATTGACCAGCCGTAAAGTTGACAATGTTAATTTGTCTTGGGCTTTCATGGCCGTCTTGATGCCGTCCGTAATGTCTGTTCTTAAGCTCATATCCGTATCCATAATTCTTTGAAGTGGGGCTTATAGCCGTTAATTTTTGTTTGTGCACCTAAAAATTCTTGACCCTTACCGCTCACCTGCCTAACTAGCGGGTGCATAGATTCTGTGTGCAGTCAAAACAGCGGGCCCAAAGAGCAGGTAAATATGGTCGAACAGCCGAAAAATCAAGCTTCAATGACAAAAAAGCCTACAGGCGTATTGGTACTAGCGAGCGGTGAAGTATTTTACGGCAGCGGCACTGGCGCAACTGGTGATGCACTCGGTGAGGTTTGTTTTAACACCGCCATGACCGGATACCAAGAAATCCTAACCGACCCGTCATATGCCCAACAAATCGTCATGTTCACTTTCCCACATATCGGTAATACGGGTACTAATGGCGAGGACGAAGAAGCCGCTTGCCAAGCCGCGCAAAAAGCAGCGCGCGGAGCGATATTTCGTGAAAACATCACCAAGCCGTCCAATTACCGGGCGGAATCACCGCTAAATGAGTGGTTGGTGGAGCGCGGCATTGTTGGCCTCAGCGGCATAGATACACGCGCGCTCACATCCCATATCCGAGAAACAGGCATGCCGAGCGGCGTCATAGCACATGCCCCAGACGGAGTTTTTGATATCAATGCTCTAACTGCCAAGGCGCGCGGTTGGAACGGATTAGAAAATGCAGATTTAGCCAAGGATGTTGGCACTAAAGATAGTTATAAATGGGACGAGACGGGTTGGCAGTGGTCAGATGGTTTTGGCAAATTGGATAAAGCTGCGAAACATGTAGTGGTGATAGATTACGGCACTAAACGAAATATTTTGCGCTGTCTGGCCGATGCAGGTATGCGTGCAACGGTCGTGCCTGCTGATATGTCCGCTGCAGATATTCTCGCTTACCACCCAGACGGCATTGTCCTGTCGAACGGTCCCGGCGATCCGGCCGCTACGGGTGAATATGCGATACCTATTGTTCAAGAATTAATCGACAGCGAATTGCCAGTATTTGGTATTTGTTTAGGGCACCAAATCATGGCGTTAGCGCTGGGTGCGAAAACCATAAAAATGCCGCAGGGCCATCACGGTGCTAATCATCCTGTTATGGACTATGATACCGGTAAAGTTGAAATAGTCTCCATGAACCACGGTTTTGCCGTTGACGGTGCTAGCCTCCCTAATGGTGTGGTAGAAACGCATAAATCATTATTCGATGGTAGCAATTGCGGACTGCGCCTCAAAGATCGTCCAGTGTTCTCCGTGCAACACCACCCAGAAGCTAGTCCGGGTCCGAGAGATAGTTTTTATATCTTTGAGCGTTTTGCGGGCCAATTATAACCGTCTTCTTTGCGGTTTAGCTCTGTGTGATAGTAATATCCCTTAACTTGACCACAGCTTTGAAAAAGCTGATTTTGTAAGTCAATTTCACGGGAATATACAGGCCCACATCCTCATTTTTACTCAAATAAGCTATGACAGGCGTGCTGGCTTCTTCCTCGCTGGGAAGGTCTTCCGGATCAAAGCCTGACACGGGCACATAATAAATTTTACACCTAATGGTCTCACCTTTGAAGCCTTTTTGTTTGATCTTTTTTGAACCTGCCCGTTCTAGGCGTAAGAGATAATGCTGTTTGGAATCAAATACTGGTACGGAACCCGTGCATGGTTCGTCGGTAAATTTGAAGCCGCGCATGGCCATGTCCAAAACCGCAGAAAGGGTATCGTCGCTCTCAAATCTTTGCTTCTTTGTTGCGGGAGGTTTACCTTGAGAGCCAAGGGGTGGCACAATAATGATATCAAGGGTGTCTGGGCCGTAATTCATTTCGACACGGCGATTTTTCTTATCCGTGTTTTGCTGAATATGTTGAATGGGGTACAAACGATCGTCGGTGATGCGGCCCGTAGTGGTTGCCCAAATTTGAAATTTCTTGAGAAATGCGCCGACACCGGACGTGTATAAATCGGCGCGAATTGCATAGGCATCGTGGGTTAAGGAGCCAGAAACATTGACCTTAATAACACGCAGGCCAAATACATATCCCTTTAGCTTAGCGGTAATTTTTGTCGTGCTAGATGTTGCCGTTTCGGCAGATGTTTTATTTGGTGCCTCAACTTGCTGTGCAGCAGATGTCATAGGCGTGCTCAGGCATATGAAAATGAGGCCAGCACTTGCCAGTATGTTTTTTGTCTTTATCAATTTCATATTGTTCTCCTTCAGCCCTTATATATGCGGCCTAATTTGAGAAACACATGAATATAACAGCAAATAACGTGAAACCTTGGTAAGATAATATGTTGACAAGGCGGCTGAATAACCACCAATTTTATGACCTAATTAGTGACCTATTTAATGGCCCATGCGCACTAAACGTCCAGGTCTTGCTTCTGTCACTTCATCGTTATTGATAACGGCCTGCCCTGCAACCAAAGTCATTTTGTAACCGTTTACAGGTTGTAGCAAACGCTGACCACCTGCTGGTAAATCTTTGACCATTGTTGGGACTTTTAACTCCAAATTGTCATAATCAATAATATTGATGTCTGCTTTTAAGCCGACCTTAATCCGGCCTCTGTCGCTTAATCCCAAGAAATCAGCAGAGTCGGCACTGAGCATTTGGACGGCTCGGGCGAGGCTTATTTTTTTACTGGTGCGGTCTCGTGTCCAATGGGACAGCAAATAGGTTGGGAAACTGGCATCGCAAATATACCCCACATGGGCGCCGCCGTCCGTCAGACCGGGCAATGCAAGAGGATGGGTCATCATGGTGTGAACGGCATCATAATTCATATCGGTGTAATTATAAATCGGGAAGTAAATCAGCGCTTTGCCGTCCTGTTCAAGCATCCAATCATAGAGAACGGACCAGACGGTTTCGCCTTTACGCTGAGCTTCTGCATGAGCGGAGCTTTCATAACCTTGTTCATAATTAGCCTTGCCCGAGCCATCTGGAGACAGTTTAAACATTTTGGCAGACACCATTTCCGTCAGGGCAATCATGGTGTCCGTCATGGGCGGCACGCCGTTTTTACCAGCAAGCTTAACCGGCGTCTCGGCCAGCATTTTATCCTTTAATGCATGGTCACGCATTTTTTCTACGCGCTGTTCGAATGATAAATTTGCAATTTCAATATAGCTTGGGAATGCCATCAAAGGATGGAAGGTGGATTGCAGGCCAAGGAACAGACCAATGCCGCGCGGTGCTGCTTGCAGGCGCAGATCAACACCGTCTTTTTGCAAATCTTCGGCTCGGGCAATAATCTTTCGCCAATGATCCGGTACAAGGTCGCGCTGCATTAATGTCATGCTGGCTTTGTGACCTGGAGCCGCGCGAAAATAGGTTTCTAAAATATCAAACTCTTGGTCGAATTGATCGCCGGGTCGTTCTTGGTCAAAATCATTGACCGCATGCAAGACACCGTAATCAAGTCCGTTAAATGCGCTGGCAATACCGGCAAGTTCTGACGGGTGTGCTTCGCTGGTCGGTGTCCAGTCGCCATCTGATGTGCGGTGGGCGTCTGAACGTCCGGTGGAAAATCCAACGGCACCCGCCTCCAAAGCTTCGCGGGTCAATTTACGCATCTCACCTATGTCAGCCTTCGTAGCTTGTTGATCAAATACGGCACGGTCGCCCATGACGAAAACCCGCAGGGGATCATGGGGCATCATGGCTAGGAAATCTATGGTATGCGGGATAGCATCCAATGCATCCATATATTCAGGAAAACTCTCCCAGTCCCATGTCAAACCTTCGGCCAATGCTGTGCCCGGAATATCTTCAACCCCTTCCATCAAGCGGATTAATTTATCATGGTCATCTTTGCGGCACGGCGCAAAACCAACACCGCAATTGCCCATAATAATGGTCGTAACGCCGTGATTGACAGAAGGTTTCATTTCTTGATCCCAAGAAATTTGGCCGTCGTAATGCGTGTGTAAATCGATATAACCTGGCGTGACAATCATACCTTTGGCATCAATAGTTTTTTCAGCCCTATCCAAATTTTCACCGATGTTAGCAATGACGCCGTCCTTAATGCCAATATCAGCTGCATATGCTGTGCCGCCGTCGCCGTCATAAATAAGTCCGTCCTTAATTTTAACATCAAACATCTATTGTATTTCCTTCTTTTTTACTTTGTTTTTTGTCCGCTCGCCTAAAAAGGCCAACCATTGTCCATCCGCCGATTAAATGCCACAAACCCCACATGCCGACTAGAACTGCTGCGCCCCCAAGCCCATCTAATTGGGTCACCAAAATTACAAAACCAAGGGCTGAATTTTGAATGCCAACCTCAAAGGTCAAAGCGCGTCTTGTCGGTATATCTGCACGTGTCAATAAACCACTTAAATATCCAAGTGCCAAGGCGCAAGCATTATGAATGACCACCAAAGGGATAACCAGTCCAGCCGTCAGCGGAATGAGTTCACGGTATTTATAAAACCCGATAACTATCACTACCATCATCACTATTACAGCACTAATGGCCAGCGGTTTTCGGATTTTTGCCGCTAGGGCAGGTGCCTTAAATGCGACCAACATACCGAGAACAATTGGCAGGGCTAGAATGAAAAGCGTTTGTAATAAAAATGCACCAACATCAAAATTAATGCTGGTCAATAGCGCACGGGTTGGTGGATATAGAGACAACCAAAATAAAATTGATACGGGCGTGATAAATGCAGCCGCAAGGCTAGAGGTTGCCGTCATAGAGACTGATAGAGCCGTATTGGCACGCCCGAACATAGACATGATATTGGAGATATTCCCGCCGGGGCAACAGGCAACTAATATCATGCCCAATGCAAGGCTAGGCAGAGGATTGAGCATATAAACCAGTCCGAGCGTGAGCAGGGGAAGGCCAATAATTTGTGCGAATACGCCCGCTAGATAATGTTTGGGGTCAGTTTTGAAAAATGAAAATTGATCAGGCTTTAAGCCTAATGCAACAGCAAACATCATCAACGCTAACATTAAGGCCAGAACGGTTTCCCAAGGTCCTCCCATATCCAGATTGATATTATTAAGTACCTCTACGTCCATGTTCATCCTATCTCAACCCTTGAAAAAGCGAGCTTAGCCCATCGTTTGTCTGCGGGAAATAGCTATTATTTTTTACCTATAAACAAACTTTACCTATAAACAAACAAGGGGGGGTGAGTTGATAAAAGTGTCACAGCTTTTCTGTATCTAGCTTAAAATGACATAGATATACGCGTTCTACAAACTGAGAACTATGCTAGATATTTGAACAAATTTGGTGTTAGCTAGCCGCGGGCTACACGTCTCTTACGGCGACGTGGTTCGGTTTGGACTTCCCCCTCAACCTCAAGGTCTAAATTGCGCCATGCTTTGACATGTTCTCGAACAGATTTTGAGTAACGACCCTTAGGTTTCAACACGCCCGCCGGTTTGCCGGTATTAATGGCTATGCGCAATGTCTCATCATCAACACTAATTTGCGAACAGGTCTCCCTCTCTAGTACTTTATGTACGTCTCGCAGACTGAGACCACCGCTCAATGGGCGCCTCTCATATTTATTTATGATGATGTCGGGTAAGTTGTCGAGAGACATAGCCTCACTAATATCTTCGGCTAATTTTTTGGCAAGATGCAAAGCGGGTACACGGGATTCAACTACCAACGCAAATTTATCTGCCGCCCCAATAACCGCTTGCGTCCATGTGCGCCACATGGGCGGCACATCGAGAATGACAAAATCAAATTGGCTGCTAAGGACGTCTAATAGCGATAACAACGCATTTGTAGATAGGAGATCATTGCCGCCCATCTGTGAACCAGCACTCAGTAATGATAGGTTTGTGTTAATTGGCCGAATAAAGGTCTCGGCCAAATTTTCGTCCATACGGCCTTCCGTTTCGTTGAGCTCGTCCAAGCTTATGCTTGGCTCTGTGTCAAGATAGGCCGCACAATCACCGCGTTCAAAATCCAGATCCACCAAAAGCACTTTTGCTAATTCGCCGTCTGTTTCCATGGAAGACAATTCCCAAGCGGTTTGCACAGCAAGGCTAGTGACACCTGCACCGCCAACGACGCCAAGATATGCCCATATTTTGGCTTCCTTTGGCGTGTTAGTTTCATCACTCTGAGGATTTTCAGAGCCAGGTGAGGGAGTAGGTATGTCCATTTCATCTTCTGCAATCATGTGCAATTCCAAAATATTATTTTCGGCAATGTTGTCCATTTAGTTACCGCTATTTTCTTGATTGATGGCAATCGGGTCTTTTACAGTACCTTCGCGGTAATTTTTAAGGGCTAAAGCTGCCCGGTTAGGGTCGGACGGAATATAGGTATTTGCTTTTTGCGCAAGTGTAGGCTCAACGGCATGGGCCTGAGCATTTGCTTTAACGGCACTTCCAAAATTTGCGTCCAAACGACCTTCAAGCGCAGGTTTTGCTGAAACGCATCCACTTAACACCAAGAGGCTTAGCGCAGCAAAAGCGATAGTTTTTGTATTTTTGATAATCATTGTATTTCCCTAATTAATGACATGGCCATAGCGTGCAGATAGACCGGCGGTGGCTTGGGTTTTTGCAGGTTTTTCAGCCAATTCTTCATCGCCATTCTGGGTGTTCTGTGCCTGACTATTATGTTCTTGGTCTTCTTGTGCAAGGAGATGTTGGCGTGCCCCCGTAGAAGTTAGCGGGTCGCTCAAGAAAAAACCTTCATCGCCCGGACTGAATTTATGATCCAAAGGTGTAGAGAGCATGCTGATATCAGAGACGGGTTGCACTAACTTTGGTGTAACAATGATAACTAGCTCGGTTTCATTGTTTTTGAAACGCGTAGATTTAAACAATGTACCGATTATAGGTATATCTCCAAGCCACGGCACTTGCGCTTTTCTGTTGGTTTCTGTGTTTTGTAACAAACCGGCAATGGCAAAACTTTGCGAATTACGCAGCTCAACCGTTGTATCCGCGCGGCGAATGGTTAGGCCGGGAACCTCAACGCCGCCGACCCTTACGGAATTTGTCGGGTCCAATTGGCTCACTTCCGGCTTAACTTTCAAATTGATAAGACCGTCGTCTAAAACTGTTGGCGTAAAGGCTAATCCTACACCAAATTGACGATATGTGATAGTAACTTCGCCGTTTTGCCCTGAGATCGGAATAGGAAATTCACCGCCCGCTAGAAAGCTAGCCGTCTCGCCGGACATAGATATAAGATTTGGCTCGGCTAGAGTGCGAATAGTGCCGTTTTCTTCTAGAGCATCGATTTGAACATCGATATTAGTTGGCCCGAACGAATCTTGTAAAAGTGCCGATGCAGCAGAACTACCGCCAATACTACCAACACCGCTTGAGAATGAAAATTGTCCTGCTTGTTGTATGAGAAGACCAACACCTAACTCTTTAATTGCTGAGCGGGTGGCTTCTACAAAACGAACTTCCAACATAACCTGATGACTGTCGCGAATAATGAGCCCGTTAGTCACATCTTGCTCACTTGAGAAAGCTTGTGCAATTTTTTCGGCCTGTTCGGAAACTCGTGAATTGGTTACATCACCTGACAAATACATTTTACCGGCAAGACGACGGACTTCGATTTTCTCTTTTGGAAAGGTTTCAAACAAGCTTTTTTTCAAGCCCTGAATATCTAAATTTACCTCAACATTTACGACGTCCATAAGACGTTTGTTGTTGTCATAAATCATGACGCTGGTTTTGCCGCGTGTCTTGCCTGTCACCAAGAAAGAACGGTTGGTGAGGATAACCACATCAGCAATACTGCTTTCTGCGACACGCACTTCTGAAAACGGCGTGTCAGATTTAAGCGTAATATTCCCGTCTTTAACCACTTTGGCGTTAACAGATACACTTTCTACGCTGGCCTCAACCCATGCCTTGGCATTGGCCGGAATATTGATCGCCATAAACACAGCTAACAGGGTAGATGACAGCAAAGTTTTACTGATGCTCGCTGGTTTGGTGCTTGCTGGTTTCTTTAAAGAATATCTCATTATTGTGTACCCCCGGCGAGTTTTTGTAATTTTGGCTGTTCGCGGTAAACTTTAACCAGACGAGGTTCACCATTACGAACGACAACGACTTGTGCCGTCTGGTTTTTTGGTTTTGGTTTTGCCGTACGCACAGAACGGCGCGGCTTCGGTTTGCCAGTAAGTTTAGCACTTTGCGTAAGGTCTTTTTCCTGCAGTGTCCTTGCAACCAATTTTTGGTTAGTGCCAGCAGAACGAATAGCAAGGGATAATGTGCCGACAGATTTACCCAGAGCTAGCTTTTGTGCCTGTTCTGGCGTCACTTCTAATGTGATGGTTTTTGCCAATGCAGGTGCATCACTACCCGTTCCGAAAACTTGGTCAGCACCTAGAACTTTGATATCTTGTAATAAAATTGCGGAAGAAAATGCTAATTTGTTGCCACCGCCCGGTTTTTGTTTGGCATAGCGTTTTATATTGGCAGGTTCTATTTCGCGGGTCAGCAATACATCTACATAATCATCAGGTCTGACAAACCCCGCTACACCCGAGACATCATTGACCCGAATTGATACGGCGCGCATATTGTCGCTCAGCTTTGCGGAAAGGGATGCCCTTCCACCCGGAGCACTTAGTTTAAAAGCTAAAATTGGCTCACCCTGTGCTATCGGTGTTAGAACTACTGATGGGTTATTTGGCTCCAAAAATAAGGTCTCGTAAGATTTATAACTGCCTTTGGGAACAGATTTGGCAGGAAACGGCACAAGATTGACGGACTGCTCGGTCAAGGGTGTGCCCGGCATTAACTTCATATCTGCAACCATAACAGAAACGGTTTTGAGTTTTGCTGTTTGCTTCGGAGTTTTGACAGCTTCGGCCCGTGCCTGCTCATATTGCGTAGTGATGGCAGTATTGATAAAGCCCCGCGCTAACACAATTGCTAAAACGCCAAAAGCCGCGGACGCACCTAACGTAATTATAGTACCTTTTCTCACACTCATCCCCTACATTCACAATGAAGCTAAATATCTCAGATACCAAAAAAACACATTCTCATGAAAACGCGATGAAAAGACGCCGTTAATTATTGGTCGAAATAAAGGGTTAGCAAATCGCTAATTTGGTGATAATGGCGCTTAGTTCAGTAGGATAAAGATAGTGGGATAAATATAATGGCACGACGCAGAAAAGGCAATCCGGTGCATGGCTGGGTCAATTTTGATAAACCATTGGGTATGACCTCAACCCAAGCGGTTGGTAAAGTGCGCTGGATTTTTGGCGCACAGAAAGCTGGCCATGCGGGAACATTGGATCCGCTAGCCAGTGGTGTATTGCCCATCGCGCTCGGAGATGCCACAAAAACCATGCCTTATCTGGTGGAAGCCAAAAAAACCTATGAAGTTGAGATTAAGTGGGGTGAACGCACGGATACATTAGACGCAGAAGGCGATATAATCGCCGTATCAGACGTGCGACCAACTGAGCAGGCAATTACAGATATATTACCTGAATTTATTGGCGAGATCAGCCAAATACCACCTGCGTATTCTGCCATTAAAATAGATGGTAAGCGGGCATATGATTTGGCGAGAGCTGGGGCTGTCCCCAAAATGATACCGCGCCCCGTTCAAATAGATGATCTCGAAATTCTCGCGGTATATAAAAATAGCGCAAAATTACGCGTTGATTGCGGTAAAGGCACATATATTAGGTCTTTGGCCCGCGATATGGCTTTTGTGCTCGGCACCGAAGGATCGGTTAAAACCTTACGCCGTACACGGGTTGGCGCCTTTATAGAGGATGCGTCTTTTTCACTAGACGCGCTAGAAGAATTGCGCCATAAGGCGCGCGCAACAGAGGGATTGCTCCCGCTTTCGACCGCACTGGACGACATCCCGGTGCTGGCCGTGAACGAAAATGAGCAATTTGATTTGAAGCAAGGACGAGCAATTGTCCTACACCCTTCAATTTTTACAAGTTTGAAGGCCTCGTTTCGTCCCCGTATTATCGGAGATAGGGATGCAAGCCGGATGGTATTGGCAAAGTTTGAGGGCGTAGAAATTGCTCTATGTGAGGCGCGGGCCGGGCAGTTAAGTCCGAAACGCGTATTTAATTTGTAGTCGTTTAATAGGAGAATACGATGTCGATTACACCAAAGCGCAAAGCTGCGCTCGTTAAAAAATATGCCCAATCAGAGGGCGATACCGGTTCACCAGAAGTGCAAGTTGCTATCCTTACGGAACGCATCGTCAATCTGACTGAGCACTTCAAAACAAATAAAAAAGATAATCATTCCCGTCGCGGTCTGCTTGCTATGGTGAGCTTACGCCGGACACAGCTTGATTACCTCAAGAAAAAAGATGAGGGTCGTTATAATGACCTTATCAAAAGTCTGGGGCTGCGCCGTTAAGCGCATCACCAAAAATAAGCCGTCTCCTAATTCTGGGGGACGGTTTTTTAATTATGTAAGGGCTCTATGAAAGAGCCAAAACTAGGGGCAAAATAGCCCAAGGAGCTACATCAATATTGGAAGATGTGCTCCATGTATGTGAAAGACGAAAATATGTTTAATAAACAATCTGTAGAAATCGAATGGGGCGGAAAAACCCTTAAATTAGAAACTGGCGGCATGGCTCGCCAAGCCGACGGCGCAGTTCTTGCGACTTACGGTGAAACTGTATTGCTCGCAACTATTTGTGCGGCACGTTCAGCCAAACCGGGACAAAGCTTTTTCCCGTTGACTGTAAATTTCCAAGAAAGATTTTATGCTTCCGGCAAAATTCCGGGTGGCTATTTCAAACGTGAAGGTCGTCCAACCGAACGCGAAACTTTAATCTCCCGCTTGATCGACCGTCCGTTCCGTCCTTTGTTTGCCAAAGGCTTTATGAGCGAAACTCAGGTTATCATCACTGTGCTTCAGCACGATCTTGAATGTGAGCCTGATGTGCTTGGCATGATCGCAGGTTCTGCAGCAATTACCTTGTCCGGTGTTCCGTTCATGGGCCCAATTGGAGCGGCACGCGTTGGCTTCATCGACGGTGAATATGTCCTACAACCAAGCATTCAAGAAATGGAAGATAGCACACTAGATCTCGTTGTTGCTGGTACGTCTGGCGCCGTCATGATGGTGGAAAGTGAAGCTAAAGAATTGACCGAAGCAGAAATGCTTGGCGCTCTTGAGTTTGCTCACGAAAGCTATCAACCTGTTATCGATGCGATTATCGAACTGGCAGAGAAAGCCGCCAAAGAGCCTTGGGACTTCCAAGCTCCTGATTTTGCGGACGAGAAAAAATCTGTTGCTAAACTCCTCGAGAAAGACATTGCTAAAGCTTACAAGAAAACTGACAAAATGGAACGTCAAGCTGCGCTTTCGCAAGCCCGTGATAAAGGTGCGGAACTCATCGCATCTGATGACAACCCTGAGGGTATGAACGGCGGCGTATTTTCTGATGCGTTTAAATCTGTTGAATCCAATGTTGTGCGTTCAAGCGTTATCAAAACCAAGAAACGTATTGATGGCCGTAAACTTGACCAAGTTCGTCCAATCGTTTCCGAAACTGGTATCCTACCGCGTACACATGGTTCTGCTCTGTTTACACGCGGCGAAACGCAAGCGCTTTGCGTGACGACTTTGGGTACGTCAGATGATGAGCAATTTGTTGATCAGCTAACGGGCACGATTAAGAACAAATTTATGCTTCACTATAATTTCCCGCCTTACTCTGTTGGTGAAGCCCGCTTTTTGCGCGGCACGTCTCGCCGCGAATATGGTCATGGTAAGTTGGCTCAGCGTGCTCTTGCTGCTGTTCTGCCAAGCGACGAAGAATTTCCGTACACAATCCGTTTAGTATCTGAAATTATGGAAGCGAACGGCTCATCATCTAT